>JBGSWL010000149.1:0-18591 GCA_041752455.1 Roseitalea sp. | reverse complement strand
CGGCAGCAAGCACCGCGCCGGCCTCCGCCGGCGGTGAACGCACGACCGGCGGCTCGACCCTGACGCAGAGTGAGATGGACTCCTTGCGTAGCCAAATTCAGGGATGCTGGTCTGTTCCAGCGGGCGCTGAAGGTGCCGAATCACTGAAGGTATCCGTTCGGTTCCGCCTTGATCCAAGCGGCCTTCTCGATGGGGTGCCGACCGTGACAAGCAGCTCAGGCAACCGGCCCATGGATGAAAGTGCGCTTCGGGCAATACGCCGCTGCAACAGTCAGCAAAACGGCTTTCGTCTCCCGGCCGACAAATACGACGCCTGGCGCGATGTTGTCGTCAATTTTGATCCAAGCGAGATGTTCTGATGCAAACCCGCCTTATGTTTGGCCATCTTGTGTCATGTAATCGTGCCAATCCATGCGTAACCGCCCGGCAGACCGGGTCACGCGGCAAAGGAAATGCTGACATGTTGAATACCGTGCTGCGGCGGCTCGTTGCCGCCATGACGCTTCTGCTCGTATCGGCGGCGACCATTGCCACCCCGGCGCGCGCGCTGGTAGAGATCGACATCAACCAAGGCACGATCGAACCGTTGCCGATTGCGATCACGGACTTCATTTCCGGTGACGGGCTTGGCGCGCAGATCTCGCAGGTCATCGCCGAAAACCTGCGCCGTTCCGGGCTGTTTGCACCGGTCGACAAGGGCGCGTTCATCGAGACCGTCACCAACCCGGATGCGGCACCGCGCTTTGAAGATTGGCGCGTCATCAATGCGCAGGCGCTGGCGACCGGCCGGGTCACCATGGAGGGCGGTCGCCTGAAGGCCGAGTTCCGCCTCTGGGACACGTTTGCGGGCGAGCAGATGACCGGCGAACAGTTCTTCACCAACCCGGACAACTGGCGCCGTGTTGCGCACATCATTTCCGATGCCATCTATGAGCGCCTGACAGGCGAAAAGGGCTACTTCGATACCCGCGTCGTGTTCGTTTCGGAAAGCGGATCGCGTTCCAACCGGGTCAAGCGGCTCGCAATCATGGACCAGGACGGCGCCAACCTTCGCTATCTGACGCAGGGCGGCGATATCGTGCTGACGCCTCGGTTCTCCCCGAGCCGTCAGGAAATCACCTACATGGACTTTGCCGGCGGCGAGCCGCGCGTCTATCTCCTGCAGCTGGAAACCGGGCAGCGCGAGCTGATCGGCGACTTCCCGGGCATGACCTTCTCGCCACGGTTTTCTCCGGACGGTCAGCGTGTCATTCTCAGCCTGCTGCAACCGGACGGCAACTCCAACATCTACGCGATGGACTTGCGCTCGCGTTCAACCACGCGCCTGACCAGTTCATCGTCGATCGACACATCACCGTCCTATTCGCCGGATGGTGGGAGAATCGTCTTCGAAAGTGATCGTGGCGGCCGTCAGCAGCTTTACGTGATGGGTGCCGGTGGCGGCGAAGCCAACCGCATCTCGTTCGGCAACGGTTCCTATTCGACACCGGTCTGGTCGCCGCGCGGGGATCTGATTGCATTCACCAAGCAATCGGGCGGCCAGTTCTCGATCGGCGTGATGAAGCCGGATGGTTCGGGCGAACGCATCCTGACGACCGGCTTCCACAATGAGGGGCCGACCTGGGCACCGAACGGCCGCTACCTGATGTTTTTCCGCCAGGATCAGGGCGCCGGCGGTCCGCAGCTTTACATGATTGACCTGACCGGTCGCAACGAGCAGCGGGTTGCCGTGGAAGGCTTTGCTTCCGACCCTGCATGGTCGCCGCTTCTCGAATGATGTCGTCTTCTCGCCGCAATTAAGCGTCACCGCAGCGTTGCATGCTGCGCTGCGGTGCCGGATTTCAAGAGAATGTTAACCATCCTTGCGAACCGGCGATTAACGGCGACAGCGTTAAGAAAAGACTTCGAAAAAAGTTCAATTCCCGGACTTTCCCATTACCCGTGAGGTTCAAGGCCATGGTTTCCACATCTGCAGGCCGCACAGGCACGCACCCGATGCGCACCGCGCTCATCATCGCTGTCACTGCGCTGGCACTTGCCGGTTGCGCGACCAAAAAGCCGCTTCCGAACAATCCGGGTGATCTCGGCCTCGGTGGTGTCGGCGCCAATGGCGCTGTCGCGGGCTCCAGCCAGGATTTCACCGTCAATGTCGGCGATCGCATTTTCTTCGATACGGACTCCTCGTCGATCCGCGCCGATGCGCAGGCGACGCTGACGCGTCAGGCTCAGTGGCTCAACCAATATCCGAATTATGCCATCACGATCGAAGGCCATGCGGACGAGCGCGGCACGCGCGAATATAACCTGGCGCTCGGCGCCCGTCGTGCAGCGGCCACCAAGGCGTATCTCGCCGGGCAGGGCGTCAATGCCGGCCGCATCAACACCATTTCCTACGGCAAGGAACGTCCGGTCGCGGTCTGCGACGACATTTCCTGCTGGTCGCAGAACCGCCGTGCAGTCACGGCGCTTGCCGGCGGCAGCTGACACCCAAATTCTGCATGATCTGACGACAGGAAAGCGGCTTCGGCCGCTTTTTTGTTGACGGGCCGATCTGCCAAACACACTTTCGCCCGCATGGTCCGGTTGCATGCTGCGACCCGGCCGCAAACGGGGCACAAGGGGTCAGAAGACAAGATGGTTCTCGACATCAAGACATTGAGGTGGGCGGCAACGGCGATTTTCGCGACCGTGCTGTCAGCCGCGCCAATGGCGCAGGCGCAGGTCACCGATCCGCGACTTTTCCAGTTGGAAGAACAGGTACGCATGCTGACCGGACAGCTGGAGGAGCTGAACTTCCAGCTTCTGCAGATGCAGGAAACCCTGCGCAAGCAGCAGGAGGACAACGAGTTCCGCCTGCAGCAGCTGGAAGAAAAACAGCAGGGCGCGGTCAGTCCTTCGACCACGACGCAACCGGAAACCGGAGTGGCGGAAGCTGCTCCGGATGCCGTGGCGCCGAATGCGCCTGCCGATGGAGGGCAACTGCTTGCCGCGCCGGCACCGGCACAAGCCGGTGAGCCGCCACGGACCCTGGGAACGCTGACCGTCGATCCATCCGGCAATGTGCTTGGTGCCGGCGTTGATTTTTCCGCGCCTATCGTTCCGGGAGCAGGCACAGGTTTGCCGTCGCCTTCAGGTGATGTTTCCGGCGCCATCGACCCGCAGACGCTTTACCAGACCGGATACCGCCATGTGCTTGATGGCGACTACAAGATGGCGGAAGAGGTGTTCCGGAGCTTTGTCGACATCCATCCGGATGATCCGCTTTCCGCCGATGCCCATTTCTGGCTGGGCGAAGCCGTGCTGGCACAAGGCCGGTTTGAGGATGCCGCGACGATCTTCATCGATGCGCGCGCGCGGTATCCTCAAGCCGGCAAGGCGGCCGAAACCAAGCTGAAGATCGGCGCCATCATGGCAGCGCTCGGCAATCGGGATGTGGCTTGCGCCACGTTTGCCGACGCCGTCGCGACCCATCCGGACATGACCGTGGCTGTGCGCAATTCCATCGAGGCAGAGCGCGCCAAGCTTCGATGCTGACCGGTTTTGACGAGGCCGCGTCCGACCTCGCATCAACTGCATTCGCAAACATCAGATGGCCTTCAGCGGGCGGAACGGTCATTGCTGCGGTGTCCGGCGGCAGTGATTCGACTGCGCTTCTTGTTCTCCTGTCCGATTGGCTGCGCGCACATTCGCCAGATACCCGGCTTGTGGCCATCACCATCGATCATGGGCTTCGCGCGCAAAGCGCCAGCGAAGCCATGCAGGTTGCGGCGCTTTGCGAACGCCTCGGCATTGCCCACGAGACGCTGTCCTGGGTTGGCGACAAGCCGGAGCGCGGGCTGATGGCTGCGGCGCGCGCGGCGCGTTTCCTTCTGCTTGATGAAGCAGCGCGGCGCCTCGGCGCTACCATCGTGCTGACCGGGCATACCGCGGATGATCAGGCGGAAACAGTCCTGATGCGCGCAGCGCGCGGTGAGGGACCCGGCCTTGCGGGCATTGCGCCAGCCACGCTTTACAAACGCCGAACCTGGTTTGTCCGCCTGCTGATCAATATTCGGCGCATCGCCTTGCGCCAATATCTCTTGGCGGGCGGCATCGCATGGATCGAAGACCCGACCAATGCCAACCTGGCGTTTGAACGCAGCCGAGCGCGGGCCATGTCACCCAGAGCCGACGGCTTGCCGCATATCCAGGCCCGTCTGCGCGATTCGCAGTTCATGGCCGAACAGCTGAGTGATCCCGCCGTGTTTGAAGAGATCACGGCCGATGGCGCGGTTCTGCACTTGTCTGGCAACGGTTCTGGCGATTCCATCACAGCCACCGCCCTCCACCATGTGTTGAGCCTTGTCGGACGCCGGGCGCATCTGCCGGGGCGCGATGCCAGCGCCAGCATCGCCGCGTTCCTGTCTGCATCTTCAGAACGGTCCGCCCTGACCGTGCATGGCTGCACGCTGCGCCGTCGTGGCGATGTGCTGACCGTCGGGCGCGAAGCGCGCAACGATGGCAGCGGCACCTACGGCGCCGATCACCTGCTGACATCTTTTGATCACGCCGTAGCAGCAGCGCTTGACGCACGGATCGGGCGCCAAGGCCTTCCAGCGCTGCCGTTTGCGGCGGAAAAGACCGATTTCGACCGGTTTGCGCAAATTGACCATTTCGCCGCATTGCGGGCGGCAGCGCTTGGCAAAGCGGAAAGTCAGACCTATCTTCCAATTCAAGACTTAACCGCGCTCCATTTGAGCGCAGGCGGGATGAAAATATGAACCCGAACTATCGTAACTTTGCCCTGTGGGCGATCATCGCGCTGATGCTGGTCGCGCTGTTCAACATGTTCCAGGCACCGGCCGAGCGTACGGCTTCGAGCGAGATTTCCTACACCCGCTTCCTGACGGAAGTGGAATCGGGCCGCGTGAAGTCCGTGACCATTCGCGGTGACCAGATCATCGGCACGTACGGCGAAAACGGCGCAACCTTCCAGACCTATTCGCCCGGCGATTCGGGTCTGGTCGAGCGTCTGGCCGGTCGCGGCGTGGAAATCCGCGCACGTCCTGAAACAGATGGCTCCAACTCGATCTTTGCCGTGCTGCTGTCCTGGCTGCCGATGATCGTCATTCTCGGCGTGTGGATCTTCTTCATGCGCCAGATGCAGGGCGGCGGTTCGCGCGCCATGGGCTTTGGCAAATCCAAGGCCAAGCTTCTGACCGAAGCGCATGGTCGCGTCACGTTCGGCGATGTGGCCGGCGTCGATGAAGCCAAGCAGGATCTGGAGGAGATCGTCGAATTCCTGCGCGATCCGCAGAAGTTCCAGCGCCTTGGCGGCAAGATTCCCAAGGGTGTGCTGCTCGTTGGCCCTCCCGGAACAGGCAAGACCTTGCTGGCGCGTTCGGTCGCCGGTGAAGCAAACGTGCCGTTCTTCACGATCTCCGGTTCCGACTTTGTGGAAATGTTTGTCGGCGTCGGCGCAAGCCGCGTGCGCGACATGTTCGAGCAGGCCAAGAAGAACGCGCCGTGCATCATCTTCATCGATGAAATCGACGCCGTTGGCCGTCATCGCGGCGCCGGTCTCGGCGGTGGCAATGACGAACGCGAGCAGACGCTGAACCAGCTTCTGGTCGAGATGGATGGTTTTGAAGCGACCGAATCGATCATCCTGATCGCGGCGACCAACCGTCCCGACGTTCTCGATCCGGCGCTGATGCGTCCGGGCCGTTTCGACCGTCAGGTCGTCGTGCCGAACCCGGACATCGTCGGCCGCGAGAAGATCCTGAAGGTGCATGTGCGCAACGTGCCGCTTGCCCCCAATGTCGATCTGAAGACCATTGCCCGTGGCACGCCCGGTTTTTCGGGCGCTGACCTGATGAACCTTGTCAACGAAGCAGCCCTGATGGCGGCGCGGCGCAACAAGCGCCTGGTCACCATGCAGGAATTCGAAGATGCCAAGGACAAGGTGATGATGGGTGCCGAGCGTCGTTCGAGCGCCATGACCGAAGCCGAAAAGACGCTGACCGCGTATCACGAAGCCGGTCACGCCGTGCTGGCGATGAACGTGCCGTCCGCAGATCCGGTGCACAAGGCAACTATCATTCCGCGCGGTCGTGCGCTCGGCATGGTCATGCAGCTGCCGGAAGGCGACCGTTACTCGATGAGCTACAAGTTCATGGTCTCGCGTCTTGCGATCATGATGGGCGGCCGCGCGGCGGAAGAGATCAAGTTCGGCAAGGAAAACATCACGTCCGGTGCGTCGTCCGATATCGAGCAGGCCACCAAGCTTGCACGGGCGATGGTCACGCAGTGGGGCTTTTCCGACAAGCTGGGCCACGTTGCCTATGGTGAAAACCAGCAGGAAGTGTTCCTCGGCCATTCGGTGACACAGTCGAAGAACATCTCGGAAGCGACCTCGCAGACCATCGACCAGGAGGTTCGCCACCTTATCGAAGAGGCCTACAAGACCGCCATGGAAGTCCTGACGACCAAGAAGGACGACTGGATCGCGGTTGCTGAAGGCCTTCTGGAATACGAGACGCTGTCGGGCGATGAAATCCGCGACCTGATGGCCGGCCGCAAGCCAGCCCGCGATCTTGGCGACGATACGCCGCCGTCGCGCGGGTCAGCCGTGCCGAAGGCAACGCCGAAGCGTCCATCGCAGGGCAAGGGAGGCGAGCCGGACACCGGCAGCCTCGAGCCGCAGCCGCAGTAATCTCTGGACTGCGTCCATAACTCCTCCATGAAAAGGCCGCGCAACGCGGCCTTTTCCATGTCCTGTCAACCCTGATCGCAGCCTGTTGTTTTCAAGGCACCGCGGTTGGGATATGACATCCGGTGGCGCAAGCATCGGTGCCGGGGCGCGACAGGAGAACTTCGATGACACGACGGTATTTTGGCACCGATGGTATCCGCGGGACCGCAAACAGCTTTCCGATGACTGCTGAAATCGCGATGAAAGTCGGCATGTCTGCCGGTGTTGCATTCCAGCGCGGCACGCATCGCCACCGCGTCGTGATCGGCAAGGACACGCGCCTTTCCGGCTACATGATCGAGAACGCCCTGGTCGCCGGCTTCACGGCTGCTGGCATGGATGTCTTCCTGCTCGGTCCGGTGCCGACACCTGCCGTCGCGATGCTGACACGCTCGCTGCGCGCCGATATCGGCGTGATGATCTCCGCCTCGCACAATCCGTTCGGCGACAACGGCATCAAGCTGTTCGGGCCGGATGGCTTCAAGCTGTCGGATTCGATCGAAGCGGAAATCGAATCCCTGCTCGACCAGGATCTGTCGCGGCGCCTTGCTTCGCCTGCGATGATCGGGCGCGCCAAGCGCGTCGATGGTGACCTTTATCGTTACATCGAATACGCCAAGCGGACGTTTCCGCGCGACCAGTCGCTGGCTGGTGTGCGCATCGTCGTCGATTGCGCCAATGGCGCTGCCTACAAGGCGGCTCCGGCCTGTCTGTGGGAGCTCGGCGCCGACGTGGTGACGATCCACGATGATCCCGATGGCACCAACATCAACCTTGATTGCGGCTCGACCAATCCGAGCGCACTGCGCCGCAAGGTAACCGAAGTGCGCGCTGATCTCGGCATTGCGCTGGACGGCGATGCTGACCGTGTTCTGATCGTCGACGAGAAAGGCGAAATCGTCGATGGCGACCAGTTGATGGCGATGATCGCCGCCGATTGGCAGCAGCGCGAACTGTTGCGCGGTGGCGGCATTGTTGCGACCGTCATGTCCAATCTCGGGCTCGAGCGCTACCTCAACAGTTCAGGCCTCGATCTGGCCCGCACCAAGGTTGGCGACCGCTACGTGGTCGAACACATGCGCGCCCACGGCTACAATGTCGGCGGCGAACAGTCCGGCCACATCATCCTGACCGATTATTCGACGACCGGCGACGGCATCGTCTCGGCCCTGCAGGTGGTCGCGAGCATCATCGCGTCCGGCAAGCCGGCAAGCGAAGCCTGCCGGATGTTCGAGCCGGTGCCGCAGATCCTCAAGAACGTGCGGTTTGCCGGCGGCAAGCCGCTGGAAGACGATCGTGTGAAGGCGGCAGTCGAAGATGGTCGCCAGCGTCTTGGCAACAGCGGCCGCCTGGTGATCCGCCCGTCGGGAACCGAACCCTTGATCCGGGTGATGGCAGAAGGTGATGACCGCATGTTGGTCGAGACCGTCGTCGATGACATCATCGGTGCGATCGGCGGTCTTCGGTCGGCTGCCTGAACTTGAGTATTCGCGTCTTGCCTTGCCAGACATGGTGAATAAACGCGGTAAAGGAACAGGGTTAAGTCTGATTTAACCATTGCGGTTGATGATGCCTCAAAGCGTGGCAGTGCGCGCTTGTCCATTATTGGGCTGTTTGAGGGAAAACCGATGAAACACGCAGCGACCAAACTCGCGGCTTCTGCCGCCATCCTGTTCACACTGGGGGCTGCTGCGCATGCCGCAGACCTCGGCGATCCTATCGTCATCGAACCGCCGGTCTATGACGTACCCGAGGCCCTGCCGGCCAAGATCGGCGGCTGGTACATCCGCGGCGATGTCGGCTACGGCTGGAACAAGTTCCGCGGTGCCGACTACATGACGCCGACCGGCTTCAACGGCTTCCTTGAAGGCAAGCTGAAAGAAAGCTTCAGCGTCGGCGGTGGTGTCGGCTATCATTTCAACCATTTCCTGCGCGCCGATCTGACGCTTGATCACAGCTTCAAGTCGAACTTCCACGGATCGACGACCGGTACCTGCACACAGCTGGTCACGGGTACTGTTGTTCCCTGCACATCCAGCGATACGACAGGCTTCAAGGCTTGGACGCTGCTTGCAAACGCCTATGTCGATCTCGGTACCTATGGCCGCATCACGCCCTATGTCGGCGCCGGTATCGGCGGTGCGCGCGTGACCTGGCACGAACTGACAAACAGCATCGGACCGGGCTTCGACCAGTCCGGCGACTATGTGCATGAAGGTGCGACCAACTGGCGCTTTGCCTATGCGGCGATGGCCGGTGCATCGGTCGACATCACCTGCAATCTCGCCGCTGATGTCGGCTACCGCTACAAGCGCATCTCCGGCAACGAGATGTTCGGCTATGAGGCCCGTTCGGGCACCGGCGTCGGCATCGATCGCGGCATCGACAGCCATGAAGTGCGCGCAGGCATGCGCTACAAGTTCGGCGGCTGCAAGACGGCCGCTCTGCCGGAGCCGGTTGTCTATCACCCGACACCTGTCTACAAGTAAGCTCCGACTTTCGGACTTCAAATCACGGGCCCGGCTGGAAACAGCCGGGCCCGTTTTGCGTTATGGTTCGCCAAACTTTTGAACGCATCCGGTTAATTTCCATGCTTAACCGCCACTTAACTCTTATCGTTAATGATGGGTTTCATGAGGGCCGATTGGGAGATGATCTTCCTGGCCGGATATTTGCGTGAGACCTGACATGAAGATTTGCACAATGATCGGTCATTTGTTGGCCGCTGCCGCCACCTTCCCGCTTCTCGCGTCGCCGGCTGCCGCAGCCGACATGGACACGTCGATCTTCGTGGATGATGCGAACTTCACAAAGCCGGCCGAACTGGGGTCCGGGTGGTACATCCGCGGCGATATCGGCTACAATTTCGCCGGTCGCCACGAGGTTTCGACTGTTGGCAACCCGGCGCTTGCGGTCTATGAGACCAACAATTTCATGGACAAAACGCATTTCAGCGTCGGTTCGGGCTACCGGTTCAACGACTTTTTCCGCGTTGAAGGCAATCTTGGACGCATCCAGGGTTCCAACTTCTCCACGACACAGCTGCTATATTTGTCCGGCACCGAACCGGCCGGAACGCCCGCTGACCAGATCGTGCTGGATACAGACCCCAATCCTTGCAACGGCTGGGGTGAGTTCGTGGACAGCGATTCGGGTGTGACCTTTCTGGGCGATGACTTCATCCGCAACTGTATCGGCACCGACCGCGCCGAGTATGATTCGCTCTACGCGATGGCCAATGCCTATTTCGATCTGCCGACGGTCGCCGGATTCTCGCCGTATGTCGGCGGCGGCATCGGCATCGGTCGGATCAGCTGGCGCCAGGAAATCGGCGCCGTCGACTGCGTACCGCGCGCCGAAGACATCCGCCTCGAGGGTTGCCGTGCCTATGGTGTTGCCGATCAGCCTGAGCCCAACACGCCTTATGCACAGCCAGGCACTGTTGATAATGGCGTGAACTACCGGCTTGGCTGGGAACTCGCGGCCGGTGTCGGGTACAAGGTTTCCGAGAACGTCACGCTTGATGCCTCTTACCGCTACAAGCATTTCGGTGCCGGTAGCATGAACGAGATCGATGGCGCCTCGTTTGCCGCCAACGGCTACGGCACGCATCAGGTCAATGTCGGCCTTCGCTACGAGCTCTGGTAAGCGTCAACGCACAGTCTGAAGACATCAGGGCGGTCCGGCAGGGCCGCCCTTTTTCATGGGCAGGGCGCGTTCACCGGGCGGTCACTTTGACACAAAATTGTCGCTTGACCCTTTTCTGCGCGAGGCGTAACGCGGTCAGTGGGCCACCTCTCCCCACCGAGAGGCTACTATCTGAAAGGATAGAACCATGACTGCAGACGCCAAGCCGGTAGTGCGCCCGGCAAATCCCCGCTTTTCCTCAGGTCCTTGTGCCAAGCGTCCCGGCTGGTCTCCCGACCAACTTGCGCTTGATGTTCTCGGCCGTTCCCACCGCTCCAAACTCGGCAAGGCACGCCTGAAGCTCGCCATAGACATGACGCGCGATGTGCTGCGCGTGCCGGCGGACTATCGCATCGGCATCGTGCCGGCTTCCGATACCGGTGCGGTCGAGATGGCCATGTGGTCGATGCTCGGCGCTCGCGGTGTCGATCTTCTCGCCTGGGAATCGTTTGGTGCCGAATGGGTCACCGACGCGGTCAAGCAATTGAAACTTGCCGACCAGCGCACCTTCAAGGGTGACTACGGGCATCTGCCTGATCTGACACAGGTCGATTTCGACCGCGACGTGGTCTTCACCTGGAATGGCACGACCTCGGGCGTTCGCGTGGCCGATGCCTCGTTCATTCCCGCCGACCGGCAGGGCCTGACGATTTGCGACGCGACCTCGGCTGCGTTTGCGCAGGATCTCGATTTTGCCAAGCTCGATGTGGTGACGTTCTCGTGGCAGAAAGTGCTTGGCGGGGAGGGAGGCCACGGTGTTCTCATCCTGTCGCCGCGCGCTGTCGAACGGCTCGAAAGCTACCAGCCGGCTTGGCCGCTGCCAAAAATTTTCCGCCTGACCAAGGGCGGCAAGCTGATCGAAGGCATTTTCGAAGGCGAGACAATCAACACGCCATCCATGCTCTGCGTCGAAGACTACATTGATGCACTGACCTGGGCGAAGAACCTCGGCGGCCTCGACGGGCTCATGGCCCGCGCCGATGCCAATGCGGCAGCGGTGCAGGCCTATGCGGACCAGACCGACTGGCTTGCAAACCTTGCTGTCGATCCGGCGACGCGTTCCAACACCTCGGTCTGCCTGAAGATCGCCGATCCGGCGGTTACCGCGCTTTCGGCTGACGAACAGGCTGCCTTTGCCAAGGGCATGGTGTCGGCGCTGGAAAAAGAAGGCGTTGCCCTTGATGCCGGCGCTTACCGCGATGCGCCTCCCGGCCTTCGCATCTGGTGCGGCGCAACGGTCGAAACGACCGATGTGGAAGCGCTGATGCCGTGGATCGGCTGGGCGTTCCAGCAGCAGAAGGCGACGCTGAAAGCGGCGGCCTGAGGCAAAATTCAACCCCCCATCCGACCTCGCTCCGCTCGGCCACCTTCTCCCACAAGGGGAGAAGGACAGGCGCCCTCCCTTCTCCCCTTGTGGGAGAAGGTGACGCCGAAGGCGGCGGATGAGGGGTCTCATGCAAACAAGGACCACACAAATGACCAAACCCCGCGTACTCGTCTCTGACGCCCTGTCCGAAACCGCCGTGCAGATCTTCACCGATCGCGGCATCGACGTCGATTTCCAGCCGAACCTTGGCAAGGACAAGGAAAGGCTGCTCGAAATCATCGGCAACTATGACGGCCTTGCCATCCGTTCGGCCACCAAGGTCACCGAAAAGATCATCGATGCGGCGACCAACCTGCGGGTCATCGGCCGCGCCGGCATCGGCGTCGACAACGTCGATATTCCGGCTGCATCGCGCAAGGGCATCATCGTGATGAACACGCCCTTCGGCAATTCGATCACCACGGCCGAACATGCGATCTCGCTGATGTTTGCCGTTGCCCGCCAGCTGCCGGAGGCTGACACCTCGACCCGCGCCGGCAAGTGGGAGAAGAACCGCTTCATGGGCGTTGAAATCACCGGAAAGGTGCTCGGCGTCATCGGCTGCGGCAATATCGGCTCGATCGTCGCCAGCCGCGGCATCGGCCTGAAGATGCACGTCATCGCCTTTGACCCGTTCCTTTCGGCCGAACGTGCCATGGAAATGGGCGTCGAAAAGGTCGAGCTTGACACACTGCTGGCGCGCGCCGACTTCATCACCCTGCACACACCGCTGACCGACAAGACCCGCAACATCATCGACGCGGCAGCCCTCGCCAAGATGAAGACCGGCGTGCGCATCATCAACTGCGCGCGCGGCGGGCTGATCGTCGAAAAGGATCTCGCCGAAGCGCTGAAGTCGGGCAAGGTTGCGGGCGCAGGCATCGACGTGTTCGAAGTCGAGCCGGCAACCGAGAACGAACTGTTCCACCTGCCCAACGTCGTCTGCACGCCGCATCTTGGCGCTGCAACCACCGAAGCGCAGGAAAATGTCGCGTTGCAGGTGGCCGAGCAGATGAGCGAATACCTGCTCAAGGGCGCGGTCTCCAACGCGATCAACATGCCGTCGATCACCGCCGAAGAAGCGCCGATCCTGAAACCCTACATCAAGCTGGCCGAAGTGCTCGGCACGTTTGTCGGCCAGGCGACCGAAACGGCGATCACCGAAGTCGAGATCCTGTATGACGGCGCAACCGCCGAAATGAACACGCGGGCGCTGACATCGGCGGTGCTGGCCGGGCTGATCCGCCCGCAGGTCGCCGACGTCAACATGGTTTCGGCGCCGATCATGATCAAGGAACGCGGCGTCATCGTCGCGGAGGTCAAGCGCGACAAGTCGGGCGTCTATGACGGCTACATCAAGCTGACGGTGAAGACCGAGCGCCAGACCCGTTCGGTCGCCGGCACGGTGTTCTCCGATGGCAAGCCGCGCTTCATCCAGATCAAGGACATCAACCTCGACGCGGAAATCGGCCGCCACATGATCTATGTCACCAACAAGGATGTGCCGGGCATGATCGGCTTCATCGGCGTGACCTTCGGCAAGCACAACGCCAACATCGCCAACTTCCAGTTGGGCCGCAAAGGCCCGGGCGATGACGCGATCGCGTTGCTCTATGTGGACGAACCGGTCAGCGAAGCGGTGCTCGACGAACTGCGCTCCAACCCCTCGATCCTCTCGGCCAAGCCGCTGGAATTCGAGGTTTGAGGCGAAGCCTGTCTGGCGTTTGAACGAACAAGGAAGGCGGCTCGGTGGGCCGCCTTTTTTGTTGGGGTTTTGGGCGTTCGGCGGCCGCGACGATATCCTCGCGCGCTCACTGATGGTGTCCGGCGTCTTCGCAACCTATTTAAAGCATTTCGTTTAGCCTACTTCGCGGCTTGTACTGACTTGCGCTCAAATCAAATTATGCTAGATGCCAGTCTAGCGCAAATTAAAAATCAAATTCTTAATGAAGTATCGCGATAACTTTTGTCTTGCAGAAGTCTGCAACGGGTCCAAATGTATGAGCCCAAATTGTTGTACCTCGACTTCCGGGGTTCGATGCACGATATTCTTGAATATAAATCTTTAGTTCGGCAATATCATTTATTCCCTCTGGAAAAATAAGTCCGTTGAAACCAGGCAACCCGTCGAGAAATCCATTTCTGTCCAAAAATTCTCGTGGATTCTCAGCGAACTCAGAAAGAGAGTCAAACTCAATTGTGATTGTTTTGTCAAAGATTGGCATATTTTCACGTTGTACCATTTCTTTTTCCCCATTTGATTTTCATTATAACATAACTCGCTTGAAAGGCTTTCGCAAGCCCAAGCCAATCCCATTGGTGGGTTGGCGGTCTGTGATCTGTTACTAAGAAAATCAATGTCATCGGAGTGCGGAACTTTTTCTGTTCACGCCGCTTGCGGCTTCGTCCTTTGGTATGTCCAATTCCTATTCGATGCGACCGGCGTCTTTTGATGAGTTCGACGAATTAACGCAGATACTGTGGAGAAGAGAGGCGATTGTCACCCCTGCTTCAGCGACATCACCAGCGTCATGGGATTGGCCGGGGCGGAGGCAAAGCCGTGGTGCAGATAGAACTGCCGCGCGTCCTCCGAGATGGCGTGGACGAGGATGCCGCGCATGCCGAGGATTGCGGCTGCCTGCCGGATGCGCAGCACCGCGTCCTGCAGAAGCGCAACGCCGAGTCCCTTGCCCTGCCATGACCGGTCGACGGCCAGACGCGCGATGATCGCCATCGGGATCGGGTCGGGCATGTTGCGTTTCAGGTTTCCCGGCGCTTCCGAGAGAGCGAGGGCGCCAGTGGCAATCGCATAGTAGCCGGCAATCGAACCGACCGGGTCCGTTACGACATAGGTGCGAGTTGCGCCGCTTTGCTGGTTGGCGCGGGCGCGCCTCTTCAGCCAGTCGTCGAGGGCGGGCTCGCCGGATGAAAAATGATCCGTGACATGGTCAGGCCCGAGCAGGACGGGCGCGCTGAGCATCAGGCGTCCCAGGGTTTGGGCGCGTCCATCAAGCGGCGATAGCCTTCGCCCGAAGGCGGGTTATCCAGAATATCGAGGAAACGGGCGTGGGTTTCTGCATCGACGCGCAGAAACGTCTGATCGAGAAGCGCTTCTTCTGCAGCGCGCCGGGCTGCATCGATCATGAAATCCGAACGCGACTTGCCATGGGCCTTGGCGGCACGGTCGATCAGGCTGCGAATGTCGTTCCGGACACGCAAATTGACGGCACGGCTCTCGGTCTTGTCGGGTTGGGGCATGAAAACCTCACTCTTCTTGCACAAGAGACAGATACACATTGTGTATCAGAGTTTCAATCCCTCACCCCTTCCCCCGCTCCGCCAGGGCAATCCCGCCGATCACCAGCGCCATGGCCAGCGCATGGTGCAGGCCGAAGGCTTCGCCGAGGACGACGACCGCAAGGCCGGTGCCCAGCACCGGAATCAGGTTGATGAACAGGCCGGCGCGGTTGGGGCCGATCAGGTCGACGCCCTTCATGTAAAACACCTGCGCGGCGATCGACGGCAGCGTCGCGGTGTAGATGGCGACCAACCAGCCGCGCATGTCGGGCAGGATCGCCTCGCCACTGGCGATTTCATAGCCGGCAAAGGGTAGTGAGGTGATGAAGGCGGCAAACACCATCGCCAGCATCATCGTTTGCCAGTGCAGTTTGGGCTTGTAGCGCAGCGCGACCGAATAGGCCGCATAGGCAATGCCGGCAATGCCCATCAGCACGTCGCCGCGGTTGAGTTGCAGCGCCAGCAGCCGCTCGATGCTGCCGCCGCTTGCCACAACTGCAACGCCGACAAGCGACATCACAAAGCCGACCATCTGCGCCGGGGTCACCCGCGTGCGGTAGAGCGCGAAATTGATGATGAAGATCAGCATCGGGATTGCCGCCTGCTCGATCGCCACATTGATCGCGGATGTGTATTTCAGCGCCGAATAAAGTGCGACGTTGAAAACGGCAAAACCGGCCGCGCCAAGCGCAAACAGCAGCGGCAGTTCGGCGACGACCTCGCGCCGCTGCGCCCAGAATTGCCGCCCGCCGATGGCAACGAGAAAGGCCAGCGCCAGCCCCCAGCGGATCGCCGTCAGCACCATCGGCGAGATGTGGCCGACGGCCAGCTTTCCGGCGATGGCGTTGCCGGCCCAGAACAGCGATGTCAGGGAAAGCAGGACATAGGCGAGCGCCGCGCCGGTGATCAGGCCGTTGTCCGGCGCACCGGCAGTCTTGGTTGTGGGGGACATTCGGGTTCCTTCCAGCGGGGCACATAGCGCGCGTGGCTTGCCCGGTAAATGGCGTGGCAGAACGCGCTTGGGGCACCCGCCATGGGATGGCCGCATTTGCGGGATGGTAAAAAACTGTCACGCTGTCTAAAAGGCGCCGGGTTCAGGCCCGCGCTTGAGGCGGGCTGGCAGAAAAGGCAGTGCAGGCATGGCAAATGTGGTCGTGGTCGGCTCCCAATGGGGCGACGAGGGCAAGGGCAAGATCGTCGACTGGCTGTCCGAGCGCGCCGACGTGGTCGTGCGGTTCCAGGGCGGGCACAATGCCGGCCACACGCTGGTCATCGGCGGGGTGTCCTACAAGCTGTCGCTGCTGCCGTCCGGTGTGGTGCGCGGCAAGCTGTCGGTGATCGGCAACGGTGTCGTCTTCGATCCGCATGCGTTTGTTGCCGAGATGGGGCGTCTTGCGGCGCAGGGCATCGTCATCACGCCGGAAATCCTCAAGATCGCCGAAAACACGGCACTGATCCTTTCGGTGCACCGCGAACTTGATGGTCTTCGCGAAGATGCGGCCTCCAATTCCGGCACGAAGATCGGCACGACGCGGCGCGGCATCGGTCCGGCCTATGAGGACAAGGTCGGCCGCCGCGCGATCCGGGTCATGGACCTGCAGGATCTGGAAACGTTGCCCGCCAAGGTCAACCGCCTGCTGACGCATCACAATGCGCTGCGGCGCGGGCTTGGCCAGCCGGAGATTTCCCATGCTGCGATCATGGACGAGCTGACCAGCGTTGCGGACCGGATTTTGCCGTTCATCGACATCGTCTGGAAGCTGCTCGACGACCACCGCCGCGCGGGCAAGCGCATCCTGTTCGAGGGGGCGCAGGGCACGCTGCTGGATGTCGACCACGGCACCTATCCGTTCGTCACGTCGTCCAATGTCGTGGCCGGGCAGGCAGCGGCCGGTTCCGGCATGGGACCGGGCGCCATCGGTTATGTGCTGGGCATCACCAAGGCCTATACGACACGCGTCGGCGAAGGTCCGTTCCCGACCGAACAGCAAAACGAGGTCGGCGAGTTTCTCGGCACACGCGGCCATGAATTCGGCACCGTGACCGGGCGCAAGCGGCGCTGCGGCTGGTTCGATGCGGTGCTGGTGCGGCAGGCGATCGCGATCAACGGCATCCACGGGATTGCGCTGACCAAACTCGACGTGCTCGACGGGCTTGAGGAGATCAAGGTCTGCGTCGGCTACGAACTCGACGGCAAGCGGATCGATTATCTGCCGGCAAGCCAGGGCGCGCAGGCGCGCGTCGTTCCGGTCTACGAGACGCTGGAAGGTTGGCAGGGCACGACCGCCGGTGCGCGCTCATGGAACGATCTGCCGGCACAGGCGGTCAAGTATGTGCGCCATATCGAGGAATTGATCGGCGCGCCCGTTGCGATGCTGTCGACCTCGCCCGAGCGCGATGACACGATACTTGTGACAGACCCGTTTCAAGACTAGGTTGCAATGACAGCTGAACAGCATAGCGGATTGTATTGATGGCAGATTTTTCGGCGATCCTGATAAAGACGCTCGAAAAGATGGGCGAGACGACGCCGGAGGTTCGCGCCCAGGTCTATGACAAGGCGCGCGCCACGGTGCAGCGCCAGATAGACGCCCTGCCGACCCGGCCGCCACAGGCGGCCATCAACCGGCAATTTGCGAAGCTGGATGAAGCGATCGCCGAGGTCGAGGCGCGGTTTTTGCCGGTGATCTTGCCCGAGCCTGAGCCCGAGCCCGATCCGTTGACGGATGGCTTTGACGAGTTCATGGCAGGCGATGACTTCGAGACCGAAGCTCCTGTCGTTACCGAGCCGACTGCAACCGAGCCCGCGCCAACTGCAATCGAGCCCGCCCGCGACCCGCTGCTCGACTTCCTGCACGATCAGCAGAACCTGCAAGCGGCACGGGAAATTGCGCCGGCGGCCGCTACTACTGCATCGGTAGCCGCATCGACGCCGGAACCCACAAGGGTCAGTGCGCCCGGTATCGCCGCCAATGATCAGGGTCGGCGGGCCGACGACGAACTGGATGACACGTTCGGCTCGTTCAAGCCGGAACGCTCCGAGCCCGTGGAAGGGCGCCGGAGGCGGTCTTCCCGCCCGGAGCCGTCTGCTTCGGCAGGCAGGCGGGCATCGCCTTCGTCGGGTCGCATGGCGCTTGTTGCCGTCGTCGTGGCGCTGATCGCCGGTGCGGCTTTCGGCGGCTGGCAGTACCAGGATCGCATCCTGGCCCTGTTCAATGCCGAACAGCCGCCCGCGGTGACCACCGCCGACGGTGAAGCACCGGTGCGCAGTGTAGAGACGCGCGCTGTCACCGAGCCTGCACCGCCTGCAGTCGAGGCTCCCGTGGCGCCGCCGCCGGCAACCGAGACCGTCGATGCGACCGGCAACGGCGATGGCACGGCAAAGTTCACCCAGCGGCTGACCGAGGACGGTCAGGAGATTGACGAAGGTCCGGTCGGCGGCGCTGCCGCGACCGGCGAAGGCAGTTCGGTCGCCGGTCAGACGACGCCCGGAACCGCCCCGGCACCC
>JBGSWL010000148.1:0-39031 GCA_041752455.1 Roseitalea sp. | reverse complement strand
TGCCTTCGGGCCGGAGCGCATTGCCGGGGCCGATGCGGCGGTGCTGGTGCGCAACCTGTCCCCGACGGGCGATCTGGCGGAAGCAGCGGCCAACCTCTTTGCCATGCTGTCCGACCTCAACCGTGCGCGACCGTTGGCCATCGCTGTCGAAACGATCCCGGAAGACGGGCTCGGCACCGCGATCAACGACCGGTTGATGCGCGCGGCCGCCGAGCGGGAAGGGCAAGCCGGATGATGGATGACGACCTCCTCGATCGTTTCGTGGCCATCGTCGGCAAGGCACATGCCTTGACCAGTGAGATGGATGTGGCGCCACACCTTGTGGAATGGCGCGGCCGCTGGACGGGGCGGACCTCCTGTGTCCTCAAACCCGGCACGACGCACGAAGTTGCGGCGATCCTTCGTCTTGCCAGCGAAACCGGCACACCGGTGGTGCCACAGGGCGGCAATACCGGCCTTGTCGGCGCGCAAATCCCCGACATGACTGGCAATGCCGTGATCGTTTCGTTGTCGCGCATGAACCGCATCCGCGAAATCGACACCGCAGCCGGCGCGATCACGGTCGAGGCCGGCGCCATCCTTCAGGCGGTGCAGCAGGCGGCTGATGCGGCTGGTGCGCTCTTTCCGCTGGCACTTGGCGCGCAAGGCTCCTGCCAGATCGGCGGCAACCTGTCGTCCAATGCAGGCGGCACCGGCGCACTCGCCTATGGCGTCGCTCGTGACCTCTGCCTCGGGCTGGAAGTCGTGTTGCCGACCGGCGAGGTTCTGGACGACCTTAACAAACTGAAGAAGAACAACACCGGCTACGACTTGCGCAATCTGTTCATCGGCGCCGAGGGAACGCTCGGCATCATCACGGCGGCGGTGCTGAAACTGTTTCCCAAGCCCAAGGGAATGGCGACGGCGTTCGTCGGACTTGCCTCGCCGCAGGCCGCCTTGGCCCTTTTGGAACGGATGCGGCAGGTCGCCGGTCCGTCACTGACCGCGTTTGAACTGATGGCGCGGCTTGGTATCGAGTTCACCACGCGTCACATTGAAGGCGTACGCGATCCGCTTGATGCCGCTCACCCTTGGTATGTTCTGGCCGAAATTGCGTCCGGACGCAGCCAGGACGATGCAGGCGCGCTGATGGACATGGTGCTTGAGGCAGCGCTCGCCGATGGCCTCGTCGCCGATGGTGTCGTGGCCGCAAGCCAGTCACAGCGCGCCGCGTTCTGGCGCCTGCGCGAAGGCCTGTCGGAAAGCCAGATCCCGGAAGGCGGATCGATCAAGCATGATGTCTCGGTGCCGGTCAGTGCCGTCCCGGCGTTCATGAGCGAGGCTGACGAAGCGGTGCTGTCGATCGAGCCGGGCGCGCGCATCTGCGCGTTTGGCCATCTCGGTGATGGCAACATCCACTACAACATTTCCCAGCCGGTCGGCGCCGACAAGGCAACCTTCATTGCGCTGACCCAGCGTATCACGCCAGCCGTGCATGCCATCGTCATGGCTCATGGCGGCTCTATCTCAGCCGAGCATGGCATCGGTCAGATGAAACGGGAGGAACTGCGGCAGGTCAAATCGCCGGTCGCCCTCGACCTGATGGGCAGGATCAAGGCCTCGTTCGACCCCGCCGGGATCATGAACCCGGGCAAGCTTCTCTAGCTTTGCTCATCCTTCGGCGCCGGGCGGTATTCGCCGGTCTCCGGGTCATAGACCAGCGTTCCGTTCGCCCCCGTGCGGGTTTCCTGTTCGGCCTGGCGCACCCGGGCCGAAACCCGTTCGGCTTCCTTCAGAAACGCGCGGTAACCCACATAGCCGATGGCGGCAATGAGACCGAGAAGTATCAACTGTGGCATTGCCGCCCCCCGTTTTGAATGACCTGTGGCCTTACAGCCCAAGCCGGTTCCAGTGTGCCCGCTGTTCTGCCGCAGAAATCAGCCCGTCGGCCAGACCTGCGCCAAGTTCCGCACCCAGACCGACGCTGCCCTGCATGCCGGCCATCGGCCGACGGCCGAACAGCCCGCGCGGCTGCGAGATGAGGCGAAGCTTGGTCTTGGAACCGAACTTGCCACGCAAAACGTTGCGAATGTCGCCGATCCCGTCGACAAGGCCAAGCTCATGCGCCTTCAGCCCGGTCCAGAACCGGCCGGTGAACATCTCGGGATCATCGACGAGCTTGCCGCCGCGCCGAACCTTCACGAGGTTGATGAAGGTTTCGTGGATTTCGAGTTGCAAGGATTTGAGGTAGTCGACGTCCTCGGCCTTTTCGGGAAGAAACGGATCGAGCGTCGACTTGTTCTGCCCGGCGGTATGGACGCGCCGCTCGATGCCAAGCTTGGCAATGGCCTCGGGAAAGCCGAAGGACGAAAAGATCACGCCGATCGACCCGACGATCGAGGACGGGTCCGCATAGATTTCATCGGCGGCACAAGCGATCATGTAGCCGCCGGACGCTGCCGCATCTTCGCAGAACGCCAGAACCGGCTTGTTGTGCTCTTCCGCCAGATCGCGGATGCGGCGGTGGATAAGGCGCGACTGGACGGCAGAACCGCCCGGCGAATTGATGATGAGGGCTACTGCCGGGGCTGCCTTGTCCGAAAATGCGCGCTCTAGCGCCCCGGCGACGCTGGCCAGCGACATCGGCGGATTGAGCGGCGAACTGCCGGCGGCGATCACGCCGGTCAGGCGAACCACCGGAACGACCGGAACGGAGCGGCGCATGGACTTCGGCAGAAGTCGGGAAAAGCGATCGAACACGGCAGGCGACCTTTCAGCGATAGCGATGCCACTGCATTTAAGTGCACTTGGCGTCTGCGCAATCCCGCTGCGTCGCTTTCGTCAGTAAAGATCGTTCAGGGCCTTGTCGCGGGCAATGCCTGCCGTCGTGGCTTTTGTGTCCACGCCGCGGGAGTTGGCATGCGTTTCATAGGCGTTGCGGATGCGCTCGACCTGCTCCGCATCGAGTTCCGCAACGGCGACCGGTACCGTGAGCGTCAGCGGCAAATCGCCCGGCTCGGGCCGCGCCATCGGAATGGGCAGGACATCCGGCAGCTTTTGCTCGACGCGCGTGGCAAACGGCCAAGCGGCCCGCAGTTCCTCAACGCTCATGTCGACAACATTGACGTCGATGTCATTGCCCGCGCCTTTGACGCGGTAGAGGCAGGACTTGTCATTGCAATTGTGCTGAGAGCCGAACTGCCAGATCGCGTAGCTGTCCCAATTGCCTTTTGGAAAATGGCCGTGGATTTCCGGCTTGTAGCGGGCATACCAGAGCGGCAGCGTCGAGAGGATCGGATACCGGTCGCGATTGTCGGCGATATGTTTGGACGTGGTGCCGTTCGTGTAGAGCATCGGCCAACGGCCAAGCCGCTCGTGGATGTAAGAGGCGAAAATCTCCGCATCGGAAAGCGACATCCATTTTTCCGGATCATCCTCTTCGATATCGATGACGACCAGTTCGTCGTCGGCAGGCTCGGCATAGTCGAGAAAGTGCCGCGCCTGTTCCAGCGGATCACCCGGCCGGCCGAGGTGATAGGCGCCCCATTTCAGACCAAGAGCCTTGGCGAGCGCCCGGCGCGTGTGAAACAGTTCGCGCGCCACCGCATAACGGCGCCACTTTTCGGTGCACAGCGCCTTGATCGATTCTGCGCCTGCGCATTTCCACGGCGGTGACACGCCATCCGAGCCCTTGTGGATGAATGCTGCGATGCGCTCGTTCGTGGCAATCTCAGTCAGGTCGAACGTGTTGAACTCGTAGCCGTCGAGGATGAGCGCCCGGCGCTGATCCGACCAGGGCCGGAAAAACTCGCTGGCCTTCGCGGGCAGGACATGGGCGCAAACCGCAAGGAGAATGGCCGCAGCCAGAAGTTTCCGCATGAGGTCATTCCCTTTTGAGGATCCGGCGCAGCACACCGTCATCCTGTTGCAGCAGGGTTAACGAATGGAAAATGTGGCCGGAGAACAATCTGCGGTGGTAAATTCAGGTAACGGCGTGAAACAGTCGCCAGAAAAGTTGCCAAAATCTTACGTTTACGTAAAAAGGCACTAGCCGACCGGGGGGCCGTGCTGGCAAGATCGGAGAGGCCGGGAGGCAGGTTAGGCAAGGGAGGCAGACATGTATCGCGCACCAGTGGCTGAAATCACCCATGTTCTGAAGCATGTCAGCGGGCTTGGCCAAGCTGTCGCCGCCGGAACTGCCGGCGATCTGTCTGACGACTTGATCGATGCCATCATGGAAGAGGCGGGCAAGTTTGCTTCCGATCGCATCGCGCCGCTGCATTGGGCTGGTGATCGCCATGGCACGCCGCTTTCCGACGGCGTCATCACCACGCCGCCTGGCTGGAAGGAACTGTATGCCGACTGGATCGCCGGCGGCTGGAACGGCCTGACCGGGCCCGTCGATCATGGCGGGCAGGGCCTGCCGATGACGCTTGCCATGGCCGCGATGGAAATGTGGAACTCCGGTTCCATGGCCTTCGGCCTATGCCCGATGCTGACCATGGGCGCGATCGAAGCGCTGGAAGCCCACGCAACCGAGGATCTCAAGGCCATCTGGCTGGACAAGCTGGTCTCCGGCGAATGGACCGGCACGATGAACCTGACCGAACCGCAGGCCGGCTCCGACCTTGGCGCCCTGAAGGCGCGGGCGGTTCCTGCCGGTGACGGCACCTACCGGATATTTGGCCAGAAAATCTACATCACCTATGGCGAGCACGACATGACGGACAATATCGTCCATCTGGTGCTGGCGCGCCTGCCCGATGCCCCTGCCGGGACGCGCGGCATCTCGCTGTTCCTGGTACCGAAGTTCCTGCTGGATTCCGATGGCGCGCCATCCATCCGCAACGACGTGTTCTGCAGCGGTATCGAGCACAAGCTCGGCATCCATGCGTCGCCCACCTGCACAATGATCTATGGTGACGGCAAGTTCGGGGGCGAGGCGGGCGCCGTAGGCTGGCTGGTCGGCGAGGAAAACAAGGGCGTCGCCTGCATGTTCACCATGATGAACAATGCGCGCCTTGCCGTCGGCGTTCAGGGTGTTTCCGTTGCCGAAGCCGCGACACAAAAAGCCATCGCCTATGCAAAAGAGCGCCGTCAGGGCCGCGCGCCGGGCGATACCGGCGAGGCGATGAGCCCGATCATCCTGCATCCGGACGTGCAGCGCAATCTTCTGACCATGCGCGCGCTGACCAATGCGGCGCGCGCCATCTGCTATGCCTGCGCCCATGCCATTGACCAGAGCAAGGTCGGAAATCATGACGAACGCCGTCACTGGCAGGAGCGGGCGGGGCTCTTGACGCCGCTCGCCAAGGCATTCTCCACCGATATCGGCAGCGAGGTCGCCTCGATTGGCGTGCAGGTCCATGGCGGCATGGGCTTTGTCGAAGAGACGGGCGCCGCGATCTACATGCGCGATGCGCGCATCGCCCAGATCTATGAAGGCACCAACGGCATCCAGGCGATCGATCTCGTCGGCCGCAAGCTGCCGATGTCCGATGGCGCGACCGTCGCCTCCTACATCGACGACCTGAAGGCGATGGCAGATGCGGTGCGCGCGTCCAACGTGCCGGATTTCGGCGGCACGGCCACGCGCCTCGACGCAGCGCTCGCCGATCTCGAACAGGCGACGGACTACCTCCACGAGCGTCTCGCAGACGGCGACAAGAGCGCATGGCTGGCCGGTGCAACGCCTTATCTGCGGCTGTTTTCGCTGACCGCCGGTGCCTGCTACCTCGGCACTTCGGCGCTGGCAGGGCTCGATCCGGCCCGCGTCACGCTCTGCCGGTTCATGGCGGAAAACCTTCTGGCCGAAACGGCGGCGCTGTCGGACCGGGTGCGCACCGGTGCCGGAAGCCTCGATGCCGCCGCCGCTGCCTTGATTGCGGCCTGAGGGGAGATCAATCGTGACATCGACCCATATCGAGATCAGCCGCGATGGCGCCGTTCAGGTCATCCGACTGAACCGGCCGGAAAAGAAGAACGCCATCACCCGCGCCATGTATCAGGCGATGACCGCTGCGCTTGATGCAGCCGAAGCCGACGAGGGCGTGCGCGTGCATGTCTTTCTCGGCCAGCCTGAGTTCTTTTCCTCCGGCAATGATCTGCAGGATTTCATGGCAGCGGCGATGGGCGGCGACATGGGGCAGGAGGTTCTTGCTTTCCTGGAGCGGATCGCGACCCTTAAAAAGCCGGCGGTCTCCGGCGTTTCGGGACTTGCGATCGGCATCGGCACGACGATCCACATGCATTGCGACATGACCTATGCAACGCCCGACGCGCAGTTTCGCACGCCGTTCGTCGATCTGGCACTGGTGCCGGAAGCCGGGTCGAGCCTGTTGGCGCCGGCGGCCATGGGCTATCAGCGCGCCTTTGCGCTGCTCGCAGCGGGTGAAGCGTTCACAGGCGAAGAAGCCGCTGCAGCCGGACTGATCCGGGCTACGGTTCCGGCCGAAATTCTTGAAGCCGAAGTGATGGCAGCCGCCCATCGCCTGGCACAAAAGCCGCCGGTTGCCTTGTCGATCGCCAAGGCGCTGATGAAGGGCGATCCCGGAGCGTTGCGTGAACGGATTGCCGAGGAAGTCCGCCACTTTGCGGCGCAGTTGCGCTCCGATGAGGCACGCGCCGCGTTCATGGCCTTCATGTCGCGCAAGAAGGATGGCTGAGCGGTTCAGCGCTTTTCGAGCAGCGCCACCGCTTCCACATGGTTCGACCACAGGAATTGGTCGAACGGCGCAACCGAAACCAGCCGGTAGCCGCCACCCATCAGGATCGCGAGATCGCGCGCCAGCGTCACCGGATTGCACGACACCGCGGCGATGCGGCTGACCTTGGAGGCCGCAAGTTCCCGCGCCTGCGCTTCCGCGCCCGCCCGCGGCGGATCAAAGATCACGCCGTCGACGCCGGTCAGTTCGCGCGCTGTCACCGGCCGGATATAGAGGTCGCGCTTTTCGACCTTGACATCGCGCAGGCGCTCCAGCGGGGCAAAATGCCGCCACGCCCGGTCGAGCGACGCCAGCGACGCCGCATCGCTTTCCACCGCATGCACGGCAGAAAACCGCGCCAGCGGCAGCGTGAACGTGCCGGCACCGCAAAAGAGATCGGCGGTGCGCTTGGACCCGATCAGGTGGCCGACAGCAACCCGGCGGATCATGATCTCGGTCGCCTCGACAGCCTGAAGGAAACCGCCCGGCGGCAGTTCCACCGCAAAGCCGTCGATGATCATCACCGGCTTGCGTGTTTCGACGATGATGTCGCCGTCGGCGCTCAGGCGCGCAAATCCGGCCTTTTCGGCGACACGGCTGGCCGCCTGACGCCGGTCCTCGTTGAGGTCGGGCACACCCTTGAAGGCGACATCGAGCCCGGTCCGGGACACGGTCACGGTCACCTGCACCGGCCTTGTCCTTGCGGTCATCAGCGGCAGCAATGCGCGGGCGGCAGCCTTCAGCGCACCGCGCGCCTGATTGAGCACCGGCAGCACGATTTCGCACTGCTCGATGGGCTCGATCGTGTTGGTACCGCGTTGTTGAAAACCGAATTGCACGCCGTCGCCCGTGTGAAGCACCGAGAATGTCGCCCGGCGGCGGCTGGCGGGGGCGCAAGGCGCAAGCGCGCCGACCGGGGCATTGATCCGCTCACGCTCCAGCGCATCGACCACAAGGCTGCGTTTCCACGCCGCATAAAGTTCGAAGTCCGCATGCTGGATCACGCAACCGCCGCAGGCTGGAAAGTGGCGGCAGGGCGGCACCACGCGGTCGGGCGATGCTTCAAGGATTTCGACATCATGGGCATGGCCCCTGTCGATGCTTGCCAGAACGCTTTCGCCGGGAAGGGCGCCGGGCACATGCACCGTCTCGCCCTCATGGGTCGCAGCGCCATCGCCGCGTGCACCAAGCGATGTCACATCAAGCTGGTGGCGGGTGATCATGCTTTGGCCCCTGCCATCAGGTATTCAAGATTGCCGTCGCCGCCGGCAATCGGCGAAGCGATGAGACCGGTGAGGCTCCAGCCGGGCTGGGTTGCAAGCCAACTTGCCAGTTCATCGGCGGCCAAGCGGCCATCGTCTTCGGTGACCAGCCCGCCGCGACCCACACGCTCGCGCCCCACTTCGAACTGTGGCTTGATCAGCGCAACCAACCGTGCGCCGGGGGCTGCAAGCGTCAAGGCCGGAGGCAGCGCAAGGCGCAGCGAAATGAAGCTGACATCGCAGACGACAAGATCGGGAACCGAGCCCTGCAGGTCTTCGACTGTCAGGTCGCGGGCGTTCAGCCCTTCGACCACGGTGACACGCGGATCGGCAGCGAGCGAGGCGTGCAACTGGTCGTGTCCGACATCGATGGCGGTGACATGGCGCGCTCCGGCTTCGAGCAGCACCTGCGTGAACCCGCCGGTCGAAGCACCGATATCAAGGCAGGTCGCGCCGCTGATGTCGATGGCAAATGCGTCGAGGCCAGCCTTCAGTTTCAGTGCCGCGCGTGAGACATAGGCCGCAGCCGGATCGGCAACCGCGATCACCGCATCGGCGGGAACGGTCATGGCCGGCTTGGCGGCGGTCACGCCATTGACGCTGACCGTGCCGCGCAGCACAGCGTCGCGTGCCCGCGAGCGCGATTCAAAAAGACCACGCGCCACCAGCGCCTCATCGAGGCGTTGGCGCTCAAAAACCGGTTGGGGTGTGGGGGCGGCAGATTTTTTCATGACGGACCGGTCATGGCTGACCAGCCCGCCGCCCGCAAGGGGGCTGAACCTGCGACGCGTTACATCAGGCCCGCATGAACGACGCGTACGCGGGCGAGGTCGTCATCGCGAAGGTGACGTTCGCTGATGCTTGCTGTCCGGTTGACCCGTTCGGCCGGTCGCAAAGCGCGCGACTGTGACGGAACCGAAAAGGTTCGCATCAGGTCCGGCAACATCACTACTTCGTCCGCCGGGCCGAAGCTGCCGCGGATCGAACCAAGCTTTTGCGCCACGATATCAGCGGTCGCCTTGGCAATTTTCTTGTCATAGGTCGGTTGCGCCATAGCCTTCGCCGGCAGGCCCGCCAAGAACGCGAGCAAAAGTGCCGGAAAGACGAGCGCGACCGCGTTCCGTGCGCGATTGCTTGTCATCGTCATCCCATCCCTGTCCGGATGAAACGCTACCAAAGACCGGTTGAACCGGCGCAAAGAAACGCGGTGAAGACGGTCTCAACTCGTACGGTTGACGGTTTGTTGTCGACGTCGCAAGGGCCGGAAAGTCACAGCGACGGCTGGTTCCAGTTCGGCGCCAGCAGATGCAATCCGTCAACCGTCGCGACGAGATGGCGCCTGTCGAGTCTGGCATCCGCGCGCAACTGCGCAAAGTGCGCATCGTCCAGAATGTAGAGCGTATCATCTTCGAAATCCGCCTCGGCAATCCGGGCGGCTGCCCGCGCCGTGTTGGCCTTCATGTCGGCATGATTGACGCGCGCGACATAGACGATGTCGGTCGCCATGCCGTGGGCACGGGCAAGATCGGCAAGCACCATCCAGTTGCCGGCCTGCTCCTGCGGCCTCGACGTGCGCAAGACGCGGTAGCGCTCGCCCGCAAGCGACCAGAAAGGATCGACAAGCGGTGACGGCCAATGGCGCGCCTGCGGCATCGCAAACTTCGGCTCGGCGGGTTGCCAGACCGGGCGCAGGTCCGCGATCTGGATAACGGCGGCAAGGCCAAGCACAACTGTCGTCGGTCGGCGGCCGAGACCTTTGACGACGGCAAAGATCACGCCGAGCGTGACGAGATAGGAGACCGGCCACAGCATGCGGCCGGAGGCACGGACGACTTCACCCAGGTTGACGAGCGGCGCAATGAGCGGCAATTCGATCTGCCATGAGCCCAGCCCGATATGGTGGGTGACCGCAGTCAGCAGCAGCAACCCGACGGGAATGTAAAGCAAGCGGTCGGCACCCTGCGGTTTGCGGATCGAAACGCGCCGAAGGATGACGAGGCCGAGCGCCACTGCGCCGAGCATAAGCGTCCCCAGCCCCATATAGTTGAAGCCTTCGACTTCTTGAGGCGAACCGGCAATGTCGCCGAGGACATGCGACCAGCCGTTGGCGTCGATCATGGTCAAAAGGTTTGCCTTGTAGACCCCGAAGCCGCCGGCTTTGGCCGACCCGCCGGCAAAGTAACCCGCCAGGTAGCCGAGCACGCCAACCAACCCCATGGCAGCGCCCAATTCCGCGACGGCTTGCCGGGTAGACAGAACCTGCTTGGCAACGGCGCGCCTCAGCCCGACAATCCAGAACAGCCCGACCATGGCGAAAAGATAGAAATGGACGAGCACGCTGACGCAAAGAAGCGTGAGCCAGTAGCGTGTGGTCCGCCCTGCCTGCGGGCGCAGGACGCCGTAGAGCGCGGCGAGGATCAGGAAATGGCCGAACAGGCTCATGTGAAACGTCGTGTCGTTGAACAGCCGGAACAGCGAAAACGGCGCCGCAACGAAGAACACCGTGGCGACGAGGCGCTGTGCCCGGTCATCCGTGAACAGCGAAACAAGCCGGAAGGCGAAAACCGCTTGCAGCAGGAAACAGGCGAAGATCCACAGGCCGAAATACTGGAACGGATCAGGCAACAGCGGCGACAGCGCCTTCAGCGGGATCGCGATCAGGGGAATGGAGTCGGAAAATACGATCGACGAGCCAAGCTCGATGCCGAAACGCGGATTGAGCCCGGGCGGCCAGCTCCATGGCGTATCGCGAAAAAACGCCCAACCGAGATAGTGCTGCGGGCTGTCGCCCCGTTGCAGCCAGGCGATGTTGGTCGGATCGAGGATTTGCGGCCCGACGATGATCAGAAAAAGCACCGCGCCGATCGCCGCCGGAAGGGCGAGATCCGTCAGTCGGTCATTCTTTGCGGAAGGTTTGAAGGCGCCGGTTTCCCGGAACGCCCAGAACCGGGCCGAAACGAATGTCACGGCGGGAATTGCCGCCATCGCAATGGCAGCGGCGGCCATGTCGCTGAGGACGCCAGCCTTGACCAGCGCGGCCAGCACCACGGTATTGGCAAGGCAGCCGGCGGCGGCGACGGCGAAAAAGCGCGGCAGGGCGCGGGAAAGCACCGTCTGCTTGCGAAATGTGAAATGGTAGTGGCCGCCGAACGAGACCAGGAAAGCAATCAGAAACGCGCAGACATTGGCCGGCACGACGTGCAGCGCCGTGGTTTCGAGCAGCACCCACAACACCAGGAGATGAGTCAGCGTTGCCGCAACGCCGACCACGGCAAACCGGGCGGCCGGGGCCGCGTTGGCGAGCACGGCACCCTTGACGCTGGCCATGCCGACATCAGTCATGGTCAGGTTCGTAGACCGCGCGCACGAGAAAGGCCGGCCGCCGCTTGGCTTCCATGTAGGTGCGCCCGACATACTCGCCGAGCACGCCGATGCCGATGAGTTGCAGCCCGCCGAGGAACGTCACTGCCGTGAAGATCGAGGCGAAACCCGGTGATTCGATGCCGACGAACATGACTCGAATCAGGATGTAGAGACCGTTGAGGAAGGCAAACACTGCCATTGCAAGGCCGATATAAGTCCAGATCTTCAGCGGCGCCGTCGAGAAGCTGGTGAGCCCTTCGAGCGCAAAATTCCACAGGCGATAGCCGTTGAACCGGCTCTGGCCCGCGACGCGATCGTGCGGTTCGAATTCGACGACGGCGGTCGGAAAGCCGACCCAGGCAAACAGGCCTTTCATGAAGCGGCGGTTTTCCGGCAACTGGTTGACCGCGCGCACGACCTGCGCATCCATCAGCCGGAAATCGCCGACATCGGCGGGAATATGCGTTTCGCCGACATTGTTCTGGATTGCGTAGAACCAGCGGGTGAAGATGCGCCGCAGCAGCGGGTCATCATCGCGGTTGACGCGCTTGGCGACCACGACATCAAAGCCGTCCCTCCACTTGGCGAGCATGTCCAGCACCACTTCCGGCGGATGCTGCAGATCGACATCGATCGGCACGACCACATCGCCCCGGGCTTCCATGAGGCCGGCTGAAAGCGCCGCTTCCTTGCCGAAATTCCGCGTCAGTTCGATGATCCGGATGCGCGGATCTTCGACCTGCATGCGTAGCAGCTTCGGCAGGGTCGCATCGGTGCTGCCGTCGTTGACGAACAGCAGCTCCAATTCGATGTCGCCGCGCGCGCCGAGTGTCTCGCTGACACGGGCGACAAAAGCTTCGACCGCATCCTGTTCGTTGAAGCACGGCACCAGCAGCGAAAGCCTGACGACCGGATGGGCGGCAGATGAGCGGGCGAGATGCGGAACCGGCGTCACAAGGGACGCGGTGATTTGCGATTGCACGGTCATGCGCTTTGCTCCGCCTCAACGTCATCGACAACGTTGAGCGGCAAGCTAAACCGAGGTGTCTAAGGTTCCGTTACTGCAGGCGCCGGTGTCAGGGGTCGAGCGGCTCGGTGCCGGCCGTCTTGCCATCGCGGCCGACGCGTATCTTTTCGATCTTCAGTTCGGCAGCTTTCAGCAGCGTGTCGCAGCGGGCGCGAAGGGCTTCGCCGCGCTCATAGATCGTGATCGACTGTTCGAGTGCGACATCGCCGCGCTCCAGCCGGTCGACGATGCGCTCCAGTTCGGCAAGCGCATCCTCGAACGCCATCTCGGTGACCGGGGCCAGTTTGGGTGCGTCGTTCATCCGGGTCCTCCTCGGTCAGCCGCGCATCAGGCGGTGAATATGGGTTGCTGCCGATACTGCCAAGCCTTGCAGGTCATAGCCGCCTTCCAGAACGCTGATCAGCCGGTTTTCGCCGTGGCGGCCTGCCGCCTCGATCAGGCGTCCGGTCGCCCAGTCGAAATCGTCCTCGACCAGATTGATCTCGGCGAGCGGATCGCGGTGATGGGCATCAAAACCGGCGGAAATGATCAGGAAATCCGGCTGGAACGCGTCAATAGCCGCCAGAACCCGGCTCTTGAACGCCTCGCGGAAATGGTCGCTCGCATCGCCCGGCGAAAGCGGCGCATTGCAGATCGTGCCGTGTTCGCCGGTCTCGCCCTTGGCGCCGGTTCCCGGATAGAGCGGCATCTGGTGCGTCGAACAATAGAGCACCGAAGGATCGTTCCAGAAGATGTCCTGCGTCCCGTTGCCGTGGTGGACATCCCAGTCGACAATCGCGACGCGCTCGACGCCGTGCATCCTTTGGGCATGGCGTGCAGCAATCGCCACCGTATTGAACAGGCAAAAGCCCATCGCCTTTTCCCGCTCGGCGTGGTGGCCCGGCGGGCGGGCTGCGACAAACGCGTTGTCGAACGCGCCCGTCATCACGCCATCGACTGCCGCCAAGGCACCGCCGATCGCATGCAGCGCAGCTTCCATGCTTTTCGGGCTGGCATGAGTGTCGTCGTCGATGGCGCGTATACCCTCTTCGGGGATCTGGCGCCGGACGTTTTCCAGAAAGCTTTCCGGATGGGCGAGGAGCACGGCGCTTTCATCAGCGCGCGGCGCCTGCGCCCGGTCGAGTCCGGCGAAAGCCTCCGCCGTGAGCGCTTCTTCGAGCGCTCTCAGCCTGTCCACGCGTTCGGGATGGCCCGGCGGCGTGATGTGTTGCTTGAAAATTTCGTTTTCGAAGTATCGGGTTGCCATGCCCGATACCTAGCACTGATTCTGGAACGCTGCACCAGTCGGCGGTCAGAAACTGCCGCTGCGGCCGAGCATCTGCCCTTGGCTGTCGCGTCCGCCAAAGGCTTGGCGACCCCTGTCGACCAGGTCGCGGAACTTGTCGGAAGCCGTGGCCAGCTTGGCATCCCAGGCCGGATCCGGGCGCTGGCCTTCGATCGCCTTGAAGTAGGCCTGCATCAGGCAGGCGATGGCAAACGGCTCCATGAAGGCGGCGTTGAAGGCCCAGGCAAAGACGATGGCGAGGATGAAGCCGTAGCCGCCGAGATCGCCCGGGAAGGCGAGCAGGATCGCCCCGGCGGGCGCGAGCGCCACCAGAAAAACGATGACCGCCGTGATCCACATGAAGATCGACACCCAGACCGCATTCTTGACCATTCGCCCGGCGTTCTGCGCATAGAGCACGACGCCGTGGCGCGAGGTTTCCCACGGATTGTCGCTGTCGATGCGCACATTGTAGGCGAGGATGATCTCGTCGACATAGGTCAGCGAGACGCGGATGATGCCGTTGATGATGCCGACGATCTGCGACAGGCCGGGGATCGGGATAAAGGACGTGATGCCGGAGATCAGCCCGGTGATCGCGCCGATGGCTCCTTTGATCAGCTGGTCGAGCACAAACAGCACGTTGGCCTCGCCGAACCGGTCTTTGACGACGGAGTGGGCATAGCCGATCTGCCCTTGGCCTGACGGGATGGCCTCGCCATCGATCATCTTGACCATCACGGCGATGTGCCCGGCCTTGACCATGTAGAGGATGTATTCCCGCACCCAGTAGACCAGCGCGGAGATGAGCCCGAACCCGGCCAGACCGCCCCACACCGAATAGCTGGTCGGATCATCGGTGATGTTGCCGATGCCGTAGCCGATGCCGGCACCGGCGCCCGTCGCCATGATCGTTGCAAGCGTGATGCCGAAATAGACCGCCATCCGGAACAGGATGAACGGCATCGTCCGTGCCATGATCGACAATGACTTGAAGACCGAAAAATCCCACATGCCCAGCCCCTTGGTGTGTGCGTGTCCTTTGCGTCAGCTAGCGCAAGGGAGATGACACCGATGTGTCATTGCACACAGGTCGAGGTTACGGGACGATCACCAGCAGTTGCCCGTCTTCCGTTGCAGTTACCAGTCGGTTACCGATGACCGCGATCGCCTTGTTGATCGCGCCGGGCAGGTCTATCCGCCGGGTTTCTCCGCCGCTGATCAGCACCAGCGATTGCCGGTCCTGCGACGGCAATACCAACGTCTCCCGGTCATTGACGCGGATCGTGGCCGACATGGCAAGCTCGCGCGAACCGATCACGTGGTTGGAAACGCCGGTGACGATGTCGTTCGTTTCTTTCCACTGGCCTTGGCCGGTGTGTTCCAGGGTGGCGAGGCGACCGCCGATATGCGGCGTCCGCACGAACGAAATGGCGTTCCCGCCGATGGAAGCGATGTTGAGCCAGCGGTTGCGGCGGCCGTTCTCGCTGGATGCGGCAACTTCCACAAGGGCCCCATCGCGAAGCCCGAAAATGACGACCGCCGCACCGCCGGTCAGCGACGCGCGGATCGTGATCACTTCGTTCTGCCCGTCGCCTGTCAGGTCGGCGATGCGCGGCGTGATGTCCTCGAAAGCCTGATTGTCCGGCAGGACAAATTCAGCCTTTGTGCCATCTTCAAGCGCGACAACCAACGATCCGCCTTCGATGGCATCGCCCAGAACGCCATGGTCGTAGCGCGTCGTCGGCTGCCCGTACCAGGCCTTGCGGATGTCTCCGGTCGAAGCGGTGGCAATCTTGCCGTCGGGAAGCGCTCCATCGGGCGCAGGCGCCGCAAGGCCGCGGATCACGTCCGACGTGGCGCAGATGTCGCCGGGACAAGAGCCCTCGGCCAGCCGCAATGTTCCGCGTTCCGTTTCCGCAAACACCCCGCGCGGTGTGCTGATGATGGCAATGACCGGCGCATCCGTGGCGATGACTGCGACGGATTGGGCGAGGGCGGGGGAGGTCAGTGACAAACAAACAACTGTGACAAGCGCGGCGCATAGTCTCTCCCCTTGAGGGAGAGAAAGGCTTTTCTTGGTCTTGGAATTCCAAGACCTTAGAAAAGCCAAGAGAGGGGTGGCTGCAATGGCTGAAGACAGAAGCAAGCGATTGTCCTTGTTCGCACGCGAAATGCGCCGTGAACCGACAACTGCAGAAGCGATCCTTTGGGAATCGTTGCGCGCTTCACGGCTTGAAGGGTTGAAGTTCTGTCGGCAGATTCCGCTAGGTCCGTACATTGTTGATTTCATCTGCTTTGAGAAAAAACTGATCGTCGAAGCAGATGGCGGACAGCATTCCGAGAGCCGCAACGACCAGAACAGAGACGCATATTTTTCCGTGCAAGGCTATCGGACAATACGGTTTTGGAATGACAATGTCGTGAGCGACCCGGCAGCGGTTTGTGCTCACATACTTTTTGAAGTGTTTCGCAATTGAGTGTTCGAAGCTGACCCCTCTCTTGCAAAATCAGATGTTTGGCTGCGCCAATTCATCGATTTTGCTTTCTCTCCCTCAAGGGGAGAGAACTAGGCGGTCGTCTCCGTCGACGTGATCGCGATGCCGAAACCTTCAAGGCCGACATAGCGACGTTCACGCGACGCATAAAGACAAATGGACGTGATCCCGAGATCGCGCAGGATCTGGGCGCCAAGCCCGATCTCGCGCCACTCGTTTTCCCGCTCCTGTGCTTGCGCATGGGCTTCACCAAACGGCCGCACGGCCCCGCGTGCCACGCCGACCGATCCTTCGCGCAGATAGACGACAACGGCACGTCCATGCGTTTCAACCATGCGCGACAGGATTTCGGTCGGCTTGTTTCCGTCGCCGAACACGTCATCGACGACGTTCTCCAGATGCAGCCGCACCGGAATGTCGCGCCCGTCGCGGATATCGCCGACCACCACGGCCAGATGGTGCATCGGGTCCCAGGGCAGCGTGAAGGCGATGGCGGTTGCCGGGCCGGCAGGCGTATCGACACGGGTTTCAGCCGCCCGCTCGACCAGCGTTTCCTGGCGCTGGCGATAGGCAATCAGATCAGCAACCGAGATTTCGGCAAAACCGTGCGCCTTGGCAAATTCGGCAACCTGCGGCCCGCGCATGACGGAGCCGTCATCATTGACCAGTTCGCCGATGACGCCGACCGGCGGCAGGCCGGCAAGCTTGCAAAGATCGACCGCCGCTTCCGTATGGCCGGAGCGCATCAGCACGCCGCCTTCGCGCGCCACCAGCGGAAACACATGGCCGGGACGGGAGAAGTCGATGGCGCCGGCATTGGGGTTGGCGAGCCCGCGCACGGTCGCGGTGCGGTCGTCGGCCGAAATGCCGGTCGTCGTGCCATGGCGATAGTCGACGGAGACCGTGAACGCGGTCGCCTTGGCGTCGGTGTTTTCGGCCACCATCGGCGCAAGGTTGAGGCGCCGGGCATCCGCTGCAGTCATCGGCGCGCAGATGATGCCCGACGTGTGGCGCACCATCAGCGCCATCTTTTCGCCCGTGCAGTGGACGGCGGCGACAATCAGGTCGCCCTCGTTCTCGCGGTCATCATCATCGGTGACGACGACGATTTCGCCGCGTTCGAAGGCGCGCAGCGCCGTGACAACTTTCACCTGGTCATAGGGCATGATCTAGAGTCTTCCCGTTTGCCCGCGATGGCGGAGGTAATGATCGGCGATGGCGCAGGCGACCATCGCCTCGCCGATCGGCACGGCACGGATGCCGACGCAGGGGTCATGGCGGCCTTTGGTGACGACATCCACTTCTTCGCCCGAGCGCGTGACGGATTTGGTCGGCGTCAGCATTGAGGAGGTCGGCTTCACGGCAAAGCGCGCCACGACCGGCTCGCCGGTGGTGATGCCACCCAGAACCCCGCCGGCATGGTTGGTCAGGAACACAGGCTTGCCATCCTCGCCGATGCGCATTTCGTCGGCATTTTCGGGTCCGGTGATGCGCGCGGCTTCAAATCCGTTGCCGATCTCGACACCCTTGACCGCATTGATGCTCATCAGGTTGGCGGCGATGTCCGCATCCATCTTGCCGTAGATTGGTGCACCGAGCCCGGCGGGCACACCCTCTGCAACGACCTCGATCAGCGCCCCGACCGACGATCCGTCCATGCGGATGCCGTCAAGATAGGCGGCGAAGCGGTCGACACTCGCCGCATCGGGCGAAAAGAATGGATTGCGCGAAACCTCGTCCCAATCCCAGTTGCCGCGGTGGATGGCCTGCGTCCCCATGGCGACCAGCGCGCCGCGCACCACAAGGCCCGGCACGACGAGCCGGGCAAGCGCGCCAGCGGCGACACGCGCTGCGGTTTCGCGCGCCGAAGAGCGCCCGCCACCGCGATAGTCGCGAATGCCGTACTTCACGTCATAAGTGAAGTCCGCATGGCCGGGACGGTAGCGCTCGGCGATATCGCCGTAGTCCTTCGAGCGCTGGTCGGTGTTGCGGATCAACATAGAAACCGGTGTGCCGGTGGTTGTCAGGATGTCGCTGTCTCCGTCATCGGGCAGGACGCCTGACAGGATCTCGACCATATCATCCTCGCGCCGCTGCGTGGTGAAGCGCGACTGGCCGGGCTTTCGCCGGTCAAGATCGGCCTGGATGTCGGCAAGGCGGAAGCGAATGCCGGGCGGGCACCCGTCGACCACGCAGCCCAGCGCCGCCCCGTGGCTTTCGCCCCAGGTGGTAACGCGGAAAAGATGGCCGAACGTATTGTGTGACATGGGTCAATCCGCAAAGGGTCCGGCGCTTCTAGAACACGTTGGCGCCCTTGCAAAGCCGTTGAAGTTCCTTGCTCTGGCCGTATTGCGTTGGCAAAGAGTGCGACATGACAGCGCCGGATCGTCCCGGCAGAGACAATTGGATGGACATGATGAAAAAGACCGTACTGACATTGCTCGCAACTCTTGCCATTGCCGCCGCCGCGCCAGCCTTTGCAATCGAGGCACAAGGCGTCATCGCCTCGACCGATGCGGGCAGCAACACGATCACCATGGATGACGGCAGCGAATATGTCCTGCCGGAAGGCTTCGACATGGCGCTGGTCAGCGTCGGCATGAAGGTGGTGCTTGCCTATGATGCGGAAGGTGGCCGCAACATCGTCACCGACATGGAAAAGGCCGAGTAAGGCGCAGTACCTTTACGCGCGGCCGCTGATCCAGCCGCCGCGTTCACCGTCAAAGCGGTAGATGTCGTCCTGCGGCACCGGGATTTCGGCGACCTTTTCGCCGGGAAGTCCCTCGATCAGGTAGCGCGTTGCCCTGATGATGCCGCCATGGGCAACGATGACGGTCGGCCCTTGGATGCTCTCGAGAAACGACCGCACCCGCGGCACGACCATGGCGTAGCTTTCGCCACGTGGTGGAACATAGTTCCACTTGTCGGCTTCGCGCTCGGCGACTTCTTTTGGAAAAATCTTGGCCAGATCGTCGAGACGGTGCGTCTCCCACTCGCCAAATGTCACTTCGACCAGACGCTCGTCGAGGACGTAGTCTGCCGGGTCGAGGCCGAGGGCACCGCGCATGATTTCCATCGTGTCGCGTGCCCGTGACAGCGGGCTGGCGACAAACCGCCATCCGGTCGAAACGTCGGCATTGATCGCGGCAAACATGCCGGCATAGGCAGAAGCCTGGCTGCGCCCCAGATCATTGAGCGCAATGTCCACCTGGCCCTGAAAACGCTGTTCGCGGTTCCAGTCTGTCTCGCCATGTCGCATCATGAAAAACGGATGGGGCGCCGACATCAAAACTCTCCGTCAGCGGCCTTTGGGCGCTATTCCTTGGTGATGTCCGGCGCGTCGACAGCCTTCATGCCGACGACATGGTAGCCGGAGTCCACATGGTGGATTTCGCCGGTCACCGCCCGCGACATGTCGGACAGAAGGTAAAGCGTCGCATCGCCGACCTCGTCGATCGTCACGGTCTTGCGCAGCGGCGAATTGTATTCGTTCCACTTCAGGATGTAGCGGAAATCGCCGATGCCGGAGGCGGCAAGCGTCTTGATCGGCCCGGCAGAAACGGCATTGACGCGAATGCCCTTCGGTCCGAGATCAACCGCCAGATAGCGCACGCTGGCCTCCAGCGCCGCTTTGGCAACGCCCATGACATTGTAGTGCGGCATCACTTTTTCCGCGCCATAGTAGGTCAGCGTGACGATCGAGCCGCCATTGGTCATCAGCGGCTCGGCCGCGCGGGTGATCGCCGTCAGCGAATAGACCGAGATGTCCATGGTGCGCGCAAAGTTGTCGCGCGTCGTTTCCACATAGCGCCCGTCCAGTTCATCCTTGTCCGAGAACGCGACCGCATGGACGACAAAGTCGAGGCGCCCCCACAGATTGCGCAGATGGGTGAATGCAGCTTCGATCGTGTCGGGTTGGGTCACGTCGAGGTCGCCGACGACAACGCCATTGACTTCCTCGGCCAGCGGTTCGACGCGCTTCTTAAGCGCGTCACCCTGATAGGTGAAGGCCAGTTCGGCGCCCTGGTCGGCGCAGGATTTGGCGATGCCCCAAGCGATCGAGCGGTTGTTCGCAAGACCGATGATGAGGCCGCGTTTGCCCTTCATGAGGCCAGAACCGATAGCCATGACGTGCCCCGCACTGAAAAACCTGAACTGTCGCGGCTATTGCACAGGGCCGAAAGCGCTTCAAGGCGCAATCGGAACAGGCAAGGTCACCGCGCTTCGGCGGCACCTGCATAGAGGCGTCCGAGTTTCTCGCGGTCATCCTCGCTGAGAACGATGCGAAGCACGGCGAGAAGGTCGCCGCGTTTGCCCGTCTTGTCCGGCAGGCCGCGCCCGGAAAGGCGAAGGGTCTGGCCGGATGATGACCATGCCGGAACCTTCAAGGCGACGCGCCCGTCCGGGGTCGTCAGGGGCACCTTGCCTCCGGTGACCGCAACCGACAGCGGCACATCGACATCGGCAACGATCGTGCGCCCGTCAAGGCGCATGTCGGCACCAGGTTTCAGGTGAACTTTGGCCAGAAGATCACCGGGCTCGCCGCCAGCAACCGGCAGTCCCTGTCCCTTGAGCCGGATCACCTGGCCCTCTTCGACACCGGCCGGCACCTGCACCGCGACATGGCGACCGTCCGGCAGGGTCAGCCTCACCTTGGCAGCCGTGATCGCCTCTTCGAGGGTCACCGGAAGGCGGACCTCGATATCCTTGCCTTTGGCGGGCTTGCGCGCGGTGCGGCTGGCCCCCTTCGGCGGATCGCCGAACATCGTGTCAAAACCTCCGGCGCCGCGCGCGCCGGGTCCGAAACCGCCGGAAAACATCGTGTTCAGGATGTCTTCCGGATCGAAACCGGCTTGCCCGCGTCCCGGGCGTGCCCGGCGCGCAAAAATGTCTTCAAAGCCCTCGGCAGCAAAGCCGCCGCCCGGCCCGCCGGCCTGCCCGCGAAAGGTCTCGCGGCCATCGGCATCGATCTCGCCGCTGTCGTATTTCGCGCGCTTGTCCGCATCGCCGATGATTTCATAGGCGCGCGACAATTCGCTGAAGCGCTCTTTGGCACGCGCATCGTCGGGGTTGCGGTCCGGGTGCCAGGTCTTGGCAGCCTTGCGGTAAGCAGATTTGATTTCGGCGGCGCTGGCAGTCTTTGCAACGCCGAGCACCGCATAGGGGTCACGCATCAGGACCTCCGGAAAATTAAATGATCTTCGTACATATGGCTGCGAACGGCGCGGACTTCCAGCCCCGCCGCGCCTGTCAGTGATCAGCCGCCCGAAACCGGGGCGAGGGCGCGCGTCCACCAGCCGGATCGCGGATCAAGGCAGACTTCGCCGTTGTAGAGCGATACCCCGTCATAGGCGCGCCGCACCGCCTCGAATGTGCGGCACGTCTGGCCGGACAGTTCGGTCTGCGAAATCGCGGAGATCGTGCCGGTCGATCCGGTCGCCGCGCTGGCCCACGGGAGCTGATCGCCGACCAGTGCATTGAGGTCCGCCGTGGTGACAGCCAGGCGGATGGTGTCCTCATCGATCAGCCGGTCGGTAGCGGATGCATCCATGCCTCGGTCCGGCCCGAACGGATCGGTTGCAATCGAAGGCGTGTCATCGGCCATGGAGATGGCACCGGTCAAAGCCGCATCGTCGATGGAATTTCTGCCGACGGCGCAGCCGGTCAACAGCAGCACGACACTGGCTGGCGCCATCACACCGATCAGGTGTGAGACGGTGCGCGCCTTGACTTGGCGATCGCCCCGGACAATTTGCGCCTTGCTACCCCACATCACCCAATGCCAGACCCCAAAAGACACACACCAGTATTTGGCGACACAAACCGGACTTTGAGGCCATGATGACGGAAACAGCGTTAACAGAGCGTGACTTCACCGCAGAGGGCGAACCCTTCGCCCTGTTTTCGCAGTGGCTGGATGAGGCGACGAAGTCGGAGATCAACGATCCCAATGCGGTATCACTGGCAACCGTCGATGCGGACGGCATGCCGAATGTCCGCATGGTCCTGCTGAAGGGCTTCGACGAAGCCGGGTTCGTCTTCTACACAAACTTCGAAAGCGCCAAGGGCCGCGAAGTACTCGGCGCCATGAAGGCGGCAATGTGCTTTCACTGGAAGTCGCTGCGCCGTCAGGTGCGGGTGCGCGGTCCGGTGACACTGGTCACGCCGGAAGAGGCCGATGCCTATTTCGACAGCCGTCCGCGCGGCAGCCGGATCGGCGCCTGGGCTTCCAAGCAGTCGCGCCCTCTGGAAACCCGGTTTGCGCTGGAAAAGGAAGTCGCGCGCTATGCCGCCAAGCACGCCGTCGGTGCCATTCCCCGTCCGGCGCACTGGTCCGGCTTTCGCGTGACGCCGGTCGAGATCGAGTTCTGGAAGGATGGCAAGTTCCGCTTGCACGACCGGATCGTGTTCCGCCGCGATACCCCGGAGAGCGAATGGGAAAAGACCCGGCTTTATCCCTGACCGCTGCTTCCACATTCCTTCCCGCCCGGCCTTGTGCCAGGCTGGCGCAACGATGCTGAAGATGATCGCCCGCAAACTGATCGCCGTTCTTGCGCTGCTGCCGCTGCTCGCGGTGCAGGGCTGCACCGGCCTTGGCTACTATGCCAAGTCCGTCAACGGCCATCTGGAGATCATGGCAGCGCGCCAAAAGGTCGAGGTCTTGGCCGCCGACCCGACGCAGCCTGCCGAATTGCGCGCACAGATGGCTTTGGCGAGCGACATCCGCCGCTTTGCGTCCGAAAGTCTCGGCCTGCCGGACAACAAGAGCTATAAGAGCTACGTTGATATCGGCCGCGACTATGTCACGATCGCCGTCGTTGGTGCGCCGGAGTTTTCGCTTGCCCCGGTCGTCTGGTGCTTTCCGGTGTTCGGCTGCGTGCCCTATCGCGGCTTCTTCTCGCGCGATGATGCGCGCAAACAGGCCCAAGCGCTGCGCGATGCCGGCAACGATGTCCATGTCACCGGCATCACTGCCTATTCGACGCTTGGCTGGACCAGCGATCCTCTGCTCAACACCATGTTTCGCGACGACGACGAGGCCTACCTCGCCGGTCTCGTCTTTCACGAACTGGCGCACCAGCGCCTTTATGTGCGCAATGATACCGCTTTCAACGAAGCCTTCGCCGTTGCCGTGGAGATCACCGGCGTGCGCAAGTGGCTGACCGCACAAGGCGACAGCGCCGGCCTTGCCCGCTACGAGGCGAGTGAGGCGCGCGCCCGCGATTTCCTGCAACTGGTCTCCGATACGCGAACCGAACTGGCCGCGATCTATGCCGGAACCCTGTCTGACGCGGGCAAGCGCGCCGCCAAGGCCGAAGCGATTGACCGTCTTCGCGCGCGATACCGGCAGGTGAGGGATACACGGTGGGGCGGTTTTGCCGGATACGATGGCTGGTTCAATCCCGAGATCAACAATGCCAAACTTGCGGCAACCTCCGTCTATGGCGACCAGGTGCCGGCGTTCATGGCGCTCTTTGACCTCTGCGGCGGCGACCACGAACGGTTTTATGGCGCGGTGGAACGTCTCGCCAAGGTGGAAAAAGCAAAGCGCGGCTCCGCCCTTGCTGCCGCCCGGACCTGCCCATAGCGTGCGTCCTGCCGTTGCTGCGACCGTCGATGTCGCCTCTTGCCTTGCAATGAAGGGATCGAGGGGTCACACTGCGCGGACCACAAGCCCCGACCGCTGACCAGAAAACGGAGACCGCCATCATGACCGAGGCGACACCGGAGATGTCGATTTTTGTAACAGATGCGGGCAACACCGCCCCCGATGACACGATGGGAGGGCGTATCGTTTCGGCCCGCGAAGCCTCACGCATGAGCCCGGCGGAACTGGCCCGCCGCCTTGGCGTCAAGTCATCGACCCTGCGCAACTGGGAAACCGACCGTGCCGAGCCGCGCGCCAACCGCCTCACCATGCTGGCCGGACTGGTCGGCGTTTCACCCGGCTGGCTGTTGACCGGGCGTGGCACCGAGCCGGTCGATCGCGAGGCTCCGACCGATCAGGGCCTGCTGCGCGAGGAACTCGCCGGCCTGCACGCCGAAGCGCTGCACCTTGCCGACCGGATCGAGCGTGTCCTCAAACGGCTCCACTGACGACAGAACAGCGAACCAGTGATTTGATTCCGCGCAAGGCGAAGGCTTTCGCGCTATGGTCTGATTCATAGTCAAGCAGGAGACAGCACCATGGCCTTCGAGGGACTGATCACGCGGCTGAACATGATGTTTGCCGAGATGGCAAACCAGCCGCAGGACAAGCACGAAATGCTCGACACGATCCATGCGGAGCTCGCCGTGCTGAAAGCCGAGGGCTTGCCGCTTCCGCAAGATCTCGTCGATCTGGAAAAGCGGCTGGAAGCGGAGTTTACGGCTGCGGGGCGGAAGATGCCGGGGGCGTGATCGTCAAGCCTCCGTCCCGCCCACCGTCATCTGGTCCATGCGCAGATGCGGCTGGCCGACGCCGACCGGCACGCCCTGGCCGTTCTTGCCGCACATGCCGACACCCGTATCGAGCGCCGAATCGTTCCCGACCATCGAGATGCGATGCATCGCATCGGGGCCGTTGCCGATCAGCATCGCGCCCTTGACCGGGTACGTCACCTTGCCGTCTTCGATCATGTAGGCCTCGGTGCAGCCGAACACGAACTTGCCCGACGTGATATCCACCTGGCCACCGCCGAACGATACGGCATAGAGGCCCTTCTTGACCGATGCGATGATCTCGTCCGGCGACTTGTCGCCTGACAGCATGGTGGTGTTGGTCATGCGCGGCATCGGCACATGCGCATAGGACTGGCGACGGCCGTTGCCGGTCGGTTTGACGCCCATCAGGCGAGCATTCTGCCGGTCCTGCATGTAGCCGACCAGCTTGCCGTCCTCGATCAGCACATTGTTTCCCGATGGCGTGCCTTCATCATCGACAGTCAGCGAACCGCGCCGCTCGCCGATCGTGCCATCATCGACCACGGTCACGCCCTTGGCGGCGACCTGCTGGCCCATCAGCCCGGCAAAGGCGGAGGTGCCCTTGCGGTTGAAATCGCCTTCGAGGCCGTGGCCGACCGCTTCATGCAGCATGACGCCCGGCCAGCCATTGCCGAGCACGATGTCGAAGGTGCCCGCCGGGGCAGGGCGCGCCGAAAGATTGGTCAGCGCCTGTTTCAGCGCGCGTTCGGCGCCATCTTTCCAGCTTTCCTCGGTGATGAAGGCACCAAACGGCTTGCGCCCGCCCATGCCATGCGAACCTGATTCCTGCCGGTCGCCTTCGCCGACAATGACGGAAATGTTGACGCGCACCATCGGTCGCACGTCCTTCACGAGATGCCCGTCGGCGCGCAGGATCTCGACCACCTGCCAGGACGCGGCGAGCGAAGCGGACACCTGCCGCACACGCGGGTCGCGCCCGCGCAGATAGCCGTCGATCTCCTGCAGCAGCTTTACCTTGGCGGCAAAGTCCGGATCGCCGATCGGGTTGGCATCACCGTAGAGATGCCGGTTGGTGCGCGCCGGGGCATCGGAATAAGTGCCCGAATGGTTTGAGGTTACGGCCGACAGGGCACCGGCGGCGCGCTTCAGCGAGGCTTCGGAAAAGTCATCGGATTCAGCATAGCCAACCGCTTCGCCGCAGACAGCGCGAAGTCCAAAACCGGATGAGGTCGAAAACGCACCGGTCTTCAGGCGGCCGTTGTCGAAGCCCAGCGTTTCGCCTTCCGCATATTCGAGGAACAGTTCGCCATCGTCCGCCTTCGCCAACGTCTCGGCAACAAGTGCCCGCACGCGCGCCTCGCCGATGTCGAAACGCGACAGGAGGTCGGGGGCGGTCGTGACGGTACCGGTGGCGGTCATCAGGCAATCTCCGTGAATGGCTTTGATCGCTTATCTAGGGGCGCACCGGGCTTGCGGCAATCACTTCACCGCGATGATCGTGCCGGTATCAGCTTGTCCGCTGCTCGCCAGGCGATGGCCGGAGGTGTCGGCCCCGTCGGTGGGCTTCAGTTTCCAGAACCACCACATGCCGGCCAGATTGATGATGGCAACGACGGCAAACGCGATGTGAAAATCCACAAGCGCCAGATCGCGGCCCTGCAGATGCGTTGCCGCTTCCAGCACAGCGCCGGCGATGGCAACACCCGCCGCAATCGACAACTGCTGCATGACGGCGGAAAACGCCGTCGCCTGCGCCGCCTCGCGCGCGCTGATCGATGAAAACGACAGCGCATTCAGCCCGGTGAAGAACAACGAGCGCGAGAACCCGCCGGCGAGCAGCAGAACATAGAGAAAGACGAATGGCGTCGTATTGCCAAAGCCCGCCATCGCCAAAAGCGTCGCCCCGGAGACAAAGCCGGTCGCCAAAAGCACCGTGCGGAAGCCATGCCGCGCAAAGGTCGACTTGGCAAAGAACTTCATCGAGATCGCACCGACCGCTCCGATGAAGGTGACCATGCCGGATTCAAACGGCGTCAGCCCGAACGAGAGCTGCAGCATCAAGGCGGTCAGGAACGGCATGGCCCCGATGCCGACGCGAAACAGCGATCCGCCGATGATCGTTGCGGCAAAGACGCGGTTCTGCATCAGCGATAGCGCCAGCAGCGGCTCGGCAACCCGCCGGGCGTGGCGGATGTAAAGCAGCAGCGAGACAAAGCCGATCACCATGGCCGCAACACCGGCTTCGAATGGCAGTGCCGGGAGCGAGACCACGGAAAATCCGAAGATCAGGCCCGCCGCTGCAATCCCGGCGAGAAAGAAGCCTGCAATGTCGAGCCGTCCCGGCGGCTCGCTCGCGATCGGCGGCAAAAAGCGCAGCGTTGCGGCAATCCCGGCAATTCCGATCGGAATGTTGACAAGAAAGATCCAATGCCAGGAAAAATAGGTGGCGATGAATCCGCCGATTGGCGGCCCGGCCAGCGGGCCGATCAGGGCAGGGATCGTCAGCCAGGCCATTGCCGACACCAGATCCTCGCGCGGCACCCCGCGCACCAGCACCAGCCGGGCGACCGGCGTCATCATCGCCCCGCCCATCCCCTGCAGGAAGCGCGATGCGACAAACCCGCCGAGCGATCCGGCAAAGGCGCAGGCAACCGATCCGACCATGAAGACGGCGATGGCAGCGACAAACACCTGCTTTGCGCCGAACCGGTCGGCCATCCATCCGGAAATCGGGATGAACACCGCCAGCGCCACATAATAAGAGGTGAGCGCCAGCTTCAGCGCGATCGGCGAGGTGCCGATGTCCGCAGCGATTGCCGGGAGCGCCGTGGCGATGACCGTCGAATCGAGCTGTTCCATGAACAGCGCGACGGCCAGAATGAGCGGGATGATGCGGTTCACGTTGGCGCCGTTGGCAGGATGGACCCGGTGGGTCACATGGCACGGCGTCGGGCGTTTGGAAAGAACAGCCGGACCGTGAATCGTCTCGCCAAAGCTCCGCCCGTTGTTCGCCGGATGCGCGATGGTCTCGTCACGCAGGCATCGCCATTGAAGAGTAGGGCCTTAGTGAAGTCGTATGATTGATCTATATTGTCTAAAATTTTCATAAAACCGGCCAATATTAGGTTAAATTTTGTGTTTATCTGTATTGTCCCAAAATACATGCTATCTGAACAATGTCTTTAACGGATGCGTCTGATCAGCCCCCGATGGTCGTTGCGTCTATCCATTGTAACGAGCGAAACTCGGGAGAGCTATCATGACCACACAGAACATCATTCATTCCACCGGCAGCAACGACATGCTCACCGGCACATCGGCAGTTGACGTCTTCATCGGCTCTGCCGGGAATGACCTTTTTGACGGCGCAGACGCCGGCTACAACCAGGTCAACTATGACGGTTCGCCTGCCGACTTCACCTTCATCACCAATTCCGATGGTTCGGTCAGCGTGAAGAAGCCCGGCGGCGGCATCGACACACTGAAGAACATTTCCGGTTTCTGGTTCAATGGCGCCGGCGTCTGGCTGTCGCTTGATCAGGCGCTGGCCAGCCATGGCGGCGGCTCGACGCCGACACCGCCTTCGTCCGGCACCATCAACGGCACCTCCGGCAATGACTATCTCACCGGCACCGCCGGCAATGATGTGATCAACGGCCTGGGCGGCCAGGACACGATCAAGGGTTCGGCCGGATCTGATCGGATCGATGGTGGCGATGCCGGCTACAACCAGGTCGACTATGCGGGCGCTCCGGCCGACTACGAAATGGTGCGCAACAGCGATGGCTCGATCTGCGTCAAGAAGCCCGGCGGCGGCGTCGACACGCTGACCAACATCTCCGGCTTCTGGTTTGAAGGCGCTGGCGTCTGGCTTTCGCTGCAGGACGCTCTGGTGACCTGTGGTTGCGACGATGACACCGGCAACGGCAACGGCAATGGCGGCGGCAATGGCACCATCAACGGCACCACCGGCAACGACTATATCCATGGCACCGCGGGCAATGACGTCATCAACGGCCTTGGCGGTCAGGACACGATCAAGGGCTCGACCGGTTCCGACATGATCGACGGCGGCGATGCCGGCTACAACCAGGTCGACTATGCCGGTTCGGTCAAGGACTATGTCATCACCAAGAATGCCGACGGTTCCTACACGGTCAAGAAGCCGGACGGCGGCGTGGACACGTTGAAGAACATCGACGGCTTCTGGTTCGAAGGCGAAGCCAAGTGGTACGGCATCGACGATGCGGTTGCTGCTTGCGGCGGCGGCAATGGCGGCGGCATGACGCCTCCGGCCAATACCACCACGGCCAATGACGACAGCGTCGACACCGGGGTCGGCACGCCGGTCACCATCAATGTGCTTGCCAATGACACGGATGCACAGGGCGATGCCCAGTCGATCCAGTCGTTCTCGAACGGCGCCAATGGATCGGTGGCTATCGTCAACGGCCAGTTGGTCTACACGCCGAAGGCAGGGTTCGTCGGTATCGACACCTTCACTTACACGGTCGTCGACTCCAAAGGCGCCACCGACACGGCAACCGTGGAAGTCTGCATCGAAGACGAGCCGCAGCCGGTCAACACGGCCTCGATCGGTGACAAGGTCTGGCTCGATGCCAACAAGAACGGCGTGCAGGATGACGGCGAAGCCGGCGTCTCGGGCGTCACGGTCCAGCTCAAGGACGGCAATGGCAACGTCATTGCCACCCAGCAGACCGACGCGAACGGCAACTACCTGTTCGACAAGCTCGCTGGCGGCAACTACCAGGTCGGCGTCACGGCTCCGAGCCAGTACGAACTGACCGCCAAGGACGCCTTCGGCAACGGCGCCGACGCCATCGACTCCGACGTCAATGTCGCCACGGGCCACACCGACACCATCACCTTGGGTGAAGGCCAGGCCATCCGCACGGTGGACGCCGGTCTCGTCGAAAAGGTCTATAATGACGGCTGTATCGAGGGCACCCTGTTCGCAGGCCAGTACCGTGGTGAAATCCGCCCCTACCCTGGTGCGGCCGAGGTGATCAAGAACGCCACCATCAACCTGCTGGATGGTTCTGGCAACGTCGTCGCCACGACCAAGGCCGACGCCACGGGCTACTACAAGTTCGACGGTCTCGGTTCCGGCAGCTACAATGTGCAGATCGTTTCGACCAGCCTGGAACTGGCCATGTGGAACACGTCGCTGGCCGGCATCGATGTGCATTGGATGACCGACCTGCGCTCGAACGTCGCGCTGAATGAAGCGGGCATTTTCGGAGACAAGGCAGAAAACCTCGACTCAGATGTGGCCAGCGTGGTGACGACGAACAACTCGATCATGATGAGGGGCAAGCAGGTCATTGTCACAACACAGGAAGTCCACATCTCGGGCGAAGCGTGCTGTGTCACCATCGATGCCGGTTTCAAGACCAACATCAACAATGGCAGCCCGATCATGTTCGACCTCAACGGTGACGGCGAGATCGGCGTGACCGGCGAGACGACCTCGCAGGACAAGGCGGACATCACCTCCATCGGCGAAACGGTCTCCTTCGATCTCGACGGCGACGGCGTGAACGAGCAGATCGAATGGTCGGACGGCAAGGGCGACGGCTTCCTGGTCGACATGACCAAGATCGGGGCCAATGGCGAGATCAACGGTTCGGCCCTCTTCGGCGACGAAGGCGGCACGTTCGCCAACGGCTACGACAAACTTGCCCTGCATGATCTGGACGGCGACGGTATGATCATGGGTGCAGAACTGGAAGGTCTTGGCGTCTGGATCGACAATGGCGATGCCATCCTGCAGGACGGTGAACTGAAGTCAGCAGCAGAGCTGAACATCACTTCGGTCTCGGCAGACATGCAGATCGTCTATGACGATGCAGGCCGCGCGCTGATGCAGGCAACTGCCGAAGTCGATGGCGAGACGGTCCTGACCGAAGACGTCTGGTTTGCCCAGGAAATCGTGCAGCCGGACTACGTCCACCAGGCCGCATGACGAAACCAACGGCGGGAGGGCGCCTCTCTCCCGGCAACAAAGACATCCTTCCCGCCTTCAGGCCCCGGCAGCAATGCCGGGGCTTTTTTTACTGAAGGTGCCACAGCGCTCCGCCTGGAAAGCATAAAGTTCAAGCGCTGCGATTAACCGCACGCATACCACAGTCCTGAACCTCATTTTCACCTCATGACTGTAGTGTCGCAGACGACTGCAACGGGACAAAATCTGTCCCGGCAGATCAGAAATACATGCGGCTGCCCCCGAAGCCGCTTTGGTCTGGATCCGCTTTTCCCATCGACGCCGGGAACGGAGCCAAAAAAGGGGGGCGCATATGCGCATTGCGACATCATATCTGAAAGACACCTCGGGCAACCTGGCCCTGATCGCGGCACTGAGCTCGACCGTTGTCGTCGGTGCTGCCGGATTTGGCCTTGATACCTACCGGCTCGAAAACACCCGCACGATGCTGGACCAGACCGTCGGTCTGACCTGCGACCGCATCGAGAACGCCGACTACGCGCTCTATCCGTCAAAGGAAGAGCGGATGGAAATGGCCCGCGTGTTTTCCGCCGATCTGGTAAAGCAGTCGAAACTGGACCCTGCGCACACGACAATCGACGTGACGAGCGATGGCGACAAGATCAAAGTCACCGGGGCCTCGACGATTGACGCGACGATGATGAAGATATTCGGCCACAACAAACTGGCCAGCGCAAGCAATCGCGACTGCACGGCCCCGTCCAAGGCACCGCCGACCAAGGCCTGCACCCCGGAAGACCTGATCTATCTCAACCCAGGCAATTTCGAAATTGCGGCGGGCACGCTTGTGGCTGGCCAAAAAAACTATACCGCGACGCTTTTTGATGCCGCAGGCAACATCAAGGCCCGTCAGGTGGTGGGCAATGGAAGTGGTGTGACAGAGGTATTTCTCAAGACTTCAAGCCCTGACGACATCATTGTCGTTCAGCCGTTCAACGCTGATGGAACAACGCCTGCTGCGTGCAACCCGGTTGTGACGCCGCCCGTCAAGGAAGTTTGCACCGAGAGCAAAGTCGCACAAATGGCGGTATTGCAATTCCCCAACGACACACCGAAATGGGAGCCAAGCCCTGGCGTTGCGGAGGCATTTAAAAACGGCAGCATCGGCTACACCCGGTTTGGAAGGCTTCAAAAATTTCCGCTCTCTCCCAACTTCAAGCCTGAGGTTCTGTTTCTACATCAGTCTAACCGCAGTGATTCGGGTCAGGGCTACCTTGATACCATGTCAAACCAAGCAACCGTACATTTAATGCCAAACAACCTGGCGGTTCACGGCAGCAATTACCGCAATCCCAATTCTGCTTTGCTTTACCGAATTGTGGGCTTGAACTCGGCGGCCTGGGAACTCCAGGGGCAGTGCGTGATGGCAGCCAGCCCGATCGTTCTCGATCTCATCGCCAAAGGTGAAATCACAACCACTGGCGTTTCCAGCGCGCGCTACCTCATTCCGCAGCACCGGGTGAATGCCACTGTCGATTTCGATTTGAGCGGCACCGGCAAGACGGTACGCACCGAATGGATCAGCGGCAATGGCCAGGCCCTGCTGGTGGACAACCGGGACGGCAAGGCCGCCACCGACATGAACGGCACACGCCTGTTTGGCGACATGGGTGGCCATGCGCATGGTTATGAGAAGCTGGCCATGCTCGATGCCAATGGCGACAGCAAGATATCGCATGATGAACTGCAAGGCCTCGCCGCCTGGATAGACAATGGCGATGCCAGGGTGCAGGACGGCGAATTGAAGACGCTGGCCGAGGTCGGCATCAGCGAAATGTCCACCGTGATCGATGAGGTCCCGACCGGCGACGGCGGCACACACCTGCGCTCCACCGCGATCCTGAACGGCAAAACCATCATGACGGAAGATGTGTGGTTCGGTGTGGACATCACCGCCAAGGTCAGCGACGCCGGCGCGATGCAATCCCTGCGGGTGACGAAATGAGCGCCCGCGGTGATGTCATGCGGCGCTTGGCAACGGACCGGCGCGGGACCACGGCGATCGAATTTGCCTCGCTTGCACCGGTCTTCATTTTCCTGATGCTGGCCATCGTCGACTTCGGCATGCTGTATCACTCCACCAGCCGCATCGAACGAGGCGTGTTCCTCGCCCAGAAAAAGCTGTCGGAAGGCTGGAAGCCGGAGGGTTTTGCGACCGTCAAGGAGATGATCTGCAAGGAATCCGGCATTTCCTGCCAGGCCGAGACATTCCAGGTCGAGGTGGTTCCGCTGACAGCGACGTCACCAGAACCGTCAGCACCTGTCGCCGACAAACTCGCGCTTGCGGCAGGACAGGCTCACATGATCCGGGTCAACTATCCGTGGTCGGGTGTTTTCCCGAAGAAGCTGTTCAGTACGGTCGGGCTGGAAAAAATCCTGACCCAGTCCATCAGTGTGGGGGTGTTCTTCCATGTCAGAAGTTGAAACAGTTCGCTCGAGAACGCGCTTGGCCCGGATACCCGGGTTCGGGCGCGACAGGGCGGGCACGGTCGCCATCGAGTTTGCGATCCTTGCCCCGCTGATGATTGTCCTGATGGTGGGCGTGGTCGATCTCGGCTCTTTCCTGATGAAGTACCGGCACGCGGTGCAGGCCGCATCATCGCTGGCCCAGGTCGGCGCCTACCTCAGCATCCAGAACCGCGATTCAGCAAAGGGTACGGAGAACACGATCACGAAGGATCAGGTCAAGCTGATCGGCAATGGCCTGAAAATGATCTTCGGAGAGTCTGACGCAGCCAAGGCAAAAGTCTTGGCGCGTCGTGTCGTTCGGACCGGCACGGAATTGAAGGCCGATTGGACTTATGGCCACGGCATGACCGACGATGACACCGATCGCAATAGCTTCCCCCTCGACCAGCAGAAAATCCTGAGCCAGATCGCGCCGGGCGAAAGCCTGATGGTGGTGGATGTGTCGTTTTCCCACCAGTTCATTTTCAGCCAGTTCTTCGGCAAGGAGAGCAAATTTTCTACGCAATACACCGCCGGTGTTCCCAGCTATTGACAAGTTCATCTCTCAAATGAGAAAATAGACATGAAATGCTGCACTTTCACGCAGGGCTTGTTTTGGCTTCGGGCAGCCATCCTCATTCATCAATGAATGATGAGCAGGATTTGAAAGTGGTCGTAATAATTTGAATGACGTGGGGTTTGTGGAAACCCTTCGGCGTAGTACTGGAGTATCCGGGCGCAATATCGCGGCATTCATGCGATTCGCAGACTTAAGGAGTACCGGACAAATGATCGTCCGTTCCGGGAAAACAGAGCAGAACCTCGAATTGTTTCGGGAGAACTTCAAGGCAAACCTCGGAACGCCGAGCTTGTATGTCGGAACCTTTATGCTGATGATTCTGGTTTCCTACAGTGGCTCATTTCACACCGACAAGATGGGTCCTTTTCCGGTACGGCTCCAATTCTTCTTCGCCTTGGCCGTCATCCTTTTCACTTCATTTCATGTGTGGTCGGCAATCATCGCCGTTTTGGTGAAAAAGGTTGTCCTCGGCAATATAGCACTTGAGCTGCTTGCTTCCGTCCCGGTTGCGATCACCGGAATTTTCATCACACCTCCGCTTGTTCTCAATTTTTCGCTATCGGGCAGGGTCTATTCGAGTGCTTCCGAGATAATCGCGAATTATTTCATATTTGTCCCGATGTTCATTGTCGGTTTCAGTTACCACATGCGCAAAAGTTCATTCCGTTTCATGAAGCGTGAACTGGAGCCTGAAGTCAGCAGCGACAAGGTGAACGTGAAGAATCCTCCGGATGATTCCAACCTTGCCGCATCAGCACCAAAACCGGCTGCCAATACCCCTGTCTATCTCGAAGCGGATGACCACACGTTGAAGCTCGTTTTCGAAAACCGCGTTGTCCTGAAGCGGACAAAGCTTTCCAACGAGATGCTGAAATGGAGTTCCGAGGGCTTGCAGGTTCACAAGTCCTTCTGGGTCAACATCAGCCACATTGCTGGCCGTGAAAGGTTGGGACGTCAAATGATTCTGATTTTGAAAACCGGAGAGCGCATTCCGGTTGGCCGGTCCTTCGAGAAAGTGGTGGCAGCACTCGACATATGAGGTCTTGGTCACCGGCGGGACGATACCGGAGAATCGTTGTCCCGCTCGACAATGCATCCATCGCGTGCAATCGCCGGCGATCCTGCGATTTTCGATGATGACGACGGTTCACGGCTTGGAATGACCGTTTGCGCGTTCATCCATGTCATTCGCCCTCTGGTTGCTGTCTAAGCCGACACCCCCGGTGACCTTGGCCTGAACCACTCTGGTTGAAGCCTCGGCTTCTGGTTGGGGCCTTGTGTCACAAGCCGGGATATTGGCAGCTTGCTGCCAACGGAGGGAGGCGGCATGCGGGGGCATGTCCGCCTCCCTTTGGTCTTCGAAACCGGCTGTTTCGCCCCCGCATGACGAACCCATCGACAAAAATGCAGGCCCTGTGCATTTAAAGGTTGCTTAACCACGCCGATTTACAACTGGACCAAATGAACGGCCCCCGACGTTCGCTTTGGAGTATCGCGGCGTGTTTTCGCAATTCGGGTTACCTGTCAAATCATTCAACGGTCATCTCAAGACCATTTTCACCTATTCGGTTTTCGTCAACCTGCTTGTGCTCGCTCCGTCGATCCACATGCTGCAGGTCTATGATCGGGTCTTGTCGTCCAACTCGGTTTCCACCCTTGTATACCTGACGCTGATCGTTGTCTTTCTGCTGCTGTTCTTCGGTCTTGCGGAGTTCGTCCGGGCGCGCATCGCCCAGCGCCTGTCAGCCGCTTACGCGGTCGAGATGGCGCCGAAGCTTTTCGCAAAGCTCTCCGGCGGCAACGGCGACAAGGTCACCAGCGGCAAGATCATGCGCGATTTCTCCAGCGTGCGCGGCTTCCTGTCCGGCAAGCCCTTCGTTTCGCTGTTCGACCTGCCGTTCATCCCGCTGTACCTTGCCATCATGTTCCTGTTGCACTGGACCTTGGGGGTCTTCGTGCTGATCTCGATCGTGCTGATGATTTCAGTCAGCGTCATTTCCGCGTCCGCAACCGAGGTCGAACGCAACGACAGCCGCAAGGCAGACAGCGATGCGGTCAACTACAGCCTCTCGGTGCTGGAACTTCCCGAAGAGATGCGCACATTCGGAACTGGTGCCCATTTCGAGACCATGTGGCGCAAGCGTCTCGCCAAGGCTCTGGTCACCAGCGAAGGCGCCGGCAACGCGACCTCCGGCTATCAGGCCATGTCCAAAACCCTCCGGCAGACCCTGCAGGTCGGGGTCATGGCCCTTGGCGGCTATCTTGCTGTCACCGGCGCCATGTCGGCCGGGATGATCTTCATGGCGTCGATGGTTGCCGGCAAGGCCCTGGCGCCGATCGACCAACTGACCGGCGGCTGGGAACAGATTGCAAAGGCTGTCGGTTCGATGCGGGAACTCAAGGATTTCGTCGCCGACATGCCGGCCGAAGAAGACCCGGTCCGCATTCCCCAGATCACTGGAACGCTCAAGGCCACCGATGTGGTCTGGTCGCCGGACGCGTCCAACCCGGAGCGCATCATTCTCGACAGCATTTCCCTGACCATCCGGCCCGGCGAAGTGACGATCATTACCGGATCGACCGGTTCCGGCAAAACCGCCCTGATGCGCATTCTGGCCGGTGCCATTGCGGCGACAGAAGGCCGCGTCACGCTGGACGGATTGGACGCAAAAGCTTGGCCCTCCGACCAATGGGCAAAGCTCGTCGGCTATGTGCCGCAGGAGATCACGTTTTTCCCGGGCACCGTCGCGGCCAACATCGCCCGGTTCGACCCCGCCGCGAGCGGCGAAGCGATCGTCGAGGCCACGCAGCTGGCGGGCGCACACGCCATGATCATGCGTCTTCCGGAAGGTTATGCAACCCGCATCGGCGCCGGGGGCATTCCTTTGTCATCCGGCCAGAAGCAGATGATCGCGCTCGCTCGCGCCCATTTCAGCAAGCCGAGATGCCTCATCCTCGACGAACCGAATGCGCATCTCGATGCCGCCGGCGAAGAGGCAATGATGCAGTCGCTGTCTGCCGCCAAAAATGCCGGCACCTCGATCATAATGACCGCGCATCGCAACACGGTCATGCGCATAGCCGAACACGTCTTCATGCTGCAGGACGGCAGATTGGCCAGACTGGCGCTCAAGGGACCGCAGCCGCTGCAGGCTGACGATGCACAGAACGGCGTGTCCGAATCGCCGCTGCGCGCCCTTGCCAGACTGGAGGCGGCAGGATGAGTGTGAAATCCTCTGCAATCCCCGGCGACTGGGCCGCTGACGTGCAGACCGAGATCGGGTCGATCAAGCGGGCCACCGGGCGTTTGATCTGGGTCGGGCTTGGCACATTTGCCGCCTGGGCCTTCCTGTTTCCCTTGGGATCGGCGGTGCTCGGCCAAGGCGATGTCATTGCCATGGGTGAAAACAAGCAGGTCCAGCATCGCACCGGCGGCGTCGTCACGGACATCTATGCACGCAATGGCGACACGGTTCGCGCCGGCGATGTGATCTTCCGGCTCGATCCGGTGATCGACCAGGCGGAATTGGGACGGTTGAGAGCCAACCGATCGATGCTGGTTGCAATCCGCGACCGCCTGCGTGCCGAAAGTCTGGCAAGCAATGATCCGGCCGCGTCCATTTCGGTGACCACACTGCGCGGCGTCGACGGCGCAGCCGTGCCGTTTGTTGTCGAGGCCGGTTTTCCCCATGCGGCGGAAAGCGATATCGTTCTTGCCCAGAAGGAACAGTTCGAAAAGGGCAGGGCGGCGCTCCAGTCGGAAATCGACGAACTGACGGCCAGCCGCAATGCCCTGGTCAGCCGGATCGAGGGGCTTGAACTGCAGACAGCGTCGACAGCGGACGAACTCGCCCTCGTGCGCGGGCAGGTCAATGCCGTGTCCGGCCTGGTCAGCGGCGGCCATGTGGCGCGCAAGGCGCTCTGGGATCTTCAGCAGCAGCAGTACAGCCTGCAATCGCGCTTGGCGTCCTTGCAGGCGGAGGCCGGTTCGGCGCGCGACGAAGTCTACAGTTTTGACGCCCGGATCGCCAAGCTTGAGGCAGCCGATGCGCAAGACAATGCCCGCCAGATGACCGAGACGCTCGGCGAATTGGCGCAGGTCGAAGAACAGTTGACCGCCGCCGATGCCGCCGTGGCTTCGACCACGGTCAGGGCGCCTGTCGATGGCACGGTCGTGCATAACAAATACACGACGCTTGGCGGTGTCGTGCCGGCCGGCGAAGTGCTCGCCGAAATCGTGCCGGACGGACTGCCGCTGCTGTTGCGCGCGCGGATCGCGCCGGCCGACGTCGCCTCCGTAACCAAGGGGCAGAAAGCGCGGGCGCAGATCGCCGGCGTCAACCACCGCATTCATGACGATATCGAAGGCATCGTGGAATATGTGGCTGCCGATGCGACGATCGATCCGCAAACCGGCCAGCAATATTTTGACGTGGATGTCCGCCTGACCGGGCTGACCGATGCGCTTCGCGCCGAACTCGGCGTCAAGCCCGGCATGCAGGGAACCGCGTTCATCGCCGGCCAATCGCGCACGTTTGCGTCCTACGTGTTCAAACCGATGTCCGACAGCTTGAACCGTGCGTTCCAGGAGAAGTGACGTGCGCTTGACCTTGCCGATCATCGCACTGCTGCTGTCATCCACGATCGCCGTCCAAGCCGGCGAACAGCGCGTGGAGGGCATGCGCCTCCAACTGATCGATTCGCCAACGGTCGATCCGACGACGTTTGTCCTTCGCATGGCACCGTCAAGACCGATGGCTGCGGCAAGCCTTTCGCACCTTCGCACCAGCACCGATGCCATGCACACCGGTTCGGTGCAGGCTGCCAGCCCGATCGGGGGCGGGTCATCCATGCGCGGCGCGATCATCTCGCCGTTGCCATATTCGGCTGTGTTCGGCGATGATCTGCACATGCGCGGTGCGTTGGACCGCGCGCTGGCACAATCGGCCTCGCTGCGCGCCTCGCTTGCCGATGTCGACGTGGCAAAAAGCCGGTCCCTGCGGGCGCTTGCCTCCTTCATGCCGCGCATCTACGGCGAAATCAGCGCCGGCATCCGCAGCGATGGTCAAAGCGACCGGCTGGACGAGACCGCAACGACCGGCAGCATCACCCTGTCGATGCCGGTCTTCACCGGCGGCCAGAACTGGTACGGGTTGAAGAGCGCCCGCGCCAATGAGCGCGCCGCCCGCCAGGACGCCAACGCGGATGCTGCCAGTGTCTTGCTGGATGTGCTCTCGACCCATGTCGAGGCAGAACTCGCCGGCACACAGGTCGCGATTGCCGAAGAGACCCTGTCCACGCTGCGCAAGCTTCGCGCTTCGGTCGAAAGCCGGTTTGCAGCCGGATTTGCAAGCCGCAGCGACCTTGCCGATGTCGATGCCCGGCTTGCCGCTGCCGCTGGCGTGCTTGAGCGGGAGCGCGGCGCATTTGCCGGCGCCCGCAGCGCCATCAGCCTTG
>JBGSWL010000147.1:0-5893 GCA_041752455.1 Roseitalea sp. | reverse complement strand
CCATCACCAGGCGCAGCGGCACCAGCATGTCCTGGTGGGCGAAGGTCACTTCCTTGGCTTGCGCGAACGCGCCGCCACAGGCGAGGGCGGCTGCGGCGGCGAGGCATTTCAGGGTCAGGCGCTTGGTCAGGTTCATCGGGCATGACGACCGCAAGGCTGTGAACCCGGCATGCATTTCGCTGGCCGCGCTGCGCGCATGGGCCCGCGCCGCGCGATCGGCCGGCCAGATCGCCTTGTCGGGAAACCGCTCGGCGACATGCTCGATGATCGCAAGGCTCTCCCAGACAATGATGTCCCCGTCGCCCAGCACCGGAACCTTGCCGGTCGGGCCGAAGGCCAGCATTCGCTCGCGCGTGTCCGGCTTGCCCATCGCGATGACGGTTTCGTCGAACGGAATGTCGAACGCCTTTAGCAGGATCCACGCCCGCAGCGACCAGGATGAATAGAGCTTGTTGCCGATGGCCAGGTGGAACATGGACGTCTCCTGCATGAACCTTCCCTCGCCCCGCTTGCGGGGAGAGGGATATGAAGACCGCATTTGCAAGGCAAATGCTGGTCGAAGTTGGGTGAGGGGGAAGCGATCCTCAGCCCCTCATCCAGCTGCGACATCGGGGCAGAGCCGGGGGAAGCTCAAATACCCCCACCCCGATGCTGCGCATCGACCCTCCCCACAAGGGGGAGGGTTGAACGCTCTCACACCAACTGCTTGCCTTCCGCGCCGATGGCGTTGGCCACCGCCTCGTCGGTCGCTTCATCCGGCAACAGCATCTCGTTGTGCGCCTTGCCGGACGGAATCATCGGGAAGCAGTTGGCGAGCGCCGCCACATTGCAATCGAAGATCACCGGCTTGTCGATTTCGATCATTTCGCGGATCGCATCATCGAGATCGCCGGGGTTCGAGCAACGGATGCCGTGCCCGCCATAGGCCTGCGCCAGCATGACGAAGTCCGGCATCGCCTCCGTGTAGGAATGCGAATAGCGGTTGCCATGCAGCAACTGCTGCCATTGGCGCACCATGCCCATGTACTGGTTGTTGAGGATGAACACCTTGATCGGCGCGCGATACTGTACCGCCGTCGACATTTCCTGGATGCACATCTGGATCGAGGCATCGCCGGCGATGTCGATGACCAGCGCGTCGGGATGGGCGATCTGCACGCCGAGCGCCGCCGGCAGGCCGTAGCCCATCGTGCCGAGGCCACCGGATGTCATCCAGCGGTTCGGCTTTTCAAAGCCGAAGAACTGCGCCGCCCACATCTGGTGCTGGCCGACCTCAGTCGTGATGAAAGTGTCCTTCCCGCTTTCCAGCGACATCTGGTACAGCCGCTCCACCGCATATTGCGGCATGATGACATCGTTGTTCGGCGCATAGGCGAGCGATTTGCGCGCCCGCCATTTGCTGATCTGCGACCACCACGGATCGAGCCGGCCGCGGTTTGCCGCATGGCCGCCGGCGCGCCAGCCCTCCAGCATCGCTTCCAGCACATGGGCGACATCGCCGATGATGCCGACATCCACATGCACAACCTTGTTGATCGACGAAGGGTCGATATCGATGTGGATCTTCTTGGAACCCGGCGCGAACTTGTCGATGCGGCCGGTGATGCGGTCATCGAACCGCGCCCCGATATTGATCATCAGGTCGCAGTCATGCATCGCCATGTTGGCTTCATACGTGCCGTGCATGCCGAGCATGCCGAGCCAGTTTTCGCCCGAGGCCGGATAGGCGCCAAGCCCCATCAGCGTCGAGGTGATCGGAAAACCGGTCGCCGCCACAAGTTCGCGCAGGAGTTCGGTTGCCCGGTCGCCGGAATTGATGACGCCGCCGCCGGAATAAAGGATCGGGCGTTTCGCCTGCGCCATCATCGCCACGGCTTTTTCGATCTGGGCGCGGTCGCCTTCCAGCTTTGGCTGGTAGCTGGCGCGCGCCTCGGCCACCTGCGGACCGCGATAGGTGCCGGTGGCAAACTGGATGTCTTTCGGAATGTCCACCACCACCGGGCCGGGCCGCCCGGTCTGGGCGACGCGGAATGCCTCGTGCAGGATGCGCGAGAGGTCATCCACATTCTTCACCAACCAATTGTACTTGGTGCAGGGCCGCGTGATGCCGACCGTGTCGCATTCCTGGAACGCGTCCGAACCGATCAAGGTCGTCGGCACCTGCCCGGAAATGCACACCAGCGGGATCGAATCCATCAAGGCATCCTGCAGCGGCGTCACTGCATTGGTGGCGCCCGGACCCGATGTCACCAGCATCACGCCGACCTTGCCGGTCGAGCGGGCATAGCCTTCGGCCGCATGGCCGGCGCCCTGTTCGTGGCGCACGAGAATGTGCTCGATGTCATCCTGCTGGAAGATTTCGTCATAGATCGGCAGCACGGCGCCGCCCGGATACCCGAAGATGTGTTTGACGCCATTGTCGCGCAGCGCCTGCAGCACCATTTCGGCGCCGGTCATCTTGCTGCCATCGGCTGTCTTTGCGGTCGCATCCATCATTGTCTTCCCGTCTCGTCTGCCGGAACTGTCCGGTTTTTGGTTTGTCTGGCTTTGTTTGGCAATTGGCAAATGGAAACAAAAAAGGCCCCCGTCGGGAGCCTTGGTGTTGCGCATGGGAGGACGTGCCCGGCGGTTACACCGCCTTGCCCATGCGCGTTCCTACTACGATGAGTGCTGTCGTTTTCATGGGGACGTTCCGTAAACCGGTGGAGGGCATCCGTCAAGCGCAGGGACTCAGTCCGCCTTCCGGCGCGCCGCAGCCTTGTAGACGCCGTTGCGCTCGCGCTTGCCGACGGCGACGACGAGGACCAGCAGTTCCGCATCCCGCACTTCATAGACGAGGCGGAAGCCCGCATTGCGCAGCTTGATCTTGTAGCGCTCCTTGGCCCCGTGCAGCCGGGCAGAGGGAATTTTCGGGTTCGAAAGGCGCTCGGCCAGCTTGCGCTTGAACTGTTCGCGCGTCGCATTGTCGAGCTTGCGCCATTCCTTCAGCGCTTCGTCGAGAAAGGCGAGCTCATAGCTCATCCAGCGTGACCCGGTGGATCGTCTGGCCTTCGCGCGCATCCGCTATGGCATTCAATTCCAGGTCCTCGAGCCGGTCCAGCATCGCCTCATAGGCCTCCGCCGGCACACAGTAGAAGGCAGGCGCGTTGCGGTTGAGGATCGCAACCGCAAACCCCTCGCCCGCCGCAACCGTGCCCATCGGGTTTTTCTTCAGTTCGGTGACGCTGGCTGTCGTCGCCGCAAGAATGGGGTGAGCCATTTTAGAACTCCATGAGAGTGCTTTGAATAGCACCTGGAACAGGTCTTTTCAAGGAGACGTCCACCATTCCGTCGTTTCCGGGGGGATCCCCCTTACCGTCATTCCGGGGCCGCGCGCAAAGGCAACCCCATGACAAATCCGGCTTACCCTGACCGGTCTGCTTGTCCTTCGGCTCGGCCCCCCTCGTCATACTGGACGGCTGAAGGTCGGTCCGGGATCCATGCCTGAACGGAAGGCAGGTTTGCACGCCAAACCTCACCCCGTCCCCCACGGATCGATCTCCTTCAGCCCCGCTGCCGCAAAGGCGCTGGTGTCGCGCGAGGCGACGATGAATCCATGGGCGGCGGCAATCGCGGCGATATGCTCGCGCAGCACGCCCCGATTGTTGCCATGGATGAGCTTGTTCGTCATGGGATCGCCGGTGAATCAAGGCAGGGTTTCACGCAGTAAATCTGCCCGAATGGAAGCGGTCAACGCAGTGTGAAGGGATACAGGATGCCTGCCGCCTTGGCATGGGTCCCGGATCGGCTGCGCCGTCCGGGATGACTAAGTGTGGAGGGCCATAAAGCCATGCGCCGACATCTGCGACAAGCCGAACCATTCAATCCGGTAGTCATCCCGGACGGCTGAAGGCCGATCCGGGACCCATGCCTGAACGTCGGACAAGTTTACGCTAACACCTCGCCCTTCGACGGGCTCAGGGTGAGGGGTTGAGCGGGGCGCTCCCCTTCCCCCTCTTCCCTCTTCCCTCTTCCCTCTTCCCTGACCCCGCCCCCCCGGTAGCCGTTCCTTAACCGCGCATCGCTAGCCTTGTGCCTGTCGAGGGGTCGCACGCAGCATGTTCACAGACAAGCCAACGGAATTGTCGGCGCCGCCGGATGCGGCAGGTACGGGATTCCGCCGCAACCGCTCGGAAGGTTTTGTCGTGTCCTGCGACGGAACCCATGCGATCATCACCGCGCCTGTGCCCGGCGCCGAGGATGAATCGCCGGACTACTGGGCTGTCGGCAGCCTGATTACCATCCGCACCGGCGCGGTGCGTACCGTCGGCATGCTCTACAAGGTGCAGGTGCCGAACGGTGCCTGGGCCGAAAACGCCCGCAACCAACTGCACATCCATGTGGAACTTGTCGGTGAAATTGCCGAAAACAGCGCTGGAAAGCCGATCTTCATCGGCGGCATGTCGGTTTATCCCCATGCCGGCGCCGTGGCGCACCGCATTCGCAATGCCGACCTTGCGGCGATCTTCGCCAACACCGACAAGTCAGCGGTGAAAATCGGCAGCCTGTCGCAGAACCGCGAGATCGACGCCATGCTGTCGATCGATGCGCTGGTCTCGCGCCACTTCGCCGTTGTCGGTACCACCGGTGTCGGCAAGTCGACATCGGTGTCGCTGCTGGTGCGCATGATCGTCGAAAAGCGGCCCGACATCGGCATCCTGATTCTCGATCCGCACAACGAATTTGCCAAGGCCTTCCCGGACATCTCGATCACCATCACCGATGCCGATCTCGATCTGCCGTTCTGGATGTTCCGGCTGGAAGAGTTCGTGGAAGTCCTGTTCCGAGGGCGCCCGGCGATCCCCGAAGAGGTCGACGTGCTGCGCGACCTGATCCCGGTCGCCAAAGCCAAGTTCAGCAACAACGGAGGCGGCGAGCCGAGCCTTGGCCTGCGCAAGAACCGCGGTGGCAGTTCGCTCACTGCCGATACGCCGCTGCCCTACCGCATCGCCGATCTGCTCGCGCAGATCGAGGAGCGCATCGGCCGCCTTGAGGGGCGCGACGAGCGTCCGTTCCTGAAAGCGCTGGCCGCCCGCATCAACGCGACGATCAACGATCCGCGCTATCGCTTCATGTTTGCCAACAAGACCATCGAGGACAACCTTGCCGAAGTGCTGGCCCGGATCTTCCGTGTGCCGGCCAACGGCAAGCCGGTGACGACGTTCCAGTTGAACGGCATCCCCTCGGAAGTGGTCAACGCGGTGGTCAGCGTGCTCTGCCGGCTTGCCTTCGAACTGTCGGTGTGGAGCCACTCGCGCATCAAGACGCTGGTGCTTTGCGAAGAAGCCCACCGTTACATTCCCGCCAACCGCGAAGCCGGCTTCGGCCCGACCCGCGCGGCCATCGCCCGTATCGCCAAGGAAGGCCGCAAATACGGCGTCAGCCTTGGCATCATCACCCAGCGCCCGGCGGACCTCGACGAGACGATCCTGTCGCAGTGCAACACCTTCTTTGCCATGCGTCTCGGCAATGATTCCGACCAGGACATCATGCGCAAGGCGATTTCCGGCGCATCGCGCTCCTACATCAACTTCCTGCCATCACTTGCCAACCGCGAGGCGATTGCCTTCGGTCAGGGCGTGACAACCCCGATGCGCATGATGTTCAACACGGTCGCCGAACGAGCCCTGCCCGGCAGCGCCGTCTACGAGGAACCGGGGCAGGACAGTGCCAGCCCCGTCGACATGGCCGACGTGCTTCAATCGATCCGGGTGCCGCATGCCGCCGAGCGGGAAGACGACGAAGTTGTCGATGCGGCGCGCCTTGTCGGCGAGCAGCGGCCGACGATCGACCGCCTGTCGCCCGGCGCCCAGCAGCCATCATCGGGATATTTCGATTATGACGGGCCGCTGCG
>JBGSWL010000146.1:0-7049 GCA_041752455.1 Roseitalea sp. | reverse complement strand
GGCTGCGCCCCGGCCTTCAGGCAGGCGAGCGCCCCGGCGCGGCAGGCAAGGTCCAACGCTTGCGGCCACTCCATGCCTTCACTGCGCGCAGCGGCCAGATAGCCGCAGAACGTGTCACCGGCGCCGACCGTATCGATCGGCGCGATGACCGGCGCAGATGCGAACCAGAGGTCTTTCCCGTCCGAAGCACGGGCACCGGCAGCGCCGAGTGTCACAACCAGTGTCCCACCCAAAAGGCTTGCCAGCGCGCGCAAAGCGGTTTCATCGCTCGCCTCGTCGTCACCATGCCCAAGGGCCGCGGCAAGCCCGGCAAACTCGGTCTCGTTGACAATTACCACATCGGCCTTGCCCGCGAATGAAGCAGCCGCATCGCGCCAAGGCGCAAGGTTGAGAAAACTCCGCACACCTTCGGCACGGGCGGACTCGAGTGCCGCTTCGACTGCTTCCAGCGGGATTTCCAGTTGCATCAGGATTGCGCCGGCGCGGCCCAAAGACTCGGCGCCGAGGACCCGAACCTCGCCATTGGCACCGGGAATGACGGCAATCTGGTTCTCGCCGCGCGTTTCATCGACCAGGATCAGGGCAACGCCGGTCGGTGTTGCGGTCTTGCTGATGACGCTGTCCATGAAGACGCCATCCTTCCGCAACAGTGCGGTTGCCACATCGGCATTGGCATCATTTCCGACGGCGCCCACCATCTGAACGGGGTGGCCTGCGCGGCAGGCCGCCAGCGCCTGATTGGCGCCCTTGCCACCCGGATGCATGGAAAAGTCGGATCCGGCTACCGTCTCGCCCGGCGCCGGCAGGCGCTCGACCCGCGCCACCAGATCAAGGTTGATCGAGCCGAAAACGACAATCGTTCCATCTGCTGCCACGGACACTCTCCTCACCCCAGGACCGCTCTCCCGCAAAGACCGCAATCTGCCGCCAAGCGGACCGATCGGCAATAACACTGCAATCGAACGGCACAAACCCCTCGGCAGGCGTTGACTTGCCATTGCCCAGCGTCTAGGGAGCCACACGATTTCGTGCCCAGGTGGCGGAATTGGTAGACGCGCCAGCTTCAGGTGCTGGTACTCGAAAGGGTGTGGAGGTTCGAGTCCTCTTCTGGGCACCATCTGACCATCCCGGTTCGTCCGGGAACATGCAAAAAGCCCCGCGAAAGCGGGGTTTTTTGTTGGTTTTGCGCGACATCCGACCTGGCAGGCAGGCTGATGTCACCTTTACCCCCCCGACATTGGCCGGGCGCAATGGCCTCAAAAAACCGAGAACACGAACATCGCTGCCAGGGCGGCAAGGACCAGCCCGAAGAACAGCACATAGCTTCGGCGGCCCGTGTTGACGGCCTGGGTGGCTTCGACATCGGTGAATTTTCTGGTCGCTATGGTGGTCTCCCTTTTTTTCAACCGTGTCCCATTCCTACGCGCCTCAACCGGTCACGGATCAACCAAGGGGACCTTGCCGCCCATGCGGCTTGCGCCTAGACCCTCAGGGCCAAGTTGCGTTTGTGTACGAGTCCATCTGCAAAGATACTTTTTGTTCATATCTGGACAGAAAAGGACTCTGGTGGATAACATATTGCTGGTTCAAAAACGCAATTCTGTTTAGTGGGGGTGAAGTTGGGTTTCGCCAGCTATATCGAAGACATTGAGAAGGTGCGAGAAACAGCTCTCAGTTTAATTGATCAGCGCCCTGATTTCTCAACAGCAAACCCTGATCCGACGCGGCAGCTTATGGAGCTGGAACGTATATACGAGAAATTGCGCAATATATGTCAGGATATCATAAATCAATCTGATATTCTTCTAAGTCTTCGAGACGACAAGAGGATTAAAGAAATAATTTACGTGGAGGGTACCTTAGATAAATTCAAAGCTGGATTTTTGCAAGAAATGGATAAACTCAAACAAAATATTGACGTTAAATTCAATGCACTTAAAGATTTGGAAATATATATAGTAGATACAAATAGAAAAGTTAATGATATGGATACGAGGGGTTCAGAAATTCAGAAATCTATTGATTATATAAAGAATTTAAAATCTGGAAATAAAAGTTTCAGGCATCGAAAAAAGAAAATCCCTAAAAATATAATTGAATAGCGGTAGGAAATATTACAATGGCGCAGAATCCCATCCGGTTTCACAAGGGTGATCTCTCGGACGAGGCGCTTGCGCTCTATGGCAACCGCGTTGCCATCGATACGGAGACGCTTGGCCTCAACCCGCACCGCGACCGGCTATGTGTCGTCCAGCTGTCGCCGGGCGATGGCAGCGCCGACATCATCCAGATCGCCGCCGGCCAGACCCATGCGCCCAATCTGGTTTCGCTGCTGGCAGATCCGGCACGGACGAAGATCTTCCACTACGGCCGGTTCGATGTCGCGATGCTGGAGAAATGGCTCGGCGTGACGACACAGCCGATCTTCTGCACCAAGATCGCCTCGCGCCTGGTGCGCACCTATACGGACCGGCACGGGCTGAAGGATCTGGTTCGCGAACTGGTCGGCATCGATCTCAACAAGCAGCAGCAAACATCCGACTGGGGTGCTGAAACCCTGAGCGAGGCGCAACTCGACTATGCGGCCTCCGACGTTCTGTATCTCCATGCGATGATGGATGCGCTCGTTGCCCGGCTGCAGCGCGACGGGCGGCTTGACGAGGCCAATTCCTGCTTTGCATTCCTGCCAACGCGCGCGCGCCTCGACCTGATGGGCTGGGGCGAAGAAGACATCTTCGCGCACAGCTGAGACTTCTGGCGTCTATTCTGCGTTGTTGTGCCGCGGTTTGCGCACCACGCCGATCCGCACCATCACATCGCCGGGTATTTCATAGTAGTCCCGGATGTCCTGCGAAGCGCGCAGGCCAAAGGCCTCGCGCTGGATGATCAGCGCCATCGCCTTTTCGGCAGCATCGTGCAGCAGATCCTCACGGTCGGTGTTGGCGCCGGGCGTGGCATCATGCCGGCGGATCGCTTCAAGCGCGGCTTCCAGTTCCCGGCCGATCCTTCCGATGGCGATGGCGGCCTCGTGCGCCGCTTCATAGGCAAAGGCATCGATCGGATCGTTGCGACTGTCGGATGTCAGGGTGCGCGGCAGTTTCATGGAGGCAAAGATGGCAGCGCCTGCCCTATAGTCAAAGATACGGCCACGAAAAAACCCGCCGGATCGCTCCGGCGGGTTCTGATTTGTTGCCAAAGCCGAGCGGTTTATTCGCCGCTCTGCTTCTTCAGGGCCGCGCCCAGGATGTCGCCGAGCGAGGCGCCGGAATCCGACGAACCGAACTGGGCCACTGCTTCCTTTTCCTCGGCGATTTCCAGTGCCTTGATCGACACCTGGAGCTTGCGGCTCTTCTTGTCGAACTGGATGACACGGGCGTCGAGGTGTTGGCCGACGGAGAAACGCTCCGGGCGCTGCTCGTCACGGTCACGCGACAGGTCGCCACGGCGGATGAAGGTTTCCAGATCGTGGTCGATCAGGCGAACCTCGATACCGCCATCGTTGATGCCGATGACTTCACAGGTGACGACGGCATTCTTGCGCAGGGCGCCCGATGCAGCGGCGTCACCAACGGCGTCGTTGGACAGCTGCTTGATGCCGAGCGAGATGCGTTCCTTCTCGATGTCCACATCCAGAACGACGGCCTTGACCATGTCGCCCTTGTTGTAGTCCTCGATGGCTTCTTCGCCCGAACGGTTCCAGTCGAGATCGGAGAGATGGACCATGCCGTCCACATCGCCCTCGAGGCCGATGAACAGGCCGAACTCGGTCTTGTTCTTGACTTCGCCTTCGACCATCGTTCCCTGCGGGAACTGCTGGGCAAAGGATTCCCACGGATTGCTGAGGGTCTGCTTGAGGCCGAGCGAGATGCGGCGCTTGTCCGGATCGACTTCCAAGACCACCACTTCGACTTCCTGCGACGTCGACAGGATCTTGCCGGGATGGACGTTCTTTTTCGTCCACGACATTTCCGAGACGTGGATCAGGCCTTCGATGCCCGGCTCGACTTCCACAAACGCACCGTAGTCGGTGATGTTGGTGACGCGACCGGTGATGCGCATGCCGATCGGATACTTGGCGCCGATGGCGGTCCACGGATCGGATTCCAGCTGCTTCATGCCCAGCGAAATGCGATGGGTTTCCTGGTTGATGCGGATGATCTGCACCTTGACCTGCTGGCCGATCTGCAGGATTTCGGTCGGATGGTTGACGCGGCGCCATGCCATGTCGGTCACGTGCAGCAGACCGTCGATGCCGCCGAGATCAACGAACGCACCGTAGTCGGTGATGTTCTTGACCATGCCGTCGACGACCTGACCTTCTTCAAGGTTCTGGACGATTTCCGAACGCTGTTCAGCGCGGCTCTCTTCAAGCACTGTGCGGCGCGAGACAACGATGTTGCCGCGGCGCTTGTCCATCTTGAGGATTTCGAACGGCTGGGGAGTGTGCATCAGGGGGCCGACATCGCGGATCGGACGAATGTCGACCTGGCTGCGTGGCAGGAACGCCACGGCGCCGTCGAGATCGACCGTGAAGCCGCCCTTGACCTGGTTGAAGATGACGCCTTCGACGCGTTCGCCCTTGGTGAACTTCTCTTCCAGCTTGACCCACGATTCTTCGCGGCGTGCCTTGTCGCGGCTCAGAACCGCTTCACCCAGCGCATTTTCGATGCGCTCGACATAGACTTCGACGGTATCGCCCGGCTTCAGCATGCCGTCCTTGGCGCGGGCGCCAAATTCCTTGAGCGCGATGCGCCCCTCAACCTTCAGGCCAACATCGACAATTGCCATGTCTTTTTCGATGGCAACGATGATGCCCTGGACGACGCGGCCTTCCAGCGTATCCTGGTTTTCATAGGACGTTTCGAGAAGGCTCGCGAAATCGTCGCGTGACGGATTCATTTGTGACATTGATGCTCCTGGTGGCAGGCGGCCCCTTGGGCTCGTTTCCTGCTCGGCGCCGGTGGTTTGCGGTTGCGGGATCCGGTGTCGATCGGATCCCTCTCGGGCGTCCGGCGCGTGATCGTCACTGGAAAGCTCAAAAATCCTTTTTGGCCCGGTCAATGATTGACCGCGCCTCAAGGAATGCCGCCTCTATAGTCATCCCTGTCGTATCAAGCAAGTGGGCGTCTGGCGCCGGCTTCAGCGGCGAGTCTTCGCGCGTGCTGTCGCGTTCGTCGCGGCGCCGGATATCGGAGAGTATCGCCGCTTCGTCGGCTTGTCCGCCGCCGGCCACAATCTCGTCGTATCGTCGACGCGCACGCACCTCCGGCGACGCGGTCACATAGATTTTGACCGGCGCATCGGGGAAAACCACGGTGCCGATGTCGCGGCCATCAAGCACGGCACCAGCGCTTCCCTCGGCAAATTGCCGCTGCGCATCAACCAGCGCACGGCGTACCGCAGGCATCACCGCGACGCGCGAAGCGGCCTCGCCGATTGCATGCGCCGAAAGCACACTCCGGTCCATGGCGGAAAGGTCGAGCGATCGTGCAACGCTTGCTGCCGCCTGCTCGTCTTCGAGCGACAGGCCGTTTTCCATCAAGGCAAGGCCGACGGCGCGGTAGGTCAGCCCGGTGTCCAGATGGCCAAACCCGTAGTGGGCGGCGAGCAGCCGCGCCAGAGTGCCCTTTCCCGAGGCCGCTGGTCCGTCGATGGCGATCACGAAAGGCATGGGCCCTCTCTGCAAAACGTCTGGTGCTGCGGGTTTGAACCGGCTGGGGATACGGGTCAAGACGTCCGGCGCGAGGGCTGGACAAAGGCTGAGAAATGGCTTTGACAGGGTATGTCAATGCCGTTATGGGACCGCCCAACCTGCAAAGCATGGACAGAGCCCCGGGTCCGCCGGTCGCCGTTGGCCCATCCCCCAATAAAGAGGTCTTGTCTTGGCCAAACCAGAACTCGGTACAAAGCGCATCTGCCCGGAAACCGGGCGCAAATTCTATGACCTGAACAAGGATCCCGTGGTCTCGCCCTATACCGGCAAGAGCTATCCCCGTTCCTATTTCGACGACGTGGCCTCGGAAATCATCGAAGCCAAGATGGAAAAGGCCTCGGCTGTCGTGGAAGACGACGAGGAAGAGGTCGAACTGGAAGGACCGGAAGTCTTGTCGCTGGACGATGCCGAGGAAGAAGCGACAGCCAGCCCGGAAGCCCTGCCCGATCTGGGCGACAACACCGATGATGAAATCATCGAGGACGAGGACGACGCTGACGATACGTTCCTGCCCGATGACGAAGAAGATGGCGATGATGACATGGTCGGCATCGTTGATATTGCCGGCGGCGACGACGAGGACTGACACGCCGTCGCATTAGGGCTTGATATCGGTTCCCCGGAACTGTATCGAGCGCCGTCTGCGGGCAACCGCAGACGTTCCCAAACATCGGGGCCATAGCTCAGCTGGGAGAGCGCTTGCATGGCATGCAAGAGGTCAGGGGTTCGATCCCCCTTGGCTCCACCAAACTCCGCCTGGAATTGCGTCTGAAGCGACACGACCGGATGTCCGGTCACCCTTCCCCGTCAATCAGCCTGACAAATGCATCAACCGCTGTGTCCAGATCGCCGCTGTTGTCGATGACGACCGGCTTGTGATCGGCAGACCAGGCGCCGACCGACCTTTGCATGCGCTGGGCAATGACGTCCGCCGTCTCTCGCCCTCTTGACGCCAAACGGTTGGCGATCACGTCGGGTGTGGCGGTAATTTCAACAATCACCAGATGCGGGCCGAACGCCCCGACAAACCCGCCCATGGCACCGCGCGAGCCGTTGGCGACAACCTTGCGGCCGGCCGCCACATCGGCCTTCACGCCCGCCGGAATGCCGTAGCATAGGCCGTGCGCGCGCCAGGACACGCAAAAAGCGCCCTCAGCCTCGGCCTTGGCAAATGCCTGCTCGGTTATCGGCTTGTGGTCTTCGGTAATACCATCGGCAGGCCGACTGATGACCCGGCGCGAGAACATGATGTCGGCGCGTGGGCCAAGGCGGGCGCGGGCCGCGTTGATGACGGTATCCTTGCCGGCGCCGCTGGGGCCGACCACCGCAAACAGTC
>JBGSWL010000145.1:0-3174 GCA_041752455.1 Roseitalea sp. | reverse complement strand
TGGCGGTGCGCCGCGCAGGCGGCATCTACGGCGAACATGAAGTGCTGTTCGGGTCCGATCGCGAGACGATTAGGCTCTCCCACATGGCGCTCGACCGGGCCGTCTTTGCCGAAGGCGCCGTGCAGGCCGCGATCTGGGCTGCCAGCCAACCCCCCGGTCTGTACGGGATGGATGATGTGTTGGGTCTCGGCAACACCCTCTAGGGAAACCGGGGGCATTGCGGCGGAATGCGTCTTGACGCGCCGCAGCATCGTGACAACGTGACCGTCTTGTAAAGGTTCAGAACGGCCCAACCGGACATGATCGGCATCGTTGTCGTCAGCCATGGCATGCTTGCCCACGAGCTAGTCGCCGCCGCGGAACACGTGGTCGGGCGGCTCTGGCGAACGCGTGCCGTCTCCATCGATGCCGACGACAACCTCGATATAAAGCGCGAATCCATCCTCGAAGCGGTCAGGGCCTGCGATGCCGGCAGCGGTGTGGTTGTCCTGACAGACATGTTCGGCGGCACCCCGTCCAACCTCGTTCTCTCCCTGCGCAGCCGCGCCCGGATCGAGATCGTCTCCGGCGCCAATCTGCCGATGCTGATCAAGCTGGCCCAGACGCGCGATGTCCTCTCCCTCGAAGAATCCGCGCATGACGCCGCCGAGGGCGGGCGCAAATACATCACCATCGCCTCCGACATTCTCGCCAAGCTGACTTCCTGCTGATGACCGAGCTGCCACTCGCCGAGCGGCGGGCCACTATCGTCAATCGCAAAGGCCTGCATGCGCGCGCCTCGGCCAAGGTCGCCAAGCTGGCCGCCGAGTATGATGCGAAGGTCTTCGTCACCCACGAGACCGAAACGGCCGATGCCCGTTCGATCATGGATCTGTTGATGCTCGTCGCGCACACAGGATGCGTGGTCGAGATCAAGGGCAGGGGCGTTCAGGCCGAAGAGGCGGTGGACGCCATTGTCCGCCTGATCGAAAACGGTTTTGGCGAAGTCGATCCGTAATACGGGTCACACACCACCCTTGACCACTCATCCCCGCCTTCGCGGGGATGAGCGTAAAAAGGAGAGGCGGGCGTTAAGCCGCTTTCCGCTTCGCCTTGCGCACTTCGAATTTGTTGAGCGCGTGCAGGTAGGCCTTGGCGCTGGCCACCAGCGTGTCCGGGTCGGACGAGCGGCCGGTGGACATGATCCCGTCGCCGTTCAGTCTCACCGAAACAGTCGCTTGCGCATCGGTGCCGCCGGTCACGGCATGCACCTGGTACAGCTCGAGGATCGCCTGATGATCCACGATCTGGCGGATGGCGTTGAACACGGCGTCCACCGGCCCATTGCCGCGTGCGATCGCGAACTTCTCCACGCCGTCGACGACGAGATCGATTTCCGCCGTCTGCGGACCATCCGTGCCGGCAACGACGCGCAGGCGCTTGAACGTGATGCGCTCACCTTCGGCCGCCAGCTGCTCATCGACCAGCGCGATGATGTCATCATCGAAGACATGCTTCTTGCGGTCGGCGAGATCCTTGAAGCGTTTGAACGCATCGTTCAGCGCCTCGCCTTCGATGAAATAGCCCATCGATTCAAGCTTGTCGCGGAAGGCATTGCGGCCGGACAGCTTGCCCATCACCAGCGACGTCTTCGCGACGCCGACATCCTCCGGCTTCATGATCTCGTAGGTCTCGGAATTCTTCAGCATGCCATCCTGGTGGATGCCGCTCTCGTGCGCGAACGCATTCTTGCCGACGATGGCCTTGTTATACTGCACCGGGAAACCGGTGATGCGGCTGACCATGCCGGAGGCGCGGGCGAGGTAGTTCGTGTTGATGCTGGTCTCGTAAGGAAGCGTGTCTCCGCGCACTTTCATGGCCATCACGACCTCTTCCAGCGCGGCATTGCCGGCGCGCTCGCCGAGGCCGTTGATCGTACACTCGATCTGGCGCGCGCCGTTGGACATGCCGGCCAGCGAGTTGGCGACAGCGAGGCCAAGGTCATTGTGGCAGTGCGTGGACCAGATCACCTTGTCCGAGTTCGGAATGTTTTCGATCAGCCTGCGGATCAGTGCGCCATACTCGTCGGGGTGAGAATAGCCCACCGTATCCGGCACGTTGATCGTCGTGGCGCCGGAGGCGATGGCCGCGTCGATACATTTGCAGAGAAAATCGAATTCGGTGCGCGTCGCATCCTCGGCGCTCCATTCGACATCATCCACGAGATTGCGGGCCTGCGAAACGGAACGTCCGACGGCTTCGAGAACGGCGTTCGGCCCCATCTTCAGCTTGTGCTTCATGTGCACCGGGCTGGTGGAGATGAAAGTATGGATCCGCGGGCGCGCGGCCTTGCGCACGGCTTCGCCGCAGCGGTCGATATCGGCCGGTGTCGAGCGGGCGAGGCCGCAGATCACGGAGCTTTTCGACTGGGCAGCGATGGCACTGACAGCGGCGAAATCCCCATCCGAAGCAGCCGGGAAGCCGGCTTCGATGATGTCCACGCCCATGTCTTCAAGCAGGGTGGCGAGTTCGAGCTTTTCGTTATGTGTCATTGAGGCGCCGGGCGATTGCTCGCCGTCGCGCATGGTCGTGTCAAAAATGTAGATGTGCGGTTTCTTCGCGGGTTTCGCGGTCTTCGATGTCGAGGTCATGGTGCGGGTGGCTCTATCGGAAGCTGGGGGCAAGGGCTCTGTTGGTCGGCTATCCCCTGGCCGCGCATCGGCCCGCTAGGCGCAGGCAGACGGCTTCGGCCAGGGGCCGGTAAGAAGCAGGAGTAGGGGCAAGTCTTTGCGCATGGGCGGGATTAATCGCCGCGATCCTGCCCGCTGTCAATCAATTGAGGCGCTGTTTCGGGAATATCTTGCCAGGTCTTGCGGGCCTGGCGCACAACCACAAAGACGATTGCGGCATAGATCACAGCGGCGCCGATGCCGAACAGCACGGCCATGACCGGGTCGCCTTCGAAGGCGGATGTCACGGTTTTCCAGCCAACGGCCACCAGCAGGATCTTCGGCAGGATGCCCAGCCCCATACCGGCCCAATAGTCGCGGAATCTGGCTGAACTTGCCCCGAAGGCCATGTTGACGATCAGGAAGGGGCCGGTCGGCACGGTGCGCACCACGGCGCTGGCGATCAGGGCGTTCTGCCCGATCAGGCGCGACAGTTTCTGGGCGCGCGGTCCGGCATAGCGCCGCA
>JBGSWL010000144.1:0-28692 GCA_041752455.1 Roseitalea sp. | reverse complement strand
TGCGCGCCCGCGCGGGCCGCCATGCCGATCCCGCCGCCGCGCGCTTCGGTCGGGTTGGTCGTCACCTCGTAGAGATGGCCGAGGCCACCGGTCGCCATCACGACATGGGAACCTTCAAGGATCTGCAGGTCGCCCTGCCCGGCGCGGTCACGGGCGGCAACGCCGATCACCCGGCCGTCGTCGCCGGTCAAAAGGTCTTCGACCACATAGCCTTCGTAGAGGCGCACATGGGCTGCCCGTTCGACCGCCGTGACCAAAGCCTGCATGATCGCGCGGCCGGCCATGTCGCCGCGCACGCGCACGATCCTGCTCTCGGAATGAGCCGCCTCGCGCGAGACCAGTAGCCGGCCTTCCAGGTCCCGGTCGAACGGCACGCCGTATTCGAGCAGATCGTGGATGCGGTTTGACGCTTCGGTCGCCATCATCCGCACGATGTCTTCGTCGACGATGCCGTCACCGGCAATCAGCGTGTCGGCCACGTGCTTTTCGATCGTGTCGCCGGGGCCAACGGCAGCGGCGATGCCGGCTTGCGCCCAGGCCGACGAAGCGCCGCGGCCGATCGGCGCCGCCGACAGGATCGCCACAGCCTTGGGCGCCAGCTTGAGGGCGCAGAACAGGCCTGCGAGCCCGCCGCCGATGATGAGGATGGGGTTGGTCATCTTGCAATACCCCCCTCTGTCCCTTCGGGACATCTCCCCCTCAAGGGGGGAGAGCAGAATGCGACGTGCCAAAATGTGACCCCTCTTTCAACGTCGGAAGACGTGCGAAACGCTGGGTCACTCTCCCCCCTTGAGGGGGAGATGTCCCGAAGGGACAGAGGGGGGTAGTCAGCCAATTCAAACGCCATTTTCTTCAGCAATTGCCATAATGTGGCGGCAGACGCCGTCGATGTCCCGGAGCACATCGTCATTCCAGAACCGAATGACAACCCAACCGAGTTCTCGCAACCGCTCACTTCGAATACGATCGGTTTCGAGGATTTCCGAGCAGCCATGTTGGCTGCCATCAACCTCGACAATGATTTTTGAAGCGGGACAGGCGAAGTCAACGATGTAACCTGCTATCGGCATCTGCCGCCGAAAGCTCATTCCCATGAGCCGGTGCGCCCTCAATTCCTGCCATAATTTTACCTCGGCTTCAGTCATCGAACGCCGCAATCGTTTGGCGTTTGCACGGATGACCTTCTTGACCGGGAAATGCGACATGCCCGGCTCCCACATCCTCACCGCCCCAAATTCACCATGCGCTCGACCGCCAGCCGGGCGCGGGCGGCGATCGCCGGATCGATGGTCACTTCGTGGGTCATGAAGCACAGAGAATCGAGGATCTTCGGCAGCGTGATCCGCTTCATGTGCGGGCACAGGTTGCACGGCTTGACGAATTCGACATCCGGCACCTCGGCCTCGATGTTGGAGGCCATCGAGCATTCGGTCACCAGCAACACCTTGGATGGGCGGTTGTCGCGCACGTAGTTGATCATGCCCGAGGTCGAACCGGTGAAATCGGCGATGGCGACGACTTCCGTCGGGCATTCGGGATGCGCGATAATCTGGATCGACGGGTCAGCGCGCTTGTAATCGAGCAGTTCCTCGGCGGTAAAGCGCTCGTGCACCTCGCAGTGGCCCTTCCAGGTGAGGATCTTCACATGGGTCTGGTTGGCAACGTTCTGGGCTAGATATTCGTCAGGAATGCACAAAACCGTGTCGACGCCGAAGCTTTCGACCACCTGGACTGCATTGGCCGAGGTGCAACAGACATCGGTCTCGGCTTTCACGTCTGCCGATGTGTTGACATAGGTGACGACCGGCACGCCGGGATATTTCTGCCGCAACAGGCGCACATCGGCACCGGTGATCGATTCCGACAGCGAGCACCCGGCCCGCATGTCCGGGATCAGCACGGTCATGTCCGGATTGAGCAGCTTGGAGGTTTCCGCCATGAAGTGGACGCCGCACTGGATGATGATCTCGGCATCGACCTCGGTTGCTTCCTTGGCCAGTTGCAGCGAGTCCCCGGCGATGTCGGCGACGCAGTGGAAAATCTCCGGTGTCTGGTAGTTGTGCGCAAGGATCACCGCGCCGCGCTGTTTCTTCAGCCGGTTGATCGCCGCGATATACGGCGCAAACACGGGCCACTCGATTGCCGGTATGTGATGGCGCACGCGCTCATAAAGATGCGCGGTTTCCCGTTCGACATCGGCGTTCCACTCCAGCGACGGACGCTCGATGACGCCGAAACGTTCGGCTGCCGATTGAGCAGGCAAGGCGCGCGCTGTGGCCACGACATCTGTTGCGCTGGCTGGGTTCATCCTCGTGCACTCCTCAGAAAAGACGGGCGCCAAGCGGGCGCAGCAGAACGTCCTGAATACGGTCTGGCCCGCCGCTCCGCAATGGCGAAGCCTGCGGCTTGACATCCATCAACATATCATGAATTGACGATGCATGCAGATTTCCACCGTACACATGACCGCTGTCGATGCTTTTGCCGCGCTTGCCCATGGCACGCGGCTCGATGTCTTCCGCCTGCTCGTCAAGGCCGGACCGGATGGGATGGCGGCTGGCGATATCGCCAATGCCCTGTCGATCCGGCAGAACACCATGAGCGCCAACCTCGCCGTCCTCGCCCGCGCCGGGCTGATCGCTGCGGTCAGGGACGGACGCTCAATCATCTACCGCGCCGACATGGACGGCATGCGCGCCCTGCTCTCTTTCCTTCTGGAAGATTGCTGCGGCGGGCGGCCCGAACTGTGCGAGCCGGTTCTCGACGACATCGCCTGCATCTGCTGACCGGAGGAAACCATGGCAGAAAAAGTCTACAACGTTCTCTTCTTGTGCACCGGCAACTCGGCCCGCTCGATCATCGCGGAAGCCATCATCAACCGCCTCGGCCAGGGCCGCTTCAAGGGTTACTCGGCCGGATCGCAGCCGAAGGGCGAAGTCCATCCGCGCGCGCTCAATCTCCTCAAGCACCTCAACCACAACACCGATTTTGCCCGCTCGAAGGATTGGCTCGAATTTGCCGGACCGGATGCGCCGCAAATGGATTTCGTATTCACGGTCTGCGACAACGCGGCCTCCGAAGTGTGCCCGGTCTGGCCAGGCCAGCCGATGAGCGCCCATTGGGGCATCCCAGATCCGGCTGCTGCAACCGGCACTGACGCCGAGATATCGCTTGCCTTTGACGACGCCTACCGGATGATGAACAACCGTATCGCGATCTTCACCGCCCTGCCGATCGAAGGCCTTGACCGCCTCGCACTGCAGAAGCGCCTCGACTCAATCGGACAGGACAAGGAATAAGCGGCTTGTACGACCTGTCACGCAAACTCGGTGCCGAATTTGTCGGCACCGCCTTTCTCCTCGCAACTGTCGTCGGCTCCGGCATCATGGCCGAGACCCTTTCAGGCGGCAATGTAGCGGTCGCCTTGCTCGGCAACACGATCCCGACCGGCGCCATCCTGTTTGTGCTGATCACGGTTTTCGGTCCGATTTCGGGCGCCCACTTCAACCCGGCCGTGACGCTGGCGATGCGGATTGCCGGCGCCATCGGCACGCGCGATGCGCTCGTCTATACGCTCGTCCAGATCGCCGGTGCGATCTTCGGGGTATGGGTCGCCCATCTGATGTTCGGCCTCGACGTGGTGCAGTTCAGCCAGAAGGCGCGGACCGGAGGATCGCAATGGTTCGCCGAGTTCGTCGCAACTTTCGGCCTTGTCACGATCATCTTCCTGACCGTGCGCTTTCGCGAAAGCGCGGTCGCCATCAGCGTCGGGCTCTACATCACGGCGGCCTACTGGTTCACCGCCTCGACATCGTTCGCCAATCCGGCGGTGACGATTGCGCGCGGACTGTCGGACACGTTCGCCGGTATCCGCCCCGCCGATGTGATCCCCTTCATTGCGGTGCAACTTGTCGCCGCCGTCGTCGCAACCCTTTACGTGCGCTGGCAGGCGCCCGAGGACAAATCATGACCGTTGTCATTCACCACAATCCCTCCTGCGGCACCTCGCGCAATGTGCTCGACATGATCCGCGCTGCCGGGATCGAGCCCGTCGTGATCGAATATCTGGAAACAGGCTGGACGCGGCCGCAGCTTCTCGGCCTCTTCGCAGCGGCCAACCTGACGCCGAAGACCGCCCTTCGGGTTTCCAAGTCGCCCGCCGAGGAACTGGGTCTCACCGCCGAAGGCGTCGCCGATGAGACAATCCTTGCCGCGATGCTGGAGCATCCGGTTCTGGTCAACCGGCCGATCGTCTGCTCGCCGCGCGGCGTGAAGCTCTGCCGCCCGTCCGAGGCTGTCATTGATCTTCTGCCACCCGGATCGCTGACCGAGTTCACCAAGGAAGACGGCGAAGTCGTCAAGCTCGCATGACGAACGAGACGACACCCTGGCTCGATGATCCGTCGATGCCCAATCTTGTGGCCGACCCGTTTCGCACGCCCGACTTTTCGACGATCTTCAACAAGGCGCCGTCGCTGCACAAGCCGCGGGTGCTGATGCTCTACGGGAGCCTGCGCAAGCGGTCGTTCTCGCGGCTCCTCACGTTTGAGGCGGCGCGCATCCTGACGGCGCTCGGCGCCGAAGTGCGCATCTATCATGCCAACGGTCTGCCGTTGCTGGACGATGATGGCGCCGACGAGAACCACCCCAAGGTGCAGGAATTACGCAAGCTGGCGCTCTGGTCGGAGGCGCAGGTCTGGTGTACGCCCGAGCGCCACGGTGCGATGACCGGCGTGATGAAGACCCAGATCGACTGGCTGCCACTGGCGCCCATCGGAGGGGTCCGCCCGACACAGGGGCGCACGCTTGCCCTGATGCAGGTCTGCGGCGGCTCGCAAAGCTTCAACGCCGTCAACCAGATGCGCATTCTTGGCCGATGGATGCGGATGATCACCATCCCCAACCAGTCCTCGGTGCCCAAGGCATTCACCGAATTCGGCGACGATGACCGGATGAAGCCATCCCCGCTCTACAACCGGGTGGTGGATGTGATGGAAGAACTGGTGAGCTTCACGCTGTTGACGCGCGACCGCTCCGCCTATCTGACCGACCGCTATTCGGAACGGGTGGAAACCGCAGAGGAAGTCCACAAGCGGGTCAACCTCCGGTCGATCTGACGTGAACGGCTCCCCGCCTTAGTGAATGAGTTTCGGGCGTGTGCCGATCAGCCCGTCGGGGACGGGTACCGTCGTCTTGGTATAGTCGGCATTCAGCGTCAGCGTCAGCCCCTTCTGGAGCCACAAACGGCCAACGATGAGTGCGGTGTAGGCGGATTTGTCGGCGACCGGCGCGGTTGAATCGATCCGCAATACACTTCGAGACAAATACAACGTGCCGAGCAGGTTGTTGGCGCGGTTGCTGGATATGCGATGCATGCGAACAAGCAGGTCGCCGGGTTCGTAGGTCAACGGATTGAGGTTGAAACTGTACGGTACAGCCCGGTCCTCGAACACCAAGAGGCCGGCCATCGGTCCGGTTGCGGGTGCTGCAAGATCAACGCCCGCGTCGGGGCCGAAGTTGAACACCGACCCGGTGCCCGTCAGGTAAAAGCCGACGCCTTTGCCAATAACCGAGACCGATCCTGCAATGACGAGCGGGCCGGATTTGATGACGTAAATGCCCGGATCGAGTTCGACGGAACCTTCGCCCTCGATGCGAAGCCCGTCACAATAGACGCCGGGTTTGATATTTGTGGTCACGCCAGCCGCGACATTGATGACTGCATTGTTTTCCGTGCAGGCACCGAAAATCGGAGCGGCGCGTTTTTCAAGCGGGTCTTCGATCTGGGGGCAGTCCTTGACCGGATCCGGCGTGAACTTGGCTTTGCCGAGCTTGAGAATGCCGCCCGCCGAACACGTAAGCTGCGCGGTGATCTCCGCATCGCCATCGGCACGAAGTCCCCAGGCATGGTTCGAGTTGCTGAAGACACTGCAATTGTCTGCGATTAGTTTTGACGCATCGCCAAAATGCAGGGACGACTTGACCAGCGTGGTCAGCGTGGGTTGCAGGAGCCCGATGACACAGGTCAGCCCCTGCCCTGCCATCTCGGCGTTGGCGGCGGCGGTAATGGGTGTCGCCTTCTTGTCGATGAACTGGGCAATCAGCGGCTTCCAGTGCAGTTCGACCGTGGCGAGCACGGCCGACTTGCCCGGAACGCTGGTGACCTTGACGATGTAGTCGCCCTCGTTCTCCGGCGCGATACCGGCATTGGTGAAGAAGTGGTTCTTGAATACGCTCTCCAACTGGGCGTCAGAAACGTTGGGGATTGCCATTTCCTTGACAGTTGCCAGCGCAGCGCCATCGGTTGCGCGTTGCAGGTTACTTTGGCTTCGAACAACCATGGCGATGTCTGTCGCAAACCCGACTGCTGCAAGCAATAGTGGGCCGAGGACAGCCATCGTCACGGCGAGATTGGCGCGCCGATCTGCAAAGAAGGTTTTGAGTACGCCCATCATGTCACCCGATACCAATCCACGTTAGCCGACACGTGTGAATATCTGTTTCCACCTTGCATCGGATTTGTGATCGCGTGCTTGATCACTTGTTAAGCATGATCGGCGGCGCTGGCGGAAAATACGGAGTTCTCGGCGCTTTTCAAAGCCGAGCCAGGCCTCTATCGTCGTGCGGCGAGCGGGGACGAGCGATGCAAAAGATCGAGAAAAACAACTATCCTTGGCTGATCATCGCCAGCGGCTGCATGCTCGCGGCGCTGACCTTCGGGCCACGCTCGGCCATGGGTTTCTTCCAGATCCCGATGCTGGCCGACACCGGTTGGTCGCGTTCCGATTTCGGCCTTGCCATGGCGATCCAGAACCTGATGTGGGGGCTCGGCCAGCCGTTTTTCGGCGTCATCGCCGATCGATACGGCACCTGGCGCGTGCTGGCGATGTCCGGGCTTCTCTATGCCAGCGGACTGCTGTTGATGGCGATGCCTACAAGCGTTGCGTCGTTGCATCTGGGTGGCGGCATGCTGGTCGGCCTCGGCATTGCCTCCGGTTCGTTCGGCATCGTGCTCGCCTCGTTTGCCCGCAACGTGACGGCCGAACAGCGCTCTTTTGCCTTCGGGCTTGGCACGGCGGCCGGATCGGCCGGCATGTTCCTGTTTGCGCCGTTCTCGCAGATCCTGATTGATGCGCTCGGCTGGCAGGACACATTGATCATCATGAGCGCGATGATGCTTCTGGTGCCGGTGCTGGCCATTCCGCTGCGCGGCAATTCCACCAGCGGGCGCACCAGCCAGATCGCGATCGACCAGTCGATCGGAGCCGCGCTGCGGGAAGCCTTCGGCCACCAGTCCTATCTGCTTCTGACGGCAGGATTTTTCGTCTGCGGTTTCCAGGTGGCGTTCATAACCGCGCATTTTCCGGCCTACATTGCCGATATCGGCATCGATGCGCGCTATGCGGTGATCGGTTTGGCGGCCATCGGCTTCTTCAACATCATCGGCTCGCTAGCCTCCGGTGTGATCGGGCAGCGCTACTCCAAACCGATCTTCCTTGCGTTCATCTATCTGGCGCGATCAGTCGTGGTGACAGCCTTCCTGCTGCTGCCGCAATCGGGAACCAGCGTCATCCTCTTCGGCTTTGCGATGGGGCTTTTGTGGCTGTCGACCGTGCCGCCAACCAATGCGCTGGTCGCGATCATGTTCGGCACCAAATATCTCGGCATGCTTGGCGGCATCGTCTTCCTGTCGCACCAGATGGGCTCGTTCCTTGGCGTCTGGCTCGGCGGGTACCTCTACGACCAGTACGGAACCTATGAGCCGGTCTGGTGGCTTGGCGTGATGCTGGGCCTGTTTGCCGCCGTCGTTCACTGGCCGATCCGCGAGGCGCCGGTGGAACGATTTCAGGCGGCCGAATAATCCGGACCAAATAAACAGAGAGGCCGGGCATACCGCCCGGCCTCTTGCATTGAAATGCTGCCCGATCAGCCGACGAGTGCGTTGTCGTCGCGCTTGACGGCAACGATCGATGAGCGTGGCAGGCCTTCGGCATCCGGGAAGCCGTTGCCCGGATGCTGGATGCCGACGAACATCGTGCGGCGGTCGGCGGACCAGCAGAGACCCGTGACTTCCGAGCCGACCGGGCCGGTCAGGAAGCGGTGGATTTCACCGGTGACCGGGTCGCCCGCCAGCATCTGGTTGTTGCCCATGCCGGCGAAGTCGCCTTCATTGGAGTCGTCACCGTCGGTCTGGATCCAGATCAGGCCAGTGGAGTCGATCACCATGCCGTCCGGCGAGTTGAACAGGTTGCCGGCATTGATGTTGGACGAACCGGCCAGCGGGCTGTCCGGATGCAGGGCCGGGTTGCCGGCCATGACATAGAGGTCCCATTCGAAAACGTTGGCAGCGTGGTCGTTGCGTGCGGGACGCCAGCGCACGATCTGGCCGTAGTCGTTCTTCTCGCGCGGGTTGACAGCGTTGACGGTCATGGCGTCACCGCCGGCATTGGTGCGGATCGAGCCGTCGTCGTTCTTGACGCCGCGGCGCGAATTGTTGGTCAGGCAGCAATAGGCTTCAATCGAGACCGGGTTGACGGCAACCCATTCAGGACGGTCCATCGTGGTCGCGCCGACCTTGGACGCAGCGGTGCGGGTCAAGATTGCGATCTCGGCGGCGGACATGCCGGTGTTGTCTTCGGTCAGCGCGATCCAGCTACCGGTCTGGTCGTCGTTGAACTTGGCGACGTGAAGCGTGCCCTCTTCCAGAAGGGTCGAGGTATCACCACCGGGAACATAGATGTCGCGCGAAACCCACTTGTAGAGGAATTCGCCACGCTCATCGTCACCCATGTAAACGACGACGCGGCCATCGGCTGCTACCACAGCCGCCGCATTCTCATGCTTGAAGCGGCCAAGGGCGGTGCGCTTGACCGGGGTCGATTCCGGGTTGGCCGGATCGATTTCCACGATGTAACCGGCGCGGTGCGGCTCGTTCGGGTTCTTCGAGATGTCGAAGCGGGCGTCGAAGCCATGGTAGTTGTATTGACCCGGCTCGACCTTGGTGTTGATGCCGTAGCGCTTGTAGCCGGCCAGAACGGCATCATCGCCGGCAACTTCTGCCGTGGTGCCGAAATAGCCGTTGAAGTTCTCCTCGCAGGTCAGGTAGGTGCCCCACGGGGTCTTGCCCGAACCGCAATTGTTGAAGGTACCGAGCGAGGCGGTGCCGGTGGCATCGGCTTCGGTCTTCAGAAGGTCATGACCGGCAGCCGGACCGGAAATCATCATCGGCGTATTGTGGTGGATGCGGCGGTTGAACGGGCTGTCGACAACGACCTTCCAGCCGTCGGCGCCTTCCTCGATTTCCATGACCGACACGCCCTGGAACTGCTGCAGGCGCAGCACTTCGTCAGCCGATGCGGGAACGCCTTCCGCATTGCCGGCCAGGTTGATGTCATTGTTTGTGTATTCGCTGTTGACGACGAGCAGTTGCTTGCCGCCGACCAGGAAGAGTTCCATGCCGTCGGTGTTTTCGCCGAAGACGCGGTCCGAACCGGCTGTCGGAATGCCGGTCGCCGGGTCGAACGCCGGGGCGTCGGAGAACAGCGGGTCACCCCATGAAACCAGGCGCTGCCACTTGTAGCCTTCCGGCACATGGATGGTGCTGTCCGTCTGGGCGGCAATCGGCTTGAAGGCGAAACGGGTCTGCTGGCTGGCAAGCGCGGTCGAAGCATTCAGACCTGCAGTGCCAAAGACGGCGGCCGCCGAACCCATGACCAGAAGCCCGCCGAGGAAGCCGCGGCGCGAAATGGCGCGCTCGACCACGCGGTCGAACTCCTGCTCTGCCGGACGCGGAAATTTCAGTTCATCCCACTCGTCGGCCGACAACTTGTTGATGTTGACGTTTTCCATGGTTCACTCCCTTGGTTTGGAATTGCTCCAGCCTGCTAGCCGCTGGTTGTGACAGCAGGTTTACAGTTGTGTGACGGCAGGGAAAAACACGGGCGCCATTATTGTGCTTGTCCGCCCTCAAGTGTGTCGTGCACCGTCGCCATATGTATTTGTTGTTATGCGTGCAAAAACCAAACCGGTCACAGACTTCGTTGGAATTGGTTTGGCCTGCGGGCCCATTTAAGCGGGAAGATCATCCATCAACCGCGTTGCGCTGACCATGAAGGCCTCGCGTGAAACCGGCATGTCGATGCCGCGCGGTTGCCAGACATCGCGGGCAAAGAAGAAGCCGGTCATGCGGAAGGCGTCGGCCAACTCGACCGCCGTGCAGGAGCGCCCTTCCCTCGCCGTCAGAAAAGCCGGGAGCGGCAACATCTTGTCAGCCCAGGGCGCACCGGCGGCGCGGCTGACCGCCTGGCCACTTTTCGGCGACACATAGGCAAGATCGGTTGTCACGCCGGTTCCCGCGCAGCGCGACAGGTCGAGCCCGAAGCCCAGTTTGTCGAGCACGGCCAGTTCGAACCGCACCATCAACGGGCCGGCAATGGCAGGTGTATCCAGATGCTCGAGCAGCGTTTCCAGCGCGGCAAACAGGCCCGGATGCGGGTCGCGCTCCGGCAACAATCGCAGATGGGCGGCAGCAAGCTGGAACCCGGCAAGGGCGAATGCGCTTTCCATCAGGTGGGCGGCGTTGAGGTCGATGGCTTCCACCGCCATCATGCCGAGATGCTCGTCCAATCGCGCCCGCCAGACGCAGGCGACCCGGTTTCCCGGCTGCAGCAGGGCCGCCATCTTGCGCGAGCGCCCGCCCCGCACGAGCCCCAGATGACGGCCGTGCTCCGGCGTCATCAGTTCGATGATCAGGCTGGTCTCGCCGTGGCGGCGCGAACCGATGATGATGCCGTCGTCACGCCATTCCATGGTAGCGCCCTGTCTCCCCCGCGAGGGGAGAGATTATCACTGCGAAAAATCCAGCCCCATTTCGCGGTAACGTTCCGGATCGTCGGCCCAATTTTTCCGCACCTTGACGAAGAGAAACAGGTGCACCGGCTTTTCGACCAGTTCGGCCAGTTCCTTGCGCGCCAGCATCGAGATGGTCTTGATCGTTTCGCCCTTGTGGCCGAGCACGATCATCTTCTGGCTGTCGCGCTCGACGAAGATGACCTGTTCGATCTTGACCGAGCCATCCTTGCGCTCTTCCCAGGTTTCGGTCTCGACCGTGGACGAGTAAGGCAGTTCCTGGTGCAGCCGTTCGTAGATCTTCTCGCGGGTGACCTCGGCGGCGAGCATGCGCATCGGCAGGTCCGAGATCTGGTCTTCCGGGTAGTACCAGGGTCCCGGCTGCATGGCAGCGGCGAGCGAATCAAGCAGGTCGGCGCAGCCCGAGCCGCTGAGCGCGGAAATCATGAATGTGCGGTCAAACCACACACGGGCGTTGATCGCTGCCGTCAGTTCCAGAAGCTTGGGCGGCTCGACCGTATCGACCTTGTTGAGGATCAGCCATTTCGGCTGGCGGCTGTCCTTCAGGCGTTCCAGGATGGCGTCCTCGTCTTCGCGAATGCCTTTGCGGGCATCGACAAGAAAGCAGACGATGTCGCCGTCCCTCGCCCCGCCCCAGGCAGTCGTCACCATGGCGCGGTCAAGCCGGCGCTTGGGTTTGAAGATGCCCGGCGTATCCATGAAAACGATCTGCGTCTTGCCATGCATGGCGACGCCGCGGATCAGGGCGCGCGTCGTCTGCACCTTGTGCGAAACGATCGACACCTTGGCGCCGACAAGCCGGTTGAGCAGGGTCGACTTGCCAGCATTGGGCGCGCCGATCAGCGCGACGAATCCCGAGCGGGTATCTGTCGGCATTGTCGGCTCGGTCGGGGTGATTTCAGTTTCCATTCACGCGGCACCATTATCGAGGGCATTGCTCAGCCAGACCGCCTCGCGAACGAGAAGGCGGGCGGCGGCGGACTGTTCGGCGACGCGCTTGGACGGGCCGGTCGCGGCTTCCGGCAGCAATTTGCCGACGCGCACTTCAACCGTGAACGAGGGTTCATGGTCCGGGCCCTCGCGTGAGAGGACCCGGTAGACCGGTTGCTCGGCATGGAGCCTGTGCGCCCATTCCTGCAGTTCGGTCTTGGCATCGCGACGGCCGGCGGCCACGTGCTGGGCACGGCCTGCCCACTGGCGGGCGATGAACTCGCGTGCAGCCGGAAGACCGCCTTCCAGATAGATCGTTGCGATCAGTGATTCGACGACATCGGCATTGATGTTGCGAAGCCGGTCGCCGGGCACGACGCGCATGTCGGCACCAAGCCGGATGAACGCCTGCAGTCCGGTCTCGGCGGCAACGAGCGCCAGCGTATCGGCATTGACCAGCGCATTGAGCCGGACAGACAATTCGCCCTCGTCTGCTTCGGGAAACGCATCAAACAGCAGTTCCGCGATGCAAAGGCCGAGGACACGGTCGCCAAGGAACTCGAGCCGCTCGTAGTCGCGTCCGGTCTTGCTGCGTGCCGAGGCATGGGTCAGCGCCCGGTCGAGCCGTGCAAGATCGGAAAAGTGGTGACCTGTGATCGCTTCAAGATGCGCCAGTGTTTCCGGACGTACAGTCCCGACGGACTTGTCTGCCATGGCTTTCGTCAAATGCCCGGTCCCTGCTGCGCAGAAGAGAAGAACCGCCCGAAGCGCAGTTCGCTCGGCCAACGCCAGATTTCCAGGGGCGATGCGCCGCCGGCAATCGAGAAGAAGACGATGTTGGCGCGCCCGACAAAGTTCTCGACTGGCACGAAACCAACCTGGAAACGGCTGTCGGCGGAGTTGTCACGGTTGTCGCCCATCATGAAGTAATGGCCCTGCGGCACGACAAATTCACGTGTGTCGTCGCCGACGGTTCCTTCCGAAAGGTCGAGCGTCAGATAGCTGACGCCGTTCGGCAGCGTCTCGCGATAGACCTGCACCGGTTCGGTGACTTCGGTGATGTCGACATCCTGGATCGTGCCGGCTTCTTCGCGGGTCACGGCCTCGCCATTGATGAAGAGCACGCCTTCGCGCATCTGAACCGTGTCGCCGGGCAGGCCGATCACGCGCTTGATGTAGTCGAGGCGCGGATTGGACGGCAGCTTGAACACCGCCACATCGCCGCGCTCGGGCTCGGCAGACCACAGGCGGCCGGAAAAGATGTCCGGACCGAACGGCAGCGAATAGCGCGAATAGCCGTAGGAGAATTTCGAGACGAACAGGTAGTCGCCTTCCAGAAGTGTCGGGCGCATCGAGCCGGACGGAATCGAAAACGGCTGGAACAGCAGTGTCCGGATCACCAGCGCCAGAAGCAGCGCCTGCACGATGACGGAGATTGTCTCGCCCAAACCGCCGGACATTTTTTCACTCTTCTCAGCCATGGTCATGGTCCTGCTTGTCGCTTTCCTGTCTGGCGGCCGCCAAATCCTTGGCGCCTCTTAGTATGCCGGGTCGCTCGCGGCAACGTCGTGCCGGTCTCAACGTCACTTGCTCTCAAGGGCTTCGATGATCACGAAGGCCTGCGCCAGCGGAAAATCGTCGGTGATTGTCAGGTGAATGTGCACGTCGTGGTCGGCCGGGGTCATCTCTGCCAGCCTTTTTGCCGCACCATTTGTCAAATTCATGGTCGGTTTGCCGCTCGGCAGATTGATCACGCCCATGTCGCGCCAATAGACGCCGTGGGACAGGCCGGTGCCCAGCGCCTTGGAGCACGCCTCCTTGGCGGCAAACCGCTTGGCATAGGATGCGGCGCGTTCGCGCCGGCGGTCAGACTTGACCCGCTCGATCTCGGTGAAGATGCGCTGCGTGAAGCGATCGCCATGGCGCTCGAGCGTCTTCTCGATCCGGCGGATGTCGATCAGGTCACTGCCGATGCCGATGATCATGCCTGCGTCTCCAATGAAGCCGATGCCGTGTCGGACGCTTCGGCGTCGCGTTGCTGACGCTTCCAGGCTCCTGCGGCAAGCCGCGCGGCCTTTCGTGTCTGGAAGGCCGCAACCGTGATCCGGGTCAGCGGATAGAATACCGCAACCGACAGAAGGCCAAGCGGCACGCCGCCGACCAGCATCGGCAGGATGAATGGCTCCCACAGCGCTACAAACCCCTGCTCTGCCAGCAATTCGCCGAAGCCTGCCGCATCGCTTTCCCCCCGGTCGCTCCCGAGAATGATCCGGCCGATGCTGAGCGTTGCGGCCCAGATGAAGGGAAATGTCAGGGGATTGCCGACTGCTGTCCCGAAGGCTGCAGCAATCATCGAACCGCGAAACAGCCAGGCAATGGCAAACGACAGGATGAAGTGAAAGCCCATGAACGGCGTGAAGGATGCAAACGATCCGGCGGAAAACCCGGTCGCAATGGCGTGCGGTGTCCCGCGCAGGCGCAGCACACGCTTGCCGACATAGCGGAACGAACGCGCATAGTTGCGCCGCGGCAGAAAATAGACCCTAAGCCGGGTCCATCGGTCTTCCTTGTCGCGGCGTTTGAACAGCATTTGCGATTGCGTCCCGTCAGGCCCTTGGCCCTTGTCAGATGGTGGTGCGGCTGCCGGGCTTGACCGGCGGTATTGCGGCGAGTTCAGGCGGAAGTTTGTCTGCCGGGTAGGCCGGCACCTCGTATTGCGCAAGCGCAATCAGCGGCACGCCGACATCGGCCTTGCCCGCCGACCGGTCGATCAGACAGGCCGCAGCGACCACGTCGGCGCCAAGCGCTGTCAGGCAGGCAATCGTCTCGCGAATCGACAGGCCCGTCGTGACGATGTCCTCGATGATGACGACGCGGGCGCCCTTCTCGATCTCGAACCGGCGCAGGGCAAAGACGCCGTTTTCGCGCTCGACCCAGATTGCCGGAACCTGCAAATGGCGCGATGTCTCATAGGCCGGGATCAACCCGCCGATGGCCGGCCCGACGCAATAGTCGATGTCCCCTGCCACCTCGGCGCGGACCTTTTGCGCCAGCGCGCGGCACAGCGTCTCGGTCTTGTCGGCATGCATGAAGACACGGGCCTTCTGCAGGAAGATCGGGCTGCGCAGGCCCGAGGTCAAAATGAAATGCCCTTCCAGAACCGCGCCCGCCGACCGGAATACATCAAGCACGTCTTCGGTGGTCATCGGCATCGGGGTTTCCTCTTGTGCGCTCATTTCAACCATTGACCCGGTCGGCCGTCGAGACGGCGGTGCTGTCGCGCAACTGGCCAAGCAGACGGGTCAGGTGCTTGATGTCCCAGACTTCCAGATCAAACACCATTTCGGTGAAGTCGGGAGCCGTGCGCACCATCGACAGCGTATGAATGTTCGCATCATTGTTGGCCATGACGGTCGCGATCTCGGCCAGCGAGCCCGGCGCATTGATGGCCGTGACGATGATCTGGGCCGGAAACCGGCGCCGGTTGGTGCGGTCGATGTCCCAGCGCACATCGATCCAGCGCTCCGGCTGGTCATCATAGGCGGCCAGCGCGGGCGACTGGATCGGGTAGATCGTGATCCCCTTGCCCGGCGTGGCAATGCCGACGATCCGGTCGCCGGGAACCGCGCCTTCCGGCGAAAACCGCACGGGCAGATCGCCGGATGCGCCGCGGATCGGCATGGTGCGCTCCTGGAAGACGTCGCCGGATACCGGCTCGTTGCCTTTGGCCTCCGCTTCGGGAAAGCGGAACATCATGCCGTTGGCATCCGACAGGTTGAACCAGCCAGCACCCAGAAGTTCGGCGTTGATCGGTGTCGTCATCGCCTCCGGCTGGAAATCCGGGAAGACGGCCTTGATCACATGGGCAGACGACAATTCGCCGCGCCCGACGGCCGCCAGCACATCGTCAACTTCGGTATGGGCAAGACGGCTCAGCCCGTCTTTCAGGATTTCACGCGAGAACGGACGGCCTGCACGCTCGAAGGATCGCTCCAGAATGCGGTGGCCAAGGCCGGAATACTGTTTGCGCACGGCGATGCGGCTGGCACGGCGGATCGCGGCGCGCGCCTTGCCAGTCTTGACGAGGTTCTCCCAGGCCGCCGGCGGAGCGGCCGAACCGGACCGGACGATCTCGACTTCGTCGCCGTTCTGCAACTGTGTCACCAGCGGCATGATGCGCCCGTTGATCTTGGCACCTATACAGGTGTTGCCGATGTCGGTGTGCACCGCGTAGGCAAAATCGACCGGAATGGCGCCTTTGGGCAGGGCAATCAGCTTGCCCTTGGGCGAGAAGCAGAAGACCTGGTCCTGGAACAGTTCGAGCTTGGTGTGCTCGAGAAACTCTTCGGGGTGATCGCCTTCCGACAGGGTTTCGATGGTGCGGCGCAGCCACGCATAGGCCTGCGTATCCTCGAACGGATGACCGCCGCCATCATCGTCCTCATGACCGGCACCATTGGACTTGCCGTTGGTTTTGCCATTGCCTTTGGCGTCGCCCGGGCCTGGTCGCGCGTCCTTGTAGATCGCGTGGGCGGCAACGCCATATTCGGCGATCTCATGCATGTCGCGGGTGCGGATCTGCAGTTCGACGCGCTGCTTGGACGGGCCGACAATCGTCGTGTGCAGCGAGCGGTAGTCGTTCTGCTTGGGCGTCGAGATATAGTCCTTGAACCGGCCCGGCACCATCTTCCAGGCGCGGTGGACGATGCCAAGGGCGCGGTAGCAGTCATCTTCGGTCTGCACGAAGATGCGAAAGCCGAAAATGTCGGACAGCTGCTCGAAGGACAGGCCCTTGGATTCCATCTTCTTGAAGACCGACCAGGCCTTCTTTTGTCGGTTGGTGACGTCGGCATGGATGCCGTTGTCAGCCAAGAGCGTGCGCAGCGTCTTCGTGATGTCTTCCAGAAGGCCCTTGTTGCGCGCGGTGATCTGCGCAAGGCGGTCGGTCACGGTCACATAGGCTTCCGGATTGATGTACTTGAAGGCCAGTTCTTCAAGCTCGTCGCGCATGTCCTGCATGCCCATGCGCCCGGCGAGCGGCGCATAGATGTCCATCGTCTCTTCGGCAATGCGGGCACGCTTGTCCTCGCGCATGTGCTCGAGCGTGCGCATGTTGTGCAGCCGGTCGGCAAGCTTGACCAGCAGGACGCGCACATCGTCGGCAATCGCCAGCAGCAGCTTGCGAAGGTTCTCCGCCTGCGCCGCCTTCTTGGAGACCAGATCCAGCTTTTTCAGCTTGGTCAGCCCTTCGACCAGACGGGCCGTGTCGGCGCCGAACAGTTCCTCGATCTCGACGCGGGTCGCGGACGTATCCTCGATCGTATCGTGCAGAAGTGCGACGGCGATCGTCGTCTCGTCGAGCCGCATTTCGGTGAGGATTGCCGCCACTTCCAGCGGATGGGAGAAATACGGGTCTCCGGAGGCGCGCGTCTGCCCGCCATGCTTGTTCATGGCATAGACATAGGCCTTGTTCAGCAAGGCCTCATTGACATTGGGCTTGTAGCGCTGGACGCGCTCGACAAGCTCGTATTGCCGCATCATCGGCAAAGTGCTCCGGACAGAAAAATGCGCCGGCCCATCATGACCGGCGCATCAGATATATACGCACTGACAGCGCGCCTCGCAAAGAGGGCGCTTGAAAAGTCATGTCACTCGTCGGTCTTTTCCGGCGGGACAAGCCCTTCGATGCCGGCGAGCAGTTCGTCTTCCGACATTACCGTGCCAAAGGTGATCTGGGCGAGGGTTTCGCCATCGCCGGATTCACCGGACAGATCGGCTTCCGGCTCATCGACTTCGACATGCTTTTGCAGCGAATGGATCAGGTCTTCGCGCAGATCGCCGGGCGACAGGGTCTGGTCGGCAATCTCGCGCAGGGCAACGACCGGGTTCTTGTCGTTGTCGCGGTCGATGGTGATATGGCCGCCTTGCGAAATCTGCCGGGCGCGATGGGCAGCAAGGAGCACGAGATCGAAACGGTTTTCAACCTTGTCGATGCAATCTTCGACGGTCACGCGTGCCATGGGGGCGCTCCTTCAACGGTGGCGAATTGTTCGGCTGGGTTGCAGGGCCTTACACCAGCGCGCCGGGTCATGCAACCATGGTGCCGGGGGTGGCCTGTGATTGGGTCAAAATCATGGTTGCCACAAGGATTTCAACACAAAAATGCCCGGTTCGCGACCTCTCATTCACCGGTATCTTGATCAATTCGGGCCGACATGGCAACGCGGCCCTGTTTGCTGTTACCATTCATTGAAACCAAGGAAATTCCATGTTCGATCAACGCGAGAAAATTGCTCTCTTCATCGATGGCGCCAATCTTTACGCTGCGGCCAAGACACTCGGCTTCGACATCGACTACCGCAAGCTGCTCAAGGCCTTTCAGGGCAAGGGCTATCTGCTGCGGGCCTACTACTATACCGCGCTGATCGAGGATCAGGAGTATTCCTCGATCCGTCCGCTGATCGATTGGCTGGACTACAACGGTTATACGGTGGTCACCAAGCCCGCCAAGGAGTTTACCGACGCGATGGGGCGCCGCAAGATCAAGGGCAACATGGACATCGAACTGGCCATCGATGCCATGGAACTGTCAGATGCCATCGATCATGCCGTGCTTTTCTCCGGCGACGGCGATTTCCGCTCGCTGGTCGATGCGTTGCAGCGCAAGGGCAAGAAGGTTTCGGTCGTCTCGACGCTCGCCTCGCAGCCGCCAATGATCGCCGATGATCTTCGACGTCAGGCCGATCACTTCATCGAATTGCGCAGCCTGCAGTCGGAAATCGGTCGCGATCCGTCGGAGCGCCCGGCCATGCGCCAAGACCGGCTTCAGCCGTCGGTCAATGACGATGACGTGGACGGCGACGATGACGAGCAGGCGTTCGACTGAACGTCAGTCGCCGTCGATCAGGCGCAGGCGCCGCCCTGCATGCGCCAGATGCCGAAGCCGGGCCGATAGTTGCGAACATTCTCGAAGCCGGCCTGTTTGAGCATGCCAAGCGCCATGTTTGAACGCGCACCGGATGCGCAATAGACAATGATCGGCTTGTCCTTCGGGATCTTCGGCGCCTGAAACGCTGACAACGGCATGTTGATCGCACCGGCGATGTGGCCGCCGCGATATTCCGCCGGTTCGCGCACATCGACAATGGTCACCGCGCCCGCCGCGTGGGCTTCGACGAGTTCCTCATGGCTGATCGTGCTGTTGCCGCCCATGGATGTGGCGGCGCGAAGGGCGGCAATGGCTCCGGAAATCATGGGAAGCTCCGTATGAATGCGTTTTTCGCATCTTATATCAGCGCTGCTGGATATACAAGGGGAGCCATCGGCGGTTGAAAAAATCAACCCTTGTCGCGCATCAGGCGGGCCTTGTCGCGCTGCCAATCGCGTTCCTTGGCAGTCTCGCGCTTGTCATGCAGTTTCTTGCCTCTGGCGACGGCGAGTTCCAGCTTGGCGCGGCCCTTGTCATTGAAGTAGAGTTTGAGCGGCACGACCGTCATGCCCTCGCGGTCTGTTGCCTGCACCATGCGGGCGATCTGCCGCTTGTTGAGCAACAGCTTGCGGCGCCGGCGGGTGTCGTGATTGAAGCGGTTGGCCTCAAGATATTCGGGAATGTGGCTGTTGATCAGCCACATCTCGCCATCTTCAAAGCTTGCATAGCTTTCGGCAATGTTGGCCACGCCAAGGCGCAGGGATTTGACCTCCGTGCCTTGCAGCATGATCCCGGCCTCGACCGTATCCATGATTTCGAAGTTGAAGCGCGCCTTGCGGTTCTCGGCAACGAGTTTGCGCCGGGTCTGGGCTTCCTTGGTTTGCTTGGCCATGATGGAAAACTGGGCGGCTTGGCCGCTCAGTTCAAGAGCCCGGCGCTGCGCATGGCGGCATCAAGTTGGGCGGCCGTGCCCTCTTCGACCGTCACCAGCGGCGAACGCACCATGTTTTGCATGCGGCCGAGGCGCGACAGCGCATACTTGGCGCCCGTAACACCGGCCTCGGCGAAGATCGCCTTGTGCAGCGGCATCAGCCGGTCCTGAAAGGTCAGTGCGGTTGCATAGTCGCCGGCAAGGGTTGCCTCCTGCATTTGCGCGCACAGGCGCGGCGCGACATTGGCGGTCACCGAGATGCAGCCGACGCCGCCCTGCGCATTGAAGCCGACGGCGGTCGCATCCTCGCCCGAAAGCTGGATGAAATCGGTGCCGCAGGTGATGCGGGTCTCTGGCACACGGTCGAGCTTGGCGGTCGCATCCTTGACGCCCCAGATATTGGCAAAGTCGGCGGCAAGCCGCCCGAGCGTCTCAGGCATCAGGTCGATGACCGAGCGCGGCGGAATGTTGTAGACGATGATCGGGATATCGATCGCCTGCGCCACCGCGGCAAAATGGGCGTAAAGGCCGCGCTGGTTCGGCTTGTTGTAGTAGGGCGTGACGACCAGTACCGCGTCGGCGCCTGCGGTTTCAGCATACTGGGCGAGATCGACAGCTTCGGCCGTGTTGTTGGAACCGGCACCGGCAATGACGACCGCGCGGCCGGCATTCTGCTCGATGCAGATTTCGACGATGCGCTTGTGCTCGTCATGGGTCAGCGTCGGCGATTCGCCCGTCGTCCCGACCGGGATGAGACCGGTGGTGCCCTCTTCGACTTGCCAGTCGACCAATGCGCGAAATGCCGCCTCGTCGAGCCGGCCCGCCGCATCGAACGGCGTCACCAACGCTGTCATCGAACCGCGAAAGCGGTGGCGGTCGGGCAAGGGACGGTCGGCCGGACGTGCAGACATGAAAATACGCTCCAGAAACAACAAAGCCGCCGACATCAGGCTGGCCTGCGGGTCGCACGGCGATACACGGAATTTGCGAGGCGCACCATAGGGGCCATCAGGGGGCCGGACAAGCACGGCGGCAAATCGTTACCATTCGTTAACGACGGTTTTACCCCTGTGCCCCATGCTTGCCGAAATTGGGCCACGAGCCCGTGCGAGAGACGCTCCCATGTCCAACGTTGCGCCCATCGCTGCCCTGATCACACTTGCCCTTGCGGGCGGGCTCACATTGGTGTGGCCGGAGCAAACCCGGCAGGTTGTCAGCGCGCCGCAGGCGACGCCATCGGTATCGGCAGCAAGCGATGCGGCTATCATCACCGGCGCCATCGAACCGGCGGCGACACCAGTCGACGGCAAGGATATCGAAGCGGTGCTAGCGGTTCTGTCCGCCATCGACAGCAGCGATATCACTGCAGCGCGCGCGCAACGGGACGCCTTGGTCGAGGGCAGCGATGACCGCAACCTTGCCACCTGGTTGGTTGCCATGAGCGGACACCGCGACATTCCCGTCAGCGAACTCACCACTGCGCTTGAAACACTTGCCGAATGGCCTGGGCGCGAAACGATCAGTGCACACTTGGAGCGGCGCCTCGCCGATGGCTGGTTTGCCGCTTCGAGCCTTTCGAGGACGCTGGGCGAAAAACCGCCACAGACCATCGAAGCCGCCCTCGTTCTGGCGACCGCCGCAAAGGCAGGCGGAAAGCCAACTGAGGCGCGCGCCCTTCTGGCGCCCTTCTGGCATCGGTCTGTTCTGGATGCCTCCGTCGAAACGCGGATCCTTGCCGAATTTGCCGATGTCCTGACCACGGACGACCACCGCGCCCGGTATTTCAGCATGATGGTGCGCGAACGCATCCGCGCCGGTGAACGGGTTCGGGATGCCGCCGGCATGACCGGTCTGCATGACGCCTGGGCTGCGGTGATCCGTGGCGCGCGCGACACTGATACGCAGATTGCCGCGATACCCGCCGAACTTCTGGCGAGCGAAGCCGGTGTGTTCCTGCGTGTCGAGAACCTGCGCAAGTCAAACCGCGTGGCCGAAGCTGCCAAACTTCTGGCCGGGGCGCCCTCTTCCTCCAGCAATCCCGATGCGTGGTGGGTCGAGCGGCGGATCGTGTCGCGGCTGATGCGCGAAGCGGGTGAACCGGCAATCGCCTACGCGCTTGCATCGGCACAGACCGAGGGCACCGTCGAGACGCGCGCCGAGGCGCTGTTCCACGCAGGTTGGTATGCCCTGCGCAACCTTGAGAAGCCTGATGTTGCCCTTCCCCATTTCCGCGAAATGGCGCGCATCGTCACGGGTCCCGCCTCGAAAGCACGCGCTGCCTATTGGACCGGGCGGACGCTTGATGCCCTTGGCAACACGGAAGGCGCAAAAGGCGCTTACACCGAGGCGGCGGCCCACCCGACGACCTTCCATGGACAGCTGGCTGCTGCCGCGCTCGGCAGCGAACGTCTCATCATTCCTGCCCCGGTCGCCGATGCCGATGCTTCGCTGGAACTGCGCGCCGATCCTGTGTTTCGCGCCATCGTCCTGCTAAGCCGCGCGGGCGTGCCGCAAAAGGCGGCGCCGCTTTATCTTGGCCTCGCAGACCGGCTTGTTCGCCCGCAAACCGTGGCTGCACTGGTCGATCATGCCCGCATGTCAGGCGACGAGCGCCTTGCCTTGCGCATCGCCAAGAGCGCCGCGTGGAACGGCGTTGTGACAGGCCTGACCGGCTTTCCCGACGATGCCATCGACGGGCTGGAAACGCTGGCGCCCGACAGCCGGCTCCTGGCACTGGCCGTTGCGCGCCAGGAAAGCGAATTCAACGTCTCTGCCGTCTCGCGCGCCGATGCGCGGGGCCTCCTGCAGCTGCTGCCGTCGACCGCCAAGGCTGTCGCAGGCCGGCTTGACGTGCCTTATTCGCCCGAACGCCTGACCAGCGAGCCGGCGTTCAACGCGCTGCTCGGCACCGCCTATCTTGGCGAACAGATCGAACGCTTCGACAATTCGCTGGTGCTGACTTTTGTCGCCTACAATGCCGGCCCCGGCCGGGCGCGCGAATGGATCGCCCGCTACGGCAACCCGGTCGGCCTTCCGCTCGATGAAGCGATCGACTGGATCGAGCAGATCCCCTACCCGGAAACCCAAGGCTATGTGATGAAGGTTCTTGAGAACCTCACCGTCTACCGGGCGGCAGCTGGCCAACCGCTCACCATCGAGCGCGACATCACCGGACGCTGAGCCTCGTCGCATCGAAGGGGTGGCGCGGCTTGGACCGTGCCGCTAGAACAGGCGCGACCGAGGGGAAACCAACCGACAATGAAACCCGCATTTGCCTTTGATCCCGGGGAGAGCCGGTTCTTCACGATGCCCGACGGTCTTTCCATCCATGTGCGCAGTTGGGGTCCGCACAACCGGTTCTGCGCGCCGCTTCTCTGCCTGCCCGGACTGTCACGCAACAGCCGGGATTTCGCCGGGCTTGCGGCTTGTTTCGCCAACCATCCCAAAACGCCGAGGCGTGTCCACGCGGTCGATTTCCGCGGGCGCGGCCTGTCCGGTCACGACAAGAACTGGAAGAACTACAACATCTTGACCGAAGCGCAGGATGTCGTTTCCGTGCTAGCCGCGCTCGATATAGAGCATGCAGTGTTCGTGGGAACCTCGCGCGGCGGACTGGTCACAATGGTGATGGCGGGCATGCGGCCCGGCGCGATTGCAGCATCCGTCCTCAATGATATCGGACCGGTGATCGAGGGGGCAGGCCTTGCCCAGATCCGCATCTACCTGCAGAAATCGCCGCAACCGAAAACCTGGGCAGATGCCGTTGCCATCCAGAAATCGGTGATGGCGGCTTCGTTCACGACGTTCACCGATGCCGACTGGGAATTCGAGGCGCGCGCCAAATACACCGAAAAGGATGGCAAGATCGTCCCGGATCATGATCGCGGGCTGTTGAATGTCGTCAAGGCGATCGACCTGTCCGACCGGATCCCGACCATGTGGCCGCAGTTTGCCGGGCTTGCCCATCGGCCGGCCATGGTCATCCGCGGCGCCAATTCGGCGCTTCTGTCCCGCAAGACCGTCGAGCAGATGAGCGAGCGCCATCCGCAGCTGACCACGCTCACCATCGACGGCCAAGGCCATGCGCCGCTGCTGCACAGCGCCGGCATTCCGGCTGCGCTGTCGGCATTTCTCGACAAGCACAAGCTTTGATCAACCCACCCTGAAACGCCAACGGGCGGCCCTTTGAAGGCCGCCCGTCCTGTTCTGTGCATGAGGTTTGCGTGACGGTTTACTCGTCGTCGCGTTCGTCCATGGCTTTCTTTTCCGCCTTGGTCGAGGCGCGGCTGGAGGCAATCTTGCCCTCTTCGACGCGCTTGGCATGCTCGGTCAGATTGCCTTCCGCGAGCAGCTTGGCTTCGGCGATCCAGTTTTCACGCTGGACGCGGCCCGGAAATCCGATCTCGTTGCCGACCCAGGTTGCTTCCGCATCGGTGAAGGCGGCAATCTGGTCGAAATGGAAAATGCCGAGGCGATGCAGACGCTCTTCGATGGCGTTGCCGACGCCGTCGATCAGCGTCAGGTTGTCAGGTCCGCCCTTGCGCGCCGCTTTGAGCGCCTTGGGCTTCTTGCCAAGGTCGCCGGCAGTGCCGGTACCGCTCGACGATTCCACCGCGCCGCTGGCAACGCGCTTGGCGAAATCGGTCGTGCCGCCCTTCGCCAGCAGTTTGGCCTGCGCGATCCAGTCTTCGCGCTCGATGCGGCCGGGGAAGGCAAGCCGGTCGCCCCACTCCTGCGCATCCTTGGCGGTCCACGCAGCAATCTGGGCAAAGCTGACAACGCCAAGCGCATTGAGCCGCGCCTCGTTCTGGCGGCCGATGCCCTTGATCAGCTTCAGATTGTCCGGTTTTGCCGCAACTGCCGGTGCCTTTGCAGCGGCGGGGGCTTTGGGCTTTGGAGCAGCCTTGGCTTCAGCAGGAACCTTGGGCGTCGCGGACGTCTTGCCTGCCGCCCCAGTCTTTGGCGTGGCGGCAGATGCCTTGGGCTTTGCCGAAGTCTCAGGCTTTGCCGCAGCCTTTGGCGTTGCCGCAGCGGTGGTTGCCGCTGAAGTCTTCGGCGTTGCGGCAATCTTGGACTTTGCAGGAGCCGATGTCGCAGCTGACGTCGTATCCGACTTGGGCGCTTTCGCCGTGGCAGCAGTTGTCGCGGTGGCGGCCGATGATTTGGCCTTGGTCGTGGCCGGCTTCGTTGCGCTGGTCTTGGCGGTCGAGCCGGCCGTGCCCTTGGTAGCGGACGTTTTGGCGGCCGGTTGCATCAGGCCGACCGGTTCTGCTTGTGCCGTAACCGCTGCGCCTGATGTCTTGGTGGTTTTCCCTGAGCCTTTGCCTGCGCCCTTGCCGCCCATGGTGTCGACCAGCGCCATCTTGTCAGAGGTGGCTCCCGCTGCGCCAGACGTTGAAGACTTGGTTGTTGGCGCCGATTTGGCAGATTTCGGCTTGGCGGCCGGTTTGGTTTTGGTCTCAGACTTGGAGGGCTTGGCCGATGCTGCGGCAGCCGGTTCGGAAATCGATGTCCCGCCTTGCGCCAGAGCGACCGGCTCGGCCTCACGCAGCGGTGCGCTGGCGCCCGTAGCAGAAGACGTCTTGCTGGCTTCCAACGACGCTACCGGTGCCACGTTCGAACGCGCTGCCGTGAGCGCGGCTCCGGTCGCAGCAGCCGCAGTTGCGGCTGTTGCCGCGGTATTCGCCGGTTTGGCGGTGGTCTTTCCGGCACTGTTGGCCGCGCTGTCACTGCCGAAGATCGTGCGCAGCAGGCAACCGCAGATGCAGCCGAGGATGAAGGCGATGGCAATCAGCAAGGCCGACTGCGCGATGAGTACTGTCATGATATTCTCTCCTGTCTATCGGCCGGGATCAGGACTGGGTGCGCAGCAAACTGCTGCGCCAGCCGACGACGAGACCCACGATGAAGGCGATGAGGAGCCAAATCCAGATTTGCGACATGATGTACCACATGAGAGCCCCCGTCCCTTATTGGATGATCTTGAATTCGATGCGACGATTGCGTGCCTTGCCCTCGTCTGTGTCGTTACCGGCAACCGGGCGCGTCTCGCCATAACCGGCGGCGTCCAGCCGTTCGGTCGGAACGCCGGATGTCACAAGATAATCGCGCACAGCACCGGCGCGAAGCTCCGACAGCGTCTGGTTGGCCTCGTCCGAACCGTCGGCGTCGGTGTGACCGGAAATCTCGACGCGCGCCGCCGGACAAGCCTGCGCCGTGTAGGCGAGCCGGTCGAGCAGGCCATGGGAGATTTCCTCGATCGTCGCTTCGCCGGTGGCAAAGCGGATACGACCGGCTGACAGGATGGCATTGAACGCGTCCTGGCAGGCGGGAAGCGCCAGTTCGCCGATGCCACCGGCCTCCAGCGGGCCGGGCTTGACCCGCAGTTCGGCCATTTCAACGGCATATCCGGCCGGTGCGCGCACGTTGATGCGCTCCAGCACTGCCGCGCGGGCGCCTTCGGTCAGCGTCTCGCCTTCAAAGGAGAGCGAGGTGCCGGACAGCTTCACGGCTCCGTTTTCAAGACGATCGGCAATGGCGAGACCGAATGACGTTGCATCGGCAAACCCGTCGGGTGCGCCATCAGCGATCTCCAGAGCATCGACGACCTCGGTCGCGGAGCCGAAAATGTCACGGGCTTCGGCGAGGATCGTGTCGGCAGCCTCGCGTGATGGTGCGTAGCCGCTGATTTCGACGCGGTTCGGAGCCGTTCTTGCCGCTGACCAGACATAGGGCGATGCGACAGCCGATTCTGCTGCCGCAGGTGCTGCTGCTGTTTCCGAAGCTGCCGGCGCCGCAACGGTGTTCGTCACCGCAAGGCCGGAAGGCGCGGACGAAAGCGCCGCGGTGAGTGCCGCATAGGCATCGGCATCCACGGCGTTGCCCGTGACAGACAGGCCGTCCTTGGTAACGGTGACAGCGCCATCGGCCAGTTGCGGCAGCAGGCCAAGGCCAAATTGATAAGCCCCATCAAAGCCTTCCGGCGCTCCGGCGGCAATCTTGGTGAAGTTGTTGATCGTGGCGCCGGGATTCAGTTCGCCAGCGCTTGCGGCAATGGCGTCGCGCACGTCGATCGAAGGGGCAACACCGGCGAGCGTCACCGTGTTGCCCGCCTCTTTCTTGGCGCCCCAGGACCAGGCCGCCAGCACCGGCGGTTCGATGGCTGCGGTGCCAAGCGTTCCACCGCCGGGCAAGGCACCGCCATTGGCGCGGCCAAGTTCGGCTTCATAGGCGTCGGGATCAGCGGCGACACCGCTGACCGAATAGGTGCTGTCGGAGATCGCCACTTCGCCGGACGTCATGGCGCCCAGTTGCGACAGGCCGAAACCGGCGAGCGCGGCAAAGCCCTCCGGCGCGCCGCGCGCCAAGGTCATGTTGTCTGTGACGGCAATGCCCGGATTGGCGGTCTCGGCGGCGGCAACGATTTCGGCGCGCGCTGCATCAGACGGCACATTGCCGGTCAACGTGATCCCGGCCTCGGCCTTGGTCGCCTTGAAGGCAAACGGCGCAGCGACCGGCGGCAGCGTCGAGACATTGGTGACAGTGCGCACATCATAAGCGGCATCTGCAAGTGCAGCGGCTGCGGACTGGGCCGCTTCATCCGGCGCTACGCCCGAAAGGGTCAGTTCGCGGCCATCGAGTTCCACGGCAGCCCAGGGATGGGCGCCTTGCAGGGCGGCGGACGCCTTGGCGGCCAGATCGGCTTCGATCCGGCTGGCTTGAAAAAACATGGCCAAGGCCGTGAGAATGACTGTTGCGAGGATCCCCGGAAGGATCCAGTTCCGCCAGTTGCACATCGTATCCGCCCCTCATGCGTATCGTCGTCTTGATACAAGTCGAACACTGCACGGTTGGACCATGTGCAGCGACCTGCTGCGCACGTTTCCCCAGCGCCTGACCCAAATCAAGTCATTCTTTGTTTTTGTTGGATTCGTGTGACAACCGGCGCATGCCCTGGCGCCTAAGCGGTTGGCGTTGCCGCACGCAAAGAAAAACCCGGCGGTTGCCCGCCGGGTTCTTCAAAGTCACGAAGCTTGAACCGATCAGAACGAACGGGTCAGACGAACGCGGGTGGACCACTCGCCGTCGCCGTAGGTGTCGCCGTCGGTGTAGTTGACGCGTGCATCGATGTCGAAGCCCGAAACAACCTTGTAGTTCACGCCAGCGCCGATCTGGTAGTCGTTCACGCCGGAAAAGCCACCGAAATCGATGCCGTAGTTACCGCCGAAGCGAGCCGACAGCTTCTCGGAGATGTCGAACGAAACGTCGCCGCCAATAACCCAGGTGTAGGCCGAGCCGTATTCTGCGCTGAGGATGTTGTCGTTCGAGTACTGAACGCCGAGCTGCAGGGCAGCAACGCCGAAGTCGTACGAACCAGCAGCCTTGATCGTCCAGCCTTCTTCAGACTGGTTGTAGGCAGCACCGGCATGGAGACCGAACTCACCGATCGAGCCGTTCACGTCGAACACAACGTCCGGCATGAAGGTCGAGAAGTCGTCGTCGTTTTCCAGAGCGAGCGTGAAGCCGAAGCCAGCTGCGTCAAAGGTGTAAGCGATCATGCCGGTCGGCGACGGACCGTAATCGATGAGGCCATCACCGTCGGCGCCGAAGCCCCAATCCCAGAACGTGGCGTTCTGACCGATGGTCAGGCCAGCAATGGTGAAGTAGGCGAGCTCGAGACCGATGTCGTTTTCGGATTCAGGCGATGCATCGCTTTCGAAGCGAAGGCGCGAGAAGAGCGGGCCGAGTTCGGTATCGTTCCAGGCGTCGATGTTGAGGCGGATGTCCGAACGCTTGAACCAGCTGTCGTCATCGCTTTTGTAGTTGATTTCGTAACGGACGTAACCCGAGAACTTCAGGCAGGTTTCGGTGCCGGGGATGTAGAAGTAGCCCTTGCCGGCTGCATCGCAAACGCGGACGTATTCAACTGCTTCGGGTTCCGGGATCACGACTGCGTCAGCAGCGCGAGCGCCAGAGACAGCGACGAGAGCCGCTGCGGAGCCGAGGAGAAGGCTCTTGATGTTCATGATTGACC
>JBGSWL010000143.1:0-25014 GCA_041752455.1 Roseitalea sp. | reverse complement strand
GGCGCCGTCGCTGGCGCCGACCATTGCGGCGGCATTCAATTCGGCGTCGATTCCCGCTGACGGCACTACCGAGGCCGATCTCGTGGTCACAATCGCCAACCCGAACACGATCGCGCTGTCGGGCGTGGCGTTCGGCTCTGCGGCGCTTCCGGCCAATCTGCTCGGCACGGGCGCAGGCGCGACCTCCACCTGCGGCGGGACTGCCGCCTACAACGGCGTCAACGGAACCTTTGCTTTCTCTGGCGGCAGCATTGATGCCAATGGAACTTGCGTCGTGACATTGCCGGTCCGGACCACGGTCGCAGGTGTCTACAACTACACCACGGGCACGGTGACCTCTACGCAGTCGGGGGCAGGCGGCACGGCCACGACCGCAAGCGCTCTCACCGCGGTCGCCACGCCGGCCACGCTGGCAGTCGAGTCGGGCGCAGGACAGACAGCAGTGATCTCGACGGATTTCGCGCAGCCCCTTGTGGCGATCGTGCGCGACTTCGCCAACAACCCGATCCAAGGCGTGACGGTCAATTTCGCTGTGCCCAACGCCGGCGCCTCGGCCGTGCTCGGCTCCTCGAGCGCGGTCACCGGAGCCGACGGAAGGGCCAGCGTCACTGCGGCCGCCAATGGGACGGCCGGGACCTACAACGTGACTGCCACGGTGGCAGGCATCACGACAGGCATCAATTTTGCGATGTCGAACGGCCAGGCAGGCCAGACAATCGCCTTTACGCCGCCCGCGGCACAGACCTTCGCTCCCGGCGGCACGGTGGCCTTGTCGGCGACCGGCGGCGCATCGGGCAACCCGGTGACGTTCGCTTCCAACTCGGCTGCCGTCTGCACGACCGGAGGCAGTAATGGCGCTACGGTGACATTTGTCGGCGCAGGCATCTGCTCGATCACGGCAAGCCAGGCCGGCAATGACAACTACGCCTCCGCAATCCCGGTGACGGATTCCTTTGCCATCGGGCAGGCGGGCCAGACCATCACGCTGGATTCGCTCTCTGACATTACCAACTTCGTCGTCAACGAGCAGGTGAACCTGAATGCTTCGGCATCGTCCGGCTTGCCTGTAACCTTTGCTTCCATGACACCGGCGGTTTGTTCGGTTTCGGGCACGGTCGCAACAGTACTGCGACCGGGCATCTGCACGGTCACTGCTGATCAAGCGGGCGATGCCAACTATCAAGCGGCGGCGCAGGAAACCCGCAGCTTTACCATCACCGATGGCACGGCGCCGGTTTTCGCGGGTGTCCCGGCTGACATCTCGGTTGAAACCGACGCAGGACAAGCAACCGCAACGGTTGTCTTCACGCCACCCACTGCAAACGATGACGTGGACGGCGCACTGACACCGGTTCAGACCGCCGGACTGCCATCGGGTTCAGCATTTCCGGTCGGCGTGACCACCAACACGTTCATGGTAACCGACGCCGCAAACAACACAAACTCCGTTTCCTTTAGGGTGACGGTGACCGACGGCGAGGCCCCCACGCTGGTTGTTCCGGACAATATCCGGGTCAGCAGCAACGGTCAGTCCGCCACACCAGTCACCTACGCTTCGGTTACGGCGACGGATCCGGTTGATGGTACCATCGTGCCGACGCAGACGGCTGGCTTGCCCTCAGGCGCGGATTTCCCGCTGGGTGTGACAACCAATACCTTCACCGCCGCCGACAGTGCAGGCAATGTGGCAACCGCCAGCTTCACGGTCACGGTCGAGGACACGACACGCCCGTCGGTCACCATAACCGGCGCACCCGGCAGCGTGACGGCCGGTCAGTCGTTCAGTCTTGTGGTCACGTTCGACGAGCCCGTGACCGGGTTCGACGAGGCCGACATTCTGGTGACCAACGGCGCGGTGACGGACCTTGCGCCGGGAACCGGCAACAGCTTTGACGTGACGATCACGCCAACCGGCGGTGGTGATGCGACGATCAGCGTGCCGGAAAACGCCGCCTTCGACGTCGCCAACAATGGCAACACCGCATCGCAGGTTGTGACTGTTGGCAGCAGCGTCGTCGAAGAAACCCAGGAAGCCATCGCCAACGCGCTGGTCGACCGCATGCACCTGATCCTTGGCAATCAGCCGGATGTTCTGGGTTTTGCCTTCGACCCGACAGCGGGCGTCGGCGGTCCGCTCGGTCTTCTGTCGATCAATGGCTCGTCAGACGATGTGACTTTCGCATTTTCCACAAGCCTCAGCCATTTTGACCGCGTGATGGCAGGGGAAGGACAGCAGGGCCAACAGGCAGGCGCGATGCCCGGACAGGCGTCGGCCGGAAACATCGAAGCCCGCATGTTTGGACGCGCGGATGCCGCATATCCGCTGGCTGCAGGGCCCGCCGGTGTCGAGGCAGTGGCCACGAGTGACGCAACGGTCGGCGTCGACGCCGCCGGGACACTGCGCAAGTACGATATTTGGATGAACCTGCAGGGCGCCCGCTCAACGACTGACGAAACCGTCGGTACCTATCTGATTGGAAATCTGGGTGGGCACTACTTCGTCAGCCGCGATCTGGCCATTGGCGCTCTTGTCCAATTTGACAGCTACACGCAGGAAAACAGCGCCTCCGGCAGCGATTTCGGCGGCCGCGGCTGGATGGCGGGGCCCTATCTCGCTGCCCGCCTGCCCGGAACCAACCTGCGAGTGATGGCGCGGGCGTCCTGGGGACGATCAGACAACGACATCTCGCCACTCGGCACGTACACAGACGGTTTCGAAACCGAGCGGTTCCTTGCATCGGCAAAGGTTTCGGGCAGCTACATGCTCTCTGGCTGGGAGGTCACTCCGAAACTCGAGGTCAACTGGTTCAAGGAAACCCAGCAAGCCTACATCGACACGCTGGGGAACGCGATCGGCGAACAGACCGTATCGCTCGGAGAACTCAACTTCGGGCCGTCCATCAGCCGGAGCTTCGATGTGGGTGACGGGCGGATGGTGGCACCGCGCCTGGGCGTGACGGGCATCTGGACATTCGACAAACAGGAAGGCGCGGCAAGCGCCGCGTCGCCTGACGAGGGACAGCTTCGCGCACGCCTTGACGCCGCCTTGGGCGTTTCCGATCCGAGCGGCTGGCAGTTCCAGCTTGGCGGATATTTCGACGGCTTGTTTGCAGACGAGTATCAGGCTGTTGGCGGCACCGCGACCCTGCGCAAGCGGTTCTGACAGAGGCGCAGGGCCGGCAGGGCGCAGACCGCGTTACTGTGTTTGCGCCAGCGTTTCCTGCGAGGCCTGGTGGTTCGATTTTCCGCTGGCAAGCTTGTCGGCAAAGCCATGGTTGACATCGCGGTGTTTGGCTTCATCCGCCCGGACCGCAATGACTACGTCGCGCAGGCGCGCATCGGGCGCGAGCTTCCAGTAGTCAATCGCCAGCTTCGGCGCTGCCACATTGTCCTGATGGCCATCGTCAATCTGCGCAAGATACTGCGTGTAGCTGACCACGGCTTCTTCCTCGAGATAGCCGACGACCCGGTGCGCGGTCTTCGGAAAGAACAGATAGAGGAAGAAGTAGAGGTTGAAGAAGACCGCCTGCGCCAGCATGATCAGCCAGCGCTCGAACCATGACGGCTGCGCGATCTCGATGAATGTCATCAGATGCATGCGCTCGTTTTCAGCCTCGTCGAGCAGTTCGCGGATCCAGCCTTCGTCATCGCGGATGTGGCGGATCGATTTCAGGTGCTGCAGCAATCCGCCGACCATGCCCGGCACGGCAGCGACGGTTTCGAGCACGACCGCGCGGTGGCCATAACGTTTGGCGAAAAATGCGTCGGCAAAGACCCGCATCGCCTTGACCACGCGGAACGCGACACGGTCCGAGAAATTCTCGGGCTGCTTGTGGCTGTTCAGCACGCGCTGGTCGTCGGGAAATTTATTGGTGTCAGGCATGGTTCTCTTGTCCTTCTGGTCCTTCCAAATTGGTATGTTCCGGAAATCGTGCGCACCGTGCCATCGCGCAAGTTGCCGCGACACCCTGCCGCCCCCGGCCTTGCCGGGGTCGCACAAGGCTGATCAATAGAAACCGACCTCGCGAACGTCGATCTGCGCCTCGTGATCGCGGCCATAGGCAACGATGGCAACCGACGTCACGCTTGAAGGACGCAGCGCCGCGCGCAGCAGCGGGCCGGAGGCGGCAAAAGCATCGAGTGGAAGACGCACTTCTTTCCACTGCGCCCCGACATCAAACCCGGCCTGGTAATATTGCCACGGCAGGACGGCGCCCGTGGTGCGCAGATGCACGAAATAGCGCTGATCGTTGCCGCGAACGACAAGGCGCACGCCCTTGGTTTCGGCCGGTGGCGCGCCGTCGAGTTCCAGCCGCATCTGGATGAAGCCGCCCCGGTTGGCGGTGCTGACCTTGCCGGTCATGCGGGCAAACGTCTCGCCGCCTTCGCCGGGAAATGCCACTTGGCCGGTGGAGACGCCGCCCATGACCTGATCGGTGAAAAAGCGCCAGCGGGTGTCAGGCTGCATTGTGAAGTCCTCGATCATGGTTTCGCCGGCATGGGCTGTTGCGGCGGGCAATCCCGCGACCGTTACCGCGGCAGCAAGCATAAGACCGATCAGTTGGCGCATCGCAGTTCTTTCTACATCGTCGATCCAGTGCCACGTCCCGGAGAATTTACGTTGCCATCGCTGCTGGTGCTAGCGATATGTGGATCCGGCCGGAATTGGTGGAGGGCCCATGACGATGATCCGTTCTTGCCTGCTGGCGCTGGTTGTCGCACTGCCGCTTTCCTCGGTGTGTGCAGCGGCCGAAACGGCACTCGTCGCAGTCGCGGCAAATTTCGCTGACGCCGCGGAAAAGCTGACGCCGATGTTCAAGGCCGCGACGGGTCATGACCTTCTGCTGACCACCGGATCGACGGGCAAGCTCTATGCGCAGATCGGTGAAGGCGCACCCTTCGATGTGCTTCTGTCGGCGGACGCGACGACACCCGCAAAACTGGAAGCCGAGGGCAGGGCCGTGGCAGGAACGCGTTTCACCTATGCGGTCGGGCAACTGGCGCTCTACAGCGCCGACCCCGCAATCATCGGCAACGACGCCAAGGCTGCGCTCGAAAATGCGGACCTGCGTTATGTCGCCATCGCCAATCCGGATCTGGCACCTTACGGCATTGCCGCGCGCGAGGCTTTGCAGGCCATGGGGTTGTGGGACAGCCTTTCCCCCAAGATCGTGATGGGCCAGAACATCGGTCAGACCTTTTCGCTGGTCGCAACGGGTGCCGCCGAAGTCGGCTTTGTCGCGCTGTCAGCGATCAAGGCGCCCGGAAAGGAACCGACGGGCAGTTGGTTGCTTGTGCCGAAGGACATGTTCACGCCGATCCGCCAGGATGCCGTGCTGCTAAAGGCAGGCGAAGCCAACCCGGCGGCAAGGGCGTTTCTCGAATTCCTCAAGTCACCGGAAGCGTTGCAGGTGATTGCGGACCACGGCTACGGCACGGGAAATTGACGCGATGGCCAGCATCGACTTCGGCCCGCTCTGGCTGACCGCCCAGCTTGCCGCGCTGACAACGGTGATCCTTCTACTGGTCGGAACGCCGATCGCCTGGTGGCTGGCCCATACCCGCTCGGCGGCAAAGCCGGTGGTGGAGGCGGTAACGGCCTTGCCGCTGGTGCTGCCGCCCACCGTGCTCGGTTTCTATCTTCTGGTTCTGATGAGTCCCAACAGCGCACTCGGTGGCGCCTGGCTGTCGGTGACCGGATCGACGCTGACCTTCTCGTTCACCGGCCTCGTGATTGCGTCCGCGCTCTATTCGCTGCCGTTCATGGTGCAGCCGTTGCAGGGGGCCTTCGAGACGGTCGGGCGCGCGCCGCTGGAAGCCGCCGCCAGCCTGCGCGCGTCGCCGTTCGACGCCTTTGTTTCGGTTGCCTCGCCGATGGCACTGCGCGGCTATCTGACTGCGATCGTCCTGACCTTTGCCCATACGATTGGCGAGTTCGGCGTCGTGCTGATGGTCGGGGGCAACATTCCCGGCCGCACAAAGGTGGTGTCGATCCAGATCTACGAGCATGTGGAGACCATCAACTACGCGGCCGCCCACACACTTGCGGCGATCCTGCTGGTCTTCTCGTTCACGGTGCTGCTGGCGGTCTATACGGTCAACCGCCGGTTTCCGGTCAGGGCGGGCTGATCCATGAGCGAACTGTCCGTCGACCTGCGTCTCGCCTACCCTGATTTTTCCTTCGAGATTGCAGAAGATTTTGCAGGCCAGGGAATCACCGCCCTGTTCGGCCCGTCGGGCTGCGGCAAGTCCACCTTGCTGCGCGTCATCTCTGGTTTCGAGCAAGGTGCCAAAGGCCATGTGCGGTTCGGCGAGGAAATCTGGCAGGACGGGCGCCGATTCGTGGCGCCGCACCGGCGCGGCGTCGGCCATGTGTTCCAGGATGCGCGGCTGTTTCCGCATCTGAATGTTCGCGCCAATCTCGACTACGCCCATCGCCGCGCCGCTTCGCAACCGGCCCGCTACAGCTTTGACGACGTGGCCGAAGTGCTGGACCTTTCGCCCTTGTTCGCGCGCGGCGTGACACAGCTTTCCGGCGGCGAGCGCCAGCGGGTGGCGATCGGGCGAACGCTTCTGGCGCGCCCGCAACTTCTGCTGATGGATGAGCCGCTGGCGGCACTCGATACACGGCGCAAGGCTGAGATCCTGCCCTACATCGCGCGGCTTCCCAGAGCCTTCGGCCTGCCGATCATCTATGTCACCCATGCGCTCGAAGAGGTGACGCAGATCTGCGACCGCATCGTTGCGCTTTCCGCTGGCCGTGTGGTCGCCAAGGGCGGCGTTGCCGAAACGCTGCAGCGCCTTGATCTGGCCGATGTCCAGGGCCGGTTCGAGGCTGGCGCAGTGCTCTCCGGGCGCGTCATCGCGCAGGACTTTGCGCTGCATCTGACGCGGATCAATCTGTCGGGTACAACGCTCGAAGTGCCGGAAGTCGGCCTTGCCGAAGGGGCGGAGGTGCGTCTGCGGGTGCGCGCGCGTGACGTCTCGCTGGCTCTGGCCCCGATCGAAGGGCTCAGCATCCGCAACCAGTTGCCGGCGAAGATCCTGACGATCACGCCCGACGCTGACACCGCCTTTGCCGAAGTGTTGCTCGACCTTGGCGGGCAGCAATTGCGCGCGCGCATCACCCGCGCGGCAGTGCAGACCCTCGGCCTTGCGCAAGGGCAGGGGGTGATCGCGTTGGTGAAAACGGTGGCCTTTGACCGGCAGGCGCTGCCGCGCCGTGAACGAAATACTCAGGATTGAATGGCAGCTGCGTGCTTCGTCAGGCGATCTTCTGGACCAGCAGCTTGTCGATCCGCCGGCCGTCGAGGTCGATGACCTCGATGCGCCAGCCGTCAAGATCAATGTGCTCGCCAAGGTCTGGAAGGGAGCCCATTTCCTCCAGAACCAGCCCGGCCACCGTCTCGTAGTCGCGGTCTTCGTCCAATGTCAGGCCAATGCGATCGGCAAACTCGTCGACCGGCATCCAACCGGCTACAAGCAGGCTACCGTCTTCGCGCACGACGACTTTTGCTTCCAGTTCCCCGCCTTCGGTGAATTGACCTGCAATCGCCTCCAGCACATCCATCGGCGTGATGATGCCCTCGAAGTGCCCATATTCGTCATAGACGAGGACCATGTGTGCCGGTGCGCCGCGCAGCGTTTCGAGAACATCGAGGCCGGCCATGCCGTCGCGCACGACCGGTGTCTCGATCACTCGCGAACGTGCATTGGCAAGCGGCTCGGAGGTGCCGGAATCCAGAAAATCGCGCGACTTGAACACGCCGATGATATTGTCGGCGTCGCCGTCGCGCACGAGGATGCGTGAATGCCCGGTTTCCCGAAAACGGCGGATGATTTCGGCTGAGGTCTCGCCGATATCGACGATCTCGACCTCGTGCCGGGGTACCATCAGGCCGCGCGCCGTCCGGTCCGCGATCCGCATCACGCCGGCAATCATTTCGGTTTCGGCTTTTTCCATCACGCCGGCCGATTGTGCCTCAGACAGCACAAGCTTGACTTCCTCATCGCTCATGCTGCTGTCGGAGGTACCCGATTGGCCGAGCATCGCAAGCACCAGCTGGCCGGACCGGTTGAGTACCCAGACCAGCGGCGCTGCGGCGATCGCGATGAAGTTGAGGAGGGGAGCAATCCGGCTCGCCGATGCTTCCGGCGCCCGCAAGGCAATTTGCTTGGGCACGAGTTCTCCGAAGATCAGGGACAAGTAGGTGATAGCCACAACAACGCCGCCGACGCCCAGCGCTTGGGCGAGCGCAGTGCTCACGCCGAGCGAAATGAGCCCGTCAGCCAGCCGCACGCCGAGCGTTGCACCGGAAAAGGCACCGGACAGGACACCGACGAGGGTGATTCCGATCTGGACGCTGGACAGGAACTTGCCGGGGTCGGCTGCAAGTCCGATGGCAATTTCCGCACCCTTGTTGCCGCGATCCGCCATCACTTTCAGCCGGCCGGTACGGGCCGAGACGATAGCCAATTCCGACATCGCCAACACGCCGTTGACCAAGATCAGGGCGAAGACGAGCAGAATTTCCAGCAGCATGGGGACAGGATCCGGGTGGCGTCGTGGTTTTCTTATATCACGTGAAGGCGTTGAGGAGCAGAAAGATCGCGGCCTTGATCAGTGCGTAAACCACCGCCGAGGCGATGCCGAGCGAAACAAGCCCCGTCGCAAGGCCGACAAAAACCCAGACGCCGTCGCGCTCGAGGATGCCAAGCGCGATCATGCAGATCGCCATGGCAGGAAGCATGTTTCCAAGCGGGATGGGCAGTGCAAGGACCGCAGCCAGCACGAGACAAAGCATGCCGAGGGCACGCTCGGGACTTGGTCCGACGAGAAACAGCCAGCGCGGTGAGAGCAGGCGCTCGGCCCGCGCCAGCCAAGGCGCCAGACGGTCGAACATCTGCGCAAACCTGCCGCGCGGGATCGATCGTTCTCCGATGAATTTCGGCAACCACGGCGTCTTGCCGAGCATCATCTGGAGCGAGAGGTAGAGCAATGGCAGTCCAAGCAGGCCGGAAACGCCCGGCGGTGCCGGCAGAACATTCGGAAATGCGAAGATCAGGATCAGCGCAGCGCGTCCACGACTGCCAAGGAGCGCAATGAGATCGTTGACCGCGATTTCGTCGCGGCTCGTGTCTTGGCCGACCTCGTTGAGGATTTCCGACAACCGGCGCCGCTGAAATGGGCCGGTTGCCATGCTTGTGTGTGGGCCATCGGTTTCACCATCTGCATGCTCGCCCTCGTTAGCATGGTCGTGCCCGGGCTTTGATGGATGGTCGGCTGTCATGGCACTCGGTTCGCGAATATGGGGGTGGATCGGTCCGGCGGTGAAATAAAGTTCAGCGTGCCGGGCTGGCGGGTTCCCCGTCCTTTGTCTTCCACACCGAATACACGATACCGACCGCCAGGATCACCAGCGTGATGCCAAGCGACCACTCCGGCGGAAACTTCTCCCAGCCCATGATGTCGGCAATGAAGATCTTCGAGCCGATGAACACCAGCAGCAACGACAGAGCATATTTGAGATAGGCAAAGCGGTGCAGGATTGCAGAGAGCGCAAAGAACAGCGCGCGCAGACCGAGGATCGCGAAGATGTTTGACGTGTAGACGATGTAGGGGTCGTTGGTGATGGTGAACACGGCGGGTACCGAATCGACCGCAAAAACGATGTCGGCGATTTCGATCAGCACCAGCGCCAGAAACAGCGGTGTGGCGAAGCGCACGAGATTTCCGGTTTTGGGATCAGGCTTCTTGACGAAGAAGTCATGGCCGTGGATCTCGTCGGTGACACGCATCCGGCTCTTGAGAAAACGCAGCACGGGATTGGCATTGAAATCCGGCTTTTTGTCTTCATCATGAAACAGCATGCGTATGCCGGTGAAGATGAGGAAGAGCGCGAAGAGGTAAAGCACCCAATGATACTGCTCGACGATCGTCGCGCCGAGACCGATCATGATACCGCGCAGGACAATCACGCCGAGAATGCCCCAGAACAGCACGCGATGCTGATAAAGCCGGGGGATGGCAAAGAAACTGAAGATCAGCGCCATCACGAAGATGTTGTCGAGCGCAAGCGTCTTTTCGACGACGAATGCTGTGAGATATTGCGCCGTCTCGGTTGGTCCCATCTGCCACCAGATGAATCCGGAGAACGAGACCCCGAGCGCGATATACATCGCCGACAACCGGAGGCTTTCGCCAACGCCGATCTCGTGGTCTTTTTTGTTGAGAACGCCGAGGTCGAAGATCAGAAGCGCTATGACCAAGGATATGAAGACAACCCACATCCACAGTGGTTTGTCCAAAAACGGCATCAGAAGAATGTCCAAGATAGCTACCTCACTCCTACGGGAATGCCGACGGCCGAGTGCGCATGGTCATGACTTGGGCTGAAGACCGGGCGTGGCGTCGGGATTGTCCCTGTAGCGGTCCGACATCACGACAGAGGTCTGTCGTCAGAGGGGCCCGGTCCGCAGCCTCCAAATCATCTTTCGCAAAAGGTTTGGCAAGACCCGAGCGAAGTTTTTTGCAGCAGCGGTCAAAATGCGGTTGTTGGCGGTTGTGTATCAAAACGCGCGATATGCAGCCGCCATCGGATTTTGTGGCAGTGCAGTGTGGACTTCTGTGCCGCCGGCGGTAAGGCATATCCAACCCCGAACAAGCGGTGCCCGAGGAGACCCTTTCATGTCCGACATTGCCCATTTCATCAACGGCACGATCGTTGCCGGTATGTCCGGCCGCAGCCAGCCGGTTTTCAACCCGGCAACCGGCAGCCAGAGCGGCACGGTTGCTTTGGCATCCGTTGAAGAGGTCAATGCGGCGGTTGCCTCCGGCAAGGCTGCCTTTGGCGAGTGGTCGGCCATGCCGCCGCTGCGCCGCGCGCGCATTCTCGACCGCTTCAAGACGATCCTCTGGGACCGCACCGATGTGCTCGCCGAGGCGATCTCCGCCGAACATGGCAAGACCCACGACGATGCCGTAGGCGAAGTCACGCGCGGGCTGGAAGTGGTCGAGTTCGCCACCGCCGCGCCGACGCTGCTGAAGGGCGAGTTTTCAGAGCATGTCGGCCCAGGCATCGATACGCGGATGATCCGCCAGCCGCTGGGCGTTGTCGCCGGCATCACGCCGTTCAACTTCCCGGCCATGGTGCCGATGTGGATGTTCCCGGTGGCGCTTGCCTGCGGCAACACCTTCGTCCTGAAGCCGTCGGAGCGCGATCCGTCGCCGTCGCTGCTCATCGCCGCCTGGCTGAAGGAGGCAGGGCTGCCGGACGGTGTCTTCAACGTCGTGCAAGGCGACAAGGTTGCGGTCGACGCGCTGCTGAACCATGCCGATGTGAAGGCTATCAGCTTCGTCGGCTCGACGCCGATCGCCCGTTACATCTACACGACCGGCACGGCCAACGGCAAACGCGTGCAGGCGTTGGGCGGCGCAAAGAACCACATGGTCATCATGCCGGATGCCGACCTCGACATGGCAGCCAATGCGCTGATGGGCGCCGCCTTCGGTTCGGCCGGCGAGCGCTGCATGGCGATCTCGGTTGCGGTTCCCGTCACCGATCAAGTGGCCGACGCGCTGATCGAGAAGCTGGTGCCGAAGATCGAAGCGCTGAAGATCGGCCCGTCCGTCGACACGACCTCGGAAATGGGCCCGCTGGTCACCGCACAGCATCGCGCCAAGGTGCTTGGCTATATCGATGCCGGCGAGCGCGAAGGCGCAAAAATCGTCGTCGATGGTCGCGGCTTCCGTCAGGACCGGCAGGGCTACGAGAACGGCTATTATGTCGGTGGCACGCTGATCGACAACGTGACCCCCGACATGACGATCTGGAAAGAAGAGATCTTCGGCCCGGTCCTGTCGGTGGCCCGCACGAAATCGTACCAGGATGCGGTCGACCTGATCCATCGCCATGAATACGCCAATGGCACGGCGATCTTTACCCGTGACGGCGATGCGGCGCGTCGCTTCAGCCAGGACATCGAAGTCGGCATGGTCGGCATCAACGTGCCGATCCCGGTGCCGATGGCGTTTCATTCCTTCGGAGGCTGGAAGGCGTCGATCTTCGGCGACCATGCCATGCACGGCATGGAGGGCGTCCGGTTCTACACCCGTATCAAGACGACGACCGTGCGTTGGCCGTCGGGGTTGCGCGAAGATCCGGCCTTCACGATGCCGACGCTCGGTTGACAGCAGGAGCGGGGCCACCATGGCCCCGCAACGACGTGCCGAAACAGCCTGTCATGACACTGTCTTGCACAACTGGCGAAATAACGCTCAAGTTGAGTTTGCCAGTATGGAGACGTTGTCATGACCACTGCAGAACAGATCGTTGCCATTATTGCCGCGTTCCTTTCGCCGGAACCTGCGGCGGATCACTTTCCGGTGCTTGCGGCGGGCGGAGCCGATCCGCGCTACCCGGTCGCGATCACGCGCTGCGCCCTGCCGATCGCGCCGCTCGAAATCGAGGGCAAGACGGTCCTGTGCGGTACGGTGGATGTTCCGGCCGACTACAAGAATCCCACCGGCAACCGCTACAAGCTGAAATTTGCCGTCTACAAGGCGCATTCGCTGGTCGCAGCCAAGGATGCGGTGGTGCACCTGCATGGTGGTCCGGGTGGCGGCATCGTCGATGATGTCTCGCTGACGAGCTTTGCCTTTGCCAAGATGCGCGAGCGCCGCGACATCGTGGCGTTTGACCAGCGCGGCGTCGATGCATCCGGCGGCGCAACACGGTGTTTTGAAACCGTTGCCGACAATGTGGAAACCTTCACCGGCATCGTGACCGGCAAGCTGCCGGCCGAAGCGCTCAAGAAAGAGGTCGTGCAGGCCTGCATCGACGAACTCAAGGCGCGCGGCACCGACATCACCACGATCAACACCCGTGACAACGCGCGCGATGTGCAATCGGTGATGCAGGCGCTGGGCTACCCTGAATACAACATCTACGGCATTTCCTACGGCACCAAGCTTGGCCTTGAAGTGATGCGCACGGCGCCGGAAGGCGTGCGCGCGGTGGTGCTGGATTCCGTCGCGCCGCCCCATATCGCCACCTACGACACACTGATGACCCCGCACGACGAGGCGATCAAATCGACCTTTGAATATTGCAGGACCGATCCTGCTTGCGATGCGGCCTATCCGGATCTGGAGACGCGGTTCTGGGCGCTGTATGACAAGCTGAACGAAACGCCCGTAAAGGTTGCGGGGGCCGATTTCAACGGCACGCTGCTCTATGGCGTCATCGATTTGCGCAATGGATGGCAATCCAGCTTTCGCGGTCTGACGCCATTCGTGCCCAAGCTGATCGCTGAACTGGAAAAAGGCGAAACCGCAACAGCCGCCGCGATCATCAACGAAACCCTGATCCCCAAAAACAATGCCGAAGAGCTTCTCGGCAAGATCGGTTCCTTGCCGCCGACCCAGGCCGCGCTCGCCCGCGCCGCGCTGGTCCATGCCAAGACAATGGGCGAAACCGACGGCGCGATGAAGTCGGTGCTGGGCGAACTGGAGGCGCTTCGCCGCACGGCGCCGGACGGCGTCTCGGTTGTCCAACTTTTCGAGGAGCGCCTTCTGGAAGCGGCCAAATCCATCGGCGAGAAGTCGGCGCGGATTGCGTTCGCGACCGACTATCTGCGCCTTCGCGCCGCAGAGCCCGACCGCGCTTTGCTGATCGCCCTGGCGCTGCGCTATTTTGAAGGCACGACGCGTGACACGATTGCTTCGCTCGCAAGGTCCCTGTCCGACGAAGAACTGGCAGACGTCTTCCGCCGCGTTTCAACCGACAACACCAAGATCGAAAACGTGCTGATGGAGTCGCTCGAACTGTTTCTCTACATGTGCCAGGAAGACATGGACATCAACTCGGTCGAAGGCGCGCGCGCGGTCAACCAAACCCTCGGTCTCTCCAAGCAGATCAAGGACAACGCCGAAAAGCAGTTGGCCGAACTCTACGCGACGTGCGGCATCTTCCAGCGTCTCGACAATCCGGGGTTCCACGATCCGGTCACCAGCCCGATCCCGACCATGGTCTTCTCGGGCAAGCTGGACACCCAGACCGCAACCAGTTGGGGACCGGAGACGGCACGCCATCTTCCGAACGGCCGCTCGGTGGTTTTCCCGGAGACGGGGCATGGTGCACTGGTTTTTTCGCAGTGTGCGATCGACATCGGCGTTGCCTTCATCGAAAACCCGGCAGCCGAACTCGACACGTCCTGCACCGAGGCTTTGAAGCCGAAGTTCATCCTGCCCGACGCGCAATGACGTCACCGGTCCGTTGCGGGGTCGTTCAACCTCGCAACGGATTGACAGCTGCGGCGCAAAGCGCGACACCGAAGACAGAACAGGGCTGCCGAAAAGCCCGGAAAGACATGACCCTCGACGGGGTGTCAGACGAACCCAACCCAGGAGCATTTTCCGTGACGAAACGCTTGGCCCTCTCCACCCTTTTCATGATGGCGCTGTCGACCCCCGCCTTCGCCCACCTCAATCCGGTCGAGCACGGCTCGTTTGCCGCCGGTTTCACGCATCCGGTCTTCGGCCTTGACCACATTCTGGCGATGGTTGCAGTCGGCCTCTGGGCGTTCCAGATCGGCGGTCGCGCGCTGCTGGCGGTGCCCGCTGCGTTTGTCGGTGCCATGCTCGGCGGCTTTGCGCTTTCGCTCAGCGGTCTGGCCCTGCCATTCGTCGAGCCGGCAATTCTCGCGTCCGTCGTTGTGCTGGGCCTCGTCGTTGCCATGGCCTTGAAGGCGGATACCGCTGTAGCTGCCATTCTCGTGGCAATCTTCGCAGTGTTCCACGGCTTTGCCCATGGCGGCGAAATGGGCGCAGCGGCAACGCTCGGCTACGGTGCCGGGTTTGCGGTATCGACCGCACTTCTGCACGGCGCCGGCATCGGTCTCGGTTTTGTTGCAGCACGCATCCTGTCCGGCGCCGCCAAGGCGTCTGACGTAACGGTGCGTGCCGCTGGTGGTGCCACGGTAGCCGCCGGTCTCGTCCTGGCGTTTGCCGGCTGAATTTGAATGTGACATTCAGCCGTTGGAGAAGCGGGCTTTTGGCCCGCTTTTTTCTTGAAAGCGGACCCTTATTGATCCTCTTCGCCCTTCCAGCGCTTCGGCAGGAAATCGGCGGAGGTCAGGACGACGATCGTCGTCAGGATCGCAAACGCTGCACCGACCGCCGGAATGATCAGCGCCGGATAGCCGAACAGCCAGATCGCACTTCCCCAAAGCAAAGCGAGGTTGACGACGAACAGCGTCTTTTCGATCTCGCTCCCGTGACGCGCGCGCCAGGCCAGAAACGCGATGATCGGCGGATAGATGAGCATTTCGACTTCCATGGGCGTCTCCCGACCTGAGTGACAGCGCGGGCATTCATGGCCGCGTACGCCGGCGCGCGATCCGTGATCATGCGCACCCGGCCTGTAGCTGATGCGCCCGCGCGGGCGAAGACGTCTGCCGTCTCTTGCCATGCGACATGGGCGCGCATGAACGCTTCGGATCGTCCGGGAAGACCTTACTGCATGGCGAGACATACATTTTGGATGGCGTACAATCAGCCATTGGGCTAACCGGTTCTGCAGCGAAGCGGATACTTCCGTTTGGGATCATCATGGAACGTTTGATCGAGCAGACACTTTTCGCCAGCCGCTGGCTGCTGGCGCCGATGTATCTCGGGTTGGTGGTCATGGTGGCCATCCTTGTTTGGGTGTTCATGACGGAGTTGGCGGCCTTTGCGCTTGCCCTGCCGACGGTCACTGTCGACAGCGCCATCCTTGGCGCGCTTGCGCTGATCGACCTCAGCTTGGCTGCCAATCTGCTGATGATCGTCATCTTCTCCGGCTATGAAAACTTTGTCAGCCGCATCGAGTTCGACGGCCACAAGGACCGCCCGGACTGGCAAGGTGATGTCGACTTCTCCGGCTTGAAGCTGAAGCTTGTGGCTTCAATTGTCGCCATTTCCGGCATCCATCTGCTGAAGATTTTCATGGATGTGACCAAGTATGACGTCGAGCAGATCCGGTGGATGGTGATCATCCATCTCGTCTTTGTCGTGTCTGGGGTGCTTCTGGCGGCGATGGACTGGATTTCCAATCATGCCAAGGGCAAGAAGCGGGTGGCGGCCGCCTTGCCTCCAGCGCCGTGACCGGCAAAATCGGAGGCTCTCGGACTTGCGTGATACAGTGCCCCGGTCGGGATCGGGGGCCATGCGGGCATGTCCGCACTGATCGATGTTGTCGCCAGGAAGCCCCGTTCTGACATGACGTGAAGCGAACGCGGCAGGCTCCCGAACCCCTTGCTTTCATATTCGATATTTTGTATATAAACGAAGTATCATATGAAAGGATGCCTCCCGTGACCCTCGACCGTTCCGTTCTCGCCTTTGCCGGCGTCATGACCCTTCTGTCCGTCGCCTTGACCGTCTGGGTGTCGCCGCCGTTTGTCTGGTTTACCGTTTTCATTGGCGCGAACCTGCTGCAGTCGGCCTTTACCGGCTTTTGCCCAGCCGCCTCGATTTTCCGCATGTTCGGCATCAAGCCGGGCTGCGCCTTCTGAGGATCATTGTCATGCATCGCAGACTTATCGCAGCGGCCATGGTCATGGCTGCAGGGTCGGCCTTTGCCGAAACATTTGACGTGGCTGCGGTGCCGACGACCGAATGGAAAGCCGTCTATGGCCGTGTCGAGGCGCGCGATACCGTGCCTGCGCGGGCGCGCATCGGTGGCACCATCATCGAACTGACCGTTACCGAGGGTGATGCGGTTGAAACCGGCCAGGTCATCGCACTGATCCGCGACGACAAGCTCGGCTTTCAGGTCGCCGCGATCGACGCCCAGCTCGGCGCATTGAATGTCCAGCTGGAACAGGCCCGTTCGGAACTTGCCCGCGGCGAGACCCTCGTCAAGCAGGGCGTCGTCACCGCCCAGCGGCTCGACCAGTTGCGCACCGACGTCAATGTCACGCTGAACCAGATCGTCGCCCGGCAAGCCGAAAAGGCGCAGGTCGAGCAACAGCAGGCCGAAGGCGCCGTCCTTGCGCCGCTGTCGGGCAAGGTGTTGTCCACCTCGGCCACCATGGGCGGTGTCGTCATGGGTGGCGAGCCGATCGCGATGATCGGCGGCAACGGCTTCTTCCTGCGCCTGTCGCTTCCCGAACGCCATGCCGGTGACCTGACTGAAGGCGCTACGATCCGCGTCACCGGCGATGCTGGCGAAACGACCGGACGTCTTGCCAAGATTTACCCGCAGATCGAAGCGGGCCGCGTTACCGCCGATGTGGAAGTGGAAGGGCTCGATACCGCCTTCATCAATGCCCGCGTTTTGGTCGAACTGCCCGTCGGCGCGCGTGATGCGCTGCTGGTTCCGGCAGCCGCTGTCGAAAACCGGTTCGGCATCGATTTTGTCACCGTGGAAACCGACGGCGGAACCGCCGAGCGCGTGGTCATCGTTGGCGAGGAACTGCAACGCGACGGCGCTGCGATGGTCGAGATCGTCACCGGTCTTGCCGTCAGTGACAAGGTGGTACTGCCATGAGCGCCGGCCATGATTTCAAGCCCGCATCCGACGGGATCGCGGGCGCCCTCACGCGCGCCTTCATCACCTCGCCGCTGACGCCGCTTTTCCTGATCGCCGCCTTTGCGTTCGGACTTGTCGCGCTGATTTCGCTGCCGCGCGAGGAAGAACCGCAAATCTCGGTGCCGATGGTCGACATCCAGCTGCGCGCCGACGGCCTGAAGGCCGAGGACGCAGTCAAGCTGATTGCCGAACCGCTGGAAACCATCATCAAGGGCATCAACGGCGTCGAGCACGTCTATTCGCAGTCACAGGACGATGGTGTGCTTGTGACGGCGCGGTTCCTCGTCGGCACTTCGGCGGACGATGCCGTGCTGCGTGTCCATGACAAGCTGCGCGCCAACATGGACCGTATTCCGGTCGGCATTCCCGAACCGATGATTGTCGGGCGCGGCATCGATGATGTCGCCATTGTGGCGCTGACGTTGACCCCAGAGCCCGGTGCCACCGGCGTCGATGCCACCGCATTGACCCGCATCGCCCGTGAACTGCGCACCGAACTTGCCAAAGTGCCTGATGTCGGCCTGACCTATCTGGTCGGCGAGGCCGGCGAGCGGCTGCGCATTGCGCCCGATCCGGCGCGCCTTGCGCTGAATGGCGTCACGCTGCAGCAACTGGCGGGCAAGGTGCAGGGCGCCAACCGCGCCATGCCGACCGGCCGCGTCCGCGATGCCGGCGAACAGATCACGCTGATTGCCGGCGAAACCCTGAAGACGCCGGCCGAAATCGGCAATCTGCTGCTGACGACGCGCGACGGCCGCCCGGTCTATGTGCGTGATGTCGCCGACATCGACTACGTGACCGAGACCGACGAGCGCATCGTTTCGACGGTCACCCGCAATGCGCGTGGCATCGAGCGCGTGCCTGCGGTAACGCTTGCGATGGCCAAGCGCGCCGGTTCCAACGCCGTGACCGTCGCCGAAACCATCCTGCACCGTGTCCATCAGCTGGAAGGCACGCTGATCCCGACCGATGTGCATGTGGAGGTGACGCGCGATTATGGCGAGACAGCCAACGAAAAGGCCAACGAGCTTCTCTATCATTTGGGGCTGGCGACGATCTCGATCATCGCGCTGGTCTGGGTGGCCATCGGCCGGCGCGAGGCGATGGTGGTGGCGGTCGTCATCCCCGTGACGATCCTTCTGACGCTGTTTGCCTCCTGGATCATGGGTTACACGCTGAACCGCGTCTCGCTGTTCGCGCTGATCTTTTCGATCGGCATCCTTGTCGATGATGCCATCGTCGTCATCGAGAACATCGCCCGGCATTGGGGCATGGCCGACGGGCGCGATCGCAAGGAAGCGGCGATCCATGCGGTTGCGGAAGTCGGCAATCCGACCATCGTCGCCACGCTGACCGTTGTCGCGGCCCTGCTGCCGATGCTGTTCGTTTCCGGCATGATGGGCCCCTACATGAGCCCGATCCCGGCCAATGCGTCGGCGGCGATGATCTTCTCGTTCTTCGTTGCGGTGATGGTCACGCCGTGGCTGATGCTGAAAGTTGCCGGGAAGGCGCCGGTGTCGCATGGCGAACACCATGCGCAAGGCGGGGTCCTGGGGCGCGCCTACAGTGCCGTTGCCCGGCCGATCCTGTCGTCAAAAACGGTCAGCTGGATATTCCTGCTGATCGTCGGCGCGCTGACCATCGGGTCGCTGGCGCTGTTCTACACCAAGGACGTGACGGTCAAGCTGCTGCCGTTCGACAACAAGTCGGAACTGGCGGTCGTCATCGATCTGCCCGAGGGCGCTTCAGTGGAAGCGACCGATCGCGTGGCGCAGGATATCGCCGCCATCGTCACGAAGCTGAATGAAGTGCGATCGGTCCAGACCCATGCGGGAACCGCGGCCCCCTTCAACTTCAATGGTCTCGTGCGCCATGCGTATTTCCGCTCCGAGCCGCAGATGGGCGAAGTCGCGCTCAATCTCCTGCCGAAGACCGATCGTGAACGCACCAGCCACGAGATCGCCCTCGACATCCGCGAGCGGATCAAGACCGTGCAGGTGCCCGCAGGCACAAGCCTGAAGGTTGTCGAACCGCCACCCGGCCCGCCGGTAATGGCAACGCTGCTCGCCGAAATCTATGGCCCTGATGCGCAAACCCGTCGCGCCGTGGCGGCCAAGGTGGAAGCGGCATTCCGCTCGGTGCCGTTCATCGTCGATATCGACAATTCCTACGGCATGCCGTCGCGCCGCCTGCGCGCGGTCGTCTCCAGCGATGATCTCGACTTCTTCCGCGTCCAGGAAACCGATGTCTTTGATACGCTTGCGATCCTCAATGGTGGCATGACGATCGGCTATTCGCACCGCGGCGAGGGGCGCCAGCCGATCCCGATCCGTCTCGAACGGCAAAAGTCCGACCGGCGCATTACCGAAGACTTCCTGACGACACCGATCCCGGCAAACCTTCTGCCGGGCGACCGCAGCATCGTCGAACTCGGCGATGTCGTGCAGATCAACGAGGAGCAGGCCTCGTTCCCGGTCTTCCGGCACAATGGAAGGCCGGCCGAGATGGTCACGACGGAACTTGCCGGTGATTTCGAAGCGCCGCTCTACGGCATGCTCGCCGTTCAGGAGGCGCTTGATGCGCAGGACTGGACCGGACTGCCCAAGCCGGTGATCAGGCTGAACGGCCAGCCGCAGGATGACAGCATCTCGACCCTGCTCTGGGATGGCGAATGGGAAGTGACCTGGGTCACCTTCCGCGACATGGGCGCTGCCTTCATGATCGCGCTGCTCGGCATCTATATCCTCGTCGTGGCACAGTTCGGATCGTTCAAGGTGCCGCTGGTGATCCTGACGCCGATCCCGCTCACCTTCATCGGCATCCTCGGCGGGCACTGGCTGTTTGATGCGCCGTTTTCGGCAACCTCGATGATCGGGTTCATCGCGCTGGCCGGCATCATCGTACGCAATTCGATCCTGCTGGTCGATTTCATCCGGCATGCGCCACGAGAAGTTCCCGCCGATCACAATCCAGAAGAAGACGTCGTCGAGACGCAGATGGCCATCGTGGCACCGGAAGAGCATGTCGCGATTGCGCCCGGAACGAAGATGCGCACGCGGCCGCTGACCGAGATCCTGATCGAGGCCGGGGCGATCCGCTTCAAGCCGATCCTTCTGACAGCGCTTGCCGCCATGATCGGTGCGGTGGTGATCCTGACCGATCCGATCTTCCAGGGGCTGGCGATCTCGCTGCTTTTCGGACTGGCGTCCTCGACGCTTCTGACCGTGCTGGTCATTCCGGCGATCTACCGGGTGCTGCGCACCTGATCGATCGCTGAGACCGGCAGCACTCATGCCGCAGGCGCAAGGACTGGCCTGCGGCAGTTGATCTTGGTAACAAGCACCAATGCTGACCGCTCTGCGTAACCGCTTCGCCAACCGCCGCACCGGACTTGCCATCCGTTTTGCGGTTGTGGCGGCGCTTGTGCTGGCCGCGTTTGCACACCGGGCCGTCAATGCAGAACCCGTGCCGGCAGAACTGGCGGCCTATGTATTGCCCGATGGCACCCTTCCGGACATATGCCTGACCGGGGACACCAATGACACCGGCCATGACCACGGGACCGTCGCGTGCGAGTTCTGCCTGATTGCAGGCGGTGCGGCGCTTGCCGCGCCGGTTGCCGACGCATCGGCCGTGCACCGTTCCATCGCGTCCGCCGACCTTAATGTCGCCGCGCGAACCGATCTTTCCCCGTTTCCCGCCTGCGCCACAGCGCCGGTGCGCGGCCCTCCCTCTTTGTCTGCCTGAGTTGTTCCAAGACCAGAAGGGCGGCGCATGGTGCGCGCCCGCATGCAGACATCCCAACGGGAGAACCCCATGAACTACTTCGCAAAAAACCTTACCGCCTTTGGCGCATTCCTCGTGCTTGCCGGAATCGCCACGGCCCATGACTACAAGGTCGGCGACCTGGTGATCGACCATCCGGTTGCCCGCGCAACGCCGGTCAACGCGCCGGTCGCCGGTGGCTTCATGACCATCACCAACAACGGTGCCGAAGACGACCGGCTGATCGCCGCCACGTCCGCCATTGCCGGCAAGACGGAGATCCATGAAATGGCCATGGACGGCGATGTCATGAAGATGCGCGAGATCGAAGGCGGGATCGTCATTCCGTCCGGCGGGACCGTGACGCTGATGCCCGGCGGCCTGCATGTCATGTTCATGCAGCTCGGCGCCCAACTCAAGGAAGGCGAAACCCACGACGCCGTGCTGACCTTCGAGAAGGCCGGTCAGGTGACCGTCACCTTCAATGTCGAGGACTTGGCAGCGATCCGCGCGCGCTTTGTCGGCAAGGCCATGAATCATGGCACGATGAACCACGGCACCATGAGCAACGGTGCGGCCCCGGCCCCAGCGAACTGATCGTCTGCCGATCGGCTTGCCATCGATCCCCTGATCGGCACAAATGCGGCCGGCGCCATCCGTCAGGGGTGACGCCGGCTTTTTTCATGGCTGGCAACGAGGTGAGGGGACGACGATGCATTTCATGCGGTTTGGCAACGAAGATGGCGCAACACCCTGCGTCCTGGGTTCCGACGGAAAGCCCCGCGATCTCACCTCGATCGTGCCGGACATCACGCCGCAGACCATACCGCACCTGCACGACCGCCTCGCAGGCGGCGACATCGATGCGCTGCCGGTCTTCGATCCGGCAGGCCTTCGCATCGCTGCGCCCTTTGCCCGGCCCGCCACGATCTGGTGCATCGGCCTCAACTATTCCGACCATGCCAAGGAAGCCGGCATGGAGATCCCCAAGGAGCCGATCCTCTTCACCAAGGGGGCGGGCGCCTTTTGCGGCCCGAATGACGACATCCTCCATTCGCCGGACATGCTGAAGCTCGACTGGGAAGTGGAACTGGGCGTCGTCATCGGCCGGCGCGCCTTCATGATCGACGAGGCGGACGCGCTGGATCACGTGCTCGGCTATTGCGTCGTCAACGATGTCTCCGAGCGCCACTGGCAGATCGAGCGCGGCGGCACCTGGATCAAGGGCAAGAGCTTTCCGCACTTCTGCCCCGCTGGCCCGGTGCTGGTGACGCGCGACGAGATCGCCGACCCGCAGGCCCTCGACATGTGGCTCACCGTCAATGGCGAGACCATGCAGCAGGGCTCGACCGCCACCATGGTGTTCACGGTCAGGCAGATCGTCGCCTATATGAGCCGCTTTGCGGCGCTCGAACCGGGCGACCTGATCTGCACCGGCACCCCGCCCGGCGTCGGCATGGGCAAGGTGCCGCAGCGCTGGCTTGTGCCGGGCGACAACGTTGCGTTGGGAATCACCGGCCTTGGCAAACAGCATCAGGCTGTTCGGGGGCTGTGAGCCTCAAGTTTCCGAAGAATTGGTTTTCTGATCGGCGTTCAGTGCATGCATACGGTTGAGAGCCGCTGCGCACTGGTCGAGATCGTTGGTTGCAAGATGCGCGTAACGCAAGGTCATCTGGATTGTCTGGTGACCGAGAAAGGCTTGGACGCGCCGCAAGTCGATTCCCGCCTGGACCAGCCTTGAAGCGCAGGTGTGGCGCAAGATGTGCGGAACAACATTGGCGTCTTTCTCAAGTCCGCAGGCTTTTTTGGCGGCTTTCCAGTCGTAGAGAAAGCGCTGATAATTGACATTGGCAAACGGGCCACGCGGTATCCGCTTGCGCCGCTCGATGATGTCAAGGCAGCGATCGGTCAGCGGAACAGTCCTGCTTCGCCCGGATTTGGTCACCCAGAAGGTGACACTGCCATGCATGTAGTCGCCATGGTTGGTCGCCAGTGCTTCGCCAACCCGTGCGCCACTGTCTATCAAAAAATGACAAAGATCCGAATGGTTCTTGTCCCTCGCCGAAATCGCCTGGAACAGAAATTCTTCCTCATGCGGCGTCAAGAAACGAACGCGCTGATTCTTTTCTGGCAATCGGACATAGGCGGGAAGACGCGTTATCAAACCGTGACGTTCCGCAAGCTTCAAGAATTTGTAAAACGCTGCAAGTTTTCGATTGATTGTAGCGTTCGAATTTCCCTTGTTCTTAAGCTTGGATATGATTTTTTCAATGTAAAGGTTGTCGAACTCGTCGAAACGGGGATCAGGCTTTACAGAAAAAATCTCATGCAGAAATGTCACGCAATTTTCGCGATGCTGCGGCGTATGCCAAAGGACATTGGCAAACTCTGAAATGCACGTTTGTGCGTTCATTATGTTCATTTTCAATACTGACAATGCAACTGGACCAGTTGTTGTGAAGCATTGAATGCAGCATATCCCTTTCACTGTGTGAAATTAAAGATGCAGCTTCCCAAAAAATTCCGGAAAGCATGAAACGGACCCCGGAGATCAAACTCCGGGGGCCGTTATTACAATGTATATATTCCGTTACGTAAGCTGATCAGAACTCACGGGTCAGGCGGATACGGCCGGACCACACGCCATTGTCGACGGAATCGCCGTCGAGGTAGTTGACGCGCGCATCGATTTCGAAGCCCGAAACAACCACGTATTCCAAGCCAGCGCCGATCTGGTAGTCGTTCACGCCAGAGAAACCACCGGCATCGATGCCGTAGTTACCGCCGATACGAGCCGACAGCTTCTCGGAGATATCGAACAACACGTCGCCGCCGAGAACCCAAGTGTAGTCCGCGCCGTAATCGCCACCCAGTGCGTCGTCCGCAGTGTACTGTACGCCAAGCCGCAGGGCAGCAACGCCGAAGTCGTACGAACCGGCAGCCTTAGCGGTCCAGCCTTCGCTCGACTCGTCGTAGGCGATACCGGCATGGAGACCGAACTCACCCATAGAGCCGTCAACGTCGAAGACCACGTTAGGCATGTAATTGTCGTTCTCGTCTTCTTCGAGAGCAAGCGTGAAGCTGAAGCCAGCTGCGTCGAAGGTATAGGCGATCATGCCGACTTCGCCCGGACCAAAGCTGATCAGGCCTTCACCGTCGCGGCCGAAGCCCCAGTCCCACCACGAGGCGTTCTTGCCGATGGTCAGGCCAGCGATCGTGAAATAGGCCTGATCGATTGCAAAGCCGGAGACATCCTGATCGCCGTCACGTGAAGGCCACGTGTCGTAACCGAGGCGGATGCGGCTGTAGAGCGGGCCGAGTTCCGTGTCGTTCCAGGCTTCGATGTCGAGGCGCACTTCCGAGCGCTTGCCCCAGTCGCCGTCACCGTCGATGCCATTCGGCACGCGTGTACGATCTTCAATGCCGTCGTTGTCGGTGTCTTCGTCGAAGAGGTTGTTGTTGAAGTTCATTTCGTAACGGACGTAGCCCGAGAACTTCAGGCAGGTTTCGGTGCCGGGGATGTAGAAGTAGCCGGTGCCGGCTGCATCGCAAACGCGGACGTATTCAACTGCTTCGGGTTCCGGGATCACGACTGCGTCAGCAGCGCGAGCGCCAGAGACAGCGACGAGAGCCGCTGCGGAGCCGAGGAGAAGGCTCTTGATGTTCATGATTGACC
>JBGSWL010000142.1:0-9891 GCA_041752455.1 Roseitalea sp. | reverse complement strand
TCGGCTGCGCCGCCGACATTCGGAAACTGCGCGTTGCTTCCCTCGACGTCGAGGACCTTCTCGGGCGCGGTGCAGGCGGCAGCGGCGAAGCAAACGGCCAGCGCAAGTGCAACGGAAGAGCGCCGCCTGTTCATGGTCCGGGGCATGGCGCGATCAACCTGCTGCAACGGGATCTCCAACTTGCTTCCCGTTTGCCGGTTAACCCGTGACCACAGGCAAATCAAGGGTGAGTCGCGACAGCGGCTCCGGATCGCCCTCGGTCGTCAGGTAGGTGCGCCCCAGTGTCATCGCGGTGCCGGTGTCGCTGTCCATGATGATCATGTGGGCAAACAGCACCATGTCCGGCACGATCGGCTCCGGGTTGCCGCCATAAAACATCGGTTTGTCCATCCAGCACGGCGTGAAGTGCGCACCCAGCGAATAGCCGCAGGCGTTCAGCCGGTGGCGCGTCAGTCCATAGCGCTCCAGCGTGAGCGCATGGGCGTCGAACACATCGCCGAAGGTCTTGCCGGGCCGCATGGCGCCTTCCACGGCCATCAGCGCTTCGCGCGCTGCCTCGTGCATCACCCGGTGCTCGGTTCGCGGCTCGCCGATGATCACGGTGCGCATCAGCGCGGCATGGTAGCGCCGCCAGGCGCCAGCCCATTCCAGCGTCAACTGGTCGTTGTCACCCAGCGTGCGGCGGCCGGACTTGTAGCGGCAGAGCAGGGCGTCGGCATCCGAGCCGATGATGAATTCATTGCCCGCATAGTCGCCGCCGCCGGAAAAGATCGCGCCCTGCATGGCGGCAAGGATCGCGCCCTCGTCACCGCCGGCGCGGATCAGCGGCAGGGCCGCCTCGAAGGCATCGTCGGCCAGTTCGGCAGCTTTGCGGGCGCAGGCGATTTCGGCCGCCGATTTCACAGAGCGCAGCCTGGTCACCAGCTGCGAGGCATCGTGCATGTTGGCAAACGAAGCCAGTTCATCGTCCAGCAGGCGGCCATAGAAGGCGTTCAGACCGGCGCTGTCATACTCAACGCCGATCCTTGCACCCAGCAGGTCGCGATCGGCGAGCAGGTTCTTGAGATCCTTGGTCGGATGGGCGTTGGCGCGATCCTCCCAGATGACAATGGTTTCGACATTGGAGGTATGGCGCGCCTGACGCAGGTCTGCCGAGCGGGTCAACAGCGCCGTTTCGCCGGACTTTTCGACGATCATGCACTGGAAAAAGCAGAAGCCGAACGTGTCGTAGCCGGTCAGCCAGTACATGCTCTCCTGCGAAAACAGCAACATGGCGTCGAGCTTGGCTTCGCCCATCGCAGCTTTCAGGCGCTCCATGCGAGCGGCATATTCGGTGGTGTCGAAATGCAGGGCCATGGTGTGTTGTCCGTTGTTTTCAGGAGGAAAGCATGATGGCCGACATCTGCCGGCCATAGTCGGCTTCGCCGCGGTGGGTGGTGCGGCGAAACGAAAAGAACCGCGCCTCGTCGGCGTAAGTGCACTCGCCGGTCGATGCGGCGTGTTCGATCCCCGCACGCTGCAACTGCATCAGGCAGAACGCCGGCAGATCGAACTGGCAATGGCCGGGGCGGGCGCCCTCCGAAAAGAACGCGTCAAACCCCGCATCGGCGGCGATGAACCGCGCGCGAAAGGCATCGTCGACTTCGTAGTTGTCGCGGCTGATCGTCGGGCCGACAACCGCGCGGATCGTTTCGCGCTTTGCGCCGAGCGCCAGCATGGCTTCGACGGTTGCCGCCAGAACGCCGGTGAAAGCGCCCTTCCAGCCCGCATGCGCTGCGCCGACAACGCGGTTGTCCGGGTCGCAGAACAGGACCGGCGCGCAGTCGGCGGTCAGGATACCGATGGCGAGGCCAGGAGTAGCTGTGGCCAGTGCATCAGCCTTGGCGCGGTCGGGGAGCGCGACGGCAGTCGTCACCGTAACGCAATCGGCCGAATGGACTTGATGCACCGTCGCCAGACGCATTTCGTCGGCCCCGAGCACCGCAGCGATCCGCCGGCGGTTTTCAAGCACGGCAGGCCTGTCGTCGCCCGATCCGGTACCAACATTCAGCCCGGCATAGAGCCCGGTCGAAACGCCGCCCTGGCGCGTGAAAAACCCGTGCGAAATCGCGGTCTGGTTTCCCGCCAGAAGCGCATGGGTCACGGGGGCGACGGACAGGCGGGTGGCTTCGTTCACATTGGGTCTCCCACAGGTCTCGGGGTTGACGGTGTTTGAGACGGGCGCACAAGTCAACCATTGCGCGCCGCATGCGTTCCCGCAAATGGCGTGATGCAAACCCGCCTAGACCGGATCGTCGAAGGGGGAAAGCGGGCGACGCAAATGGCTTCCGGCAATCGCCAGAACCTTGAAGAGATCACCCATCTCGTTGGCACCATCGCCGCACAACCGCGCGACCGCGGCGCGGATGGCATCCTGCTCGGCTGGTGACCTGCCGTGACCAAGACGGCCAGCCCGGTCGAGGATGCCGTTTTCCAGCAGGAACTCGGCTTGCGTCATCGGCGGCAGGATCACCGCGCCGGCGCGGTGGGCGGCGCGCGAAACCGCCTCGAAATCCACATGGGAGGTGATGTCGGCAAGGCCGGGTTCCGCCAGCACGTCGGCAAAGGCGTGGCCGCGCACCGCCTGCAGCGTGTCGCCCGCCGATGTCATGGTGTGGCCGTAGTCGATCAAAAGTGCGAGGCCACCATGGCTTTCCACATGGTCGGCAATGGTTGCGGCAACGGCTTCGCGCGCGGGGGCGATCTCGATGATGGTGCCGTCCTTGGCATCCCGCGTGATGCGTTCCGGCACCGCGCCCTTGTCCAGATGCAGGGCGCCGAGACCGAAGACCAGCGCCCCATCGGACGACAGCCCGACGACCCGCTCGACCCATTTGCCTGCGTGCAGAACAAATTGGCGCACGGGCAGGGCATCGAGAAATTCATTGGCAACCAGAATGAGCGGCAGTGCCGGTATCTCCTCGATCCGCCCGACCCAGCGCACGCGGTCGGCTGCTTCGCCCAAGGTCTGCCGCTGCACGGCGGCCAGATGCGGGCTGGCCTCGACCAAGATGATCTCGGCGGCGGTGAGGAAGTCGCGATCGAGCTTTGCGACCCGCAGCACGTCGGCCATCAGTGTTCCGCGACCGGGGCCGGCTTCGGCCAGCACGAACGGCGCCGGGCGGCCTGCATGACGCCATGCTTCAACAAGGAACGCGCCGATGATCTCGCCGAACATCTGGCTGATCTCCGGTGCCGTCGTGAAGTCGCCGCCTGCGCCGAACACCGTGCGGTTGGTGTAGTAGCCATACCGGGGATGCAGCAGGCACTCGCCCATGTACGCGGCGACGGTCATCGGTCCGGTATCGCGGATGCGGGCAGCCAGAATGGCGGCGAGTGGCGTCGTCATGATGCGGCGGGATCGGCACCGGGCTCGGCGGCTTGCGGGCGACGGGGCGCCGAGGCGATCAGCGCGAGGCCGAGCATGACCATCGGCAGCGACAGGACCATGCCCATGGTGAGCCAGCCGCCGAACAGGAACCCGCCATCGCCGACGAACGGGTCCGGTTGGCGGAAGAACTCGACCATGGTGCGCGCAACGCCGTAACCGCCGACGAACAGCCCGGTGACAAAGCGTGGATGGCGCAGCATGAGGAACCGGTGCGTCGCGATGCGCAGCACGATATAAAGCACCAGTCCTTCGAGGAACGCCTCGTAGAGCTGGCTCGGATGACGCGGCAACTGGTCAGGATCGGTCGGGAACACCATCGCCCATGGCACATCGCTGACGCGGCCCCAAAGTTCGGCATTGATGAAGTTGGCGATCCGCACAAGGCCGATGCCTATTGCGGCGACGGCAGCAATCACGTCGAACAGGCGCCACGGATCGATGCCGCGCGAGCGGGCAAAGAACACCATGGCGAGCGTCGTTCCGATCAGGCCGCCGTGGAAGCTCATGCCGCCCTGCCAGACCTGCAGGGCGCGCCAGGGTTCGGCCAGATAGGTCGAGAGGTCATAGAACAGGACGAAACCGATGCGTCCGCCGAGAACGATGCCGAGCGTTGCCCACAAGAGGAAATCGTCGATGTCCTCCGGCCGGATCGGCGACGGCCCGCCCCACAGGCGTTCATTGACCACCATCCGCTTGGCCAGCTGCCAGCCGATCAGGATGCCGACGATATAGCCAAGCGAATACCAGCGGATCGCCACCGGCCCGATTTGCACAAGTACCGGGTCGAGCCAGGTCGGGAAGGCGAGGGCGGCAAAGAGCGGGGCAGCGATGATGGCAGTGTCCATGGATCGGCAATATCCGGGTTGATGCGGCGAAACGGCGGCGCCGACTGTCTTGCAATGGCAGCTTTGCAGCCTTAGCTCTAGCCTGCAACACGGGAGTGATGACCATGGCAACCGGCCCGAACAGGATATTCGACGATTTCGCCAAGCTGATGACCGATGCGGCAGGCGCCGCACAGGGTATGCGCCGCGAAGCCGAGACGATGGTGCAGGCACAGGCCGAAAAGTTCCTTGCGTCGATGGACGTCGTCCAGCGCGAAGAGTTCGATGTCATGAAGGATGTCGCGCTCGCGGCGCAGGCGCGTTGCGCGGATCTTGAAGCGCGCATTGCGGCGCTTGAAGCCATGATGAAGGCAAATTCCGGGTCCGAAGGCGCCTGAGCGCGCTTCCTCGGCCCTGTCGCAAACAATTCACACAAAACTTATCCACAGGCGTTCGCGGAGCCTTCCGGCGAAAAGTCGAGTCTCCTGAATCACTTGGCATCGGCAACTTGTTGTGGGCAATTCGTCTGTCCACATGCCATTGGCCATCCGGCCTGTTCCGGGGCTTCCCCGAAACCCTCCCATCAATACACTGAAATCAAAGCGTGATTCGTAACGGCTTGCCCTGCGTGTCTTCCCGGTCATCTGCCGGTCGCATCAACCCATGGCGTGGAAAGAATTCATGAGCCTTCTGGAAATCGAACAGGACAGGATTGCCCATCCGGTCGATCTCATCGAACACGTGGCCCATTCGCTCGACTGGAACTTCGAGCGTACCGGCGACGACGAGATCGCGGTGGCTGTCGAAGGGTCGTGGACCAACTACCACGTCTCCTACGCCTGGATGCCGGACTTTGAATCGCTGCACTTTGCCTGCGCCTTCGACCTGTCGGTCAACAAGAACCGGCTGACCGAGATGATGCGGCTTTTGTCCCTCATCAACGAGCAGTTGCTTCTCGGACATTTCGACTACTGGGAGCAGGAAGGAGCGGTGATGTTCCGCCATTCGCTGCTTCTGGCGGGCGGCGCGGAAGCCACCGAAGGCCAGGTCGAGGTGATGATGGCGAGCGCGGTGGAGACCTGCGAAAGCTACTTCCAGGCGTTCCAGTCTGTTTCGTGGGCCGGGATTTCCGCGCGCGAAGCGCTCGACCATGCGATGTTCGAGACGGTCGGCGAGGCCTGAGTCATGGCCGCTGGTAGCGACACCCCGTCAGCGACGATTGCCTTCGACGATTTCCTGAAAGTCGACATTCGCGTCGGCACGGTTGTCGGGGCGGAGGTTTTCCCGCAGGCGCGCAAACCCGCCTACAAGCTGGTGATCGATTTCGGCGCCGAGATCGGGATGAAGCGTTCGTCCGCCCAGATCACCGATCACTACCAGCCCGCCGATCTTGTCGGCCGGCAGGTGATGGCGGTCGTCAACTTTCCGCCGCGCCAGATCGGCCCGTTCATGAGTGAAGTGCTGACGCTCGGCTATGCCGATGCGGCCGGCGCGATTGTGCTCGCAAGCGTCGATCAACCGGTGCCGAACGGTTCGCGGTTGATGTAACGCCGCTCACACCGGCATGCGAACCTTGACCCTGAGGCCGCCGAGCGGCGAGTCGCTGAGCGTGATGTCGCCGCCATGCTTGCGCACGATGCCGAGTGCGATCGCAAGGCCAAGACCGGTGCCGGACGTATCGAGATTGCGCGCATCGTCGATCCGGTAGAACGGCTTGAATACCGCTTCGCGCTGATCTTCGGCAATTCCGGGGCCGTCATCGTCAAACGTCATGGTGATCCAGCCTCTGGAATTGCGCGCGACGATTTCGAGGCGCTGGGCATAGCGAAATGCGTTCGAGGCGACATTGTTGACAAGGCGCCGGAATGCCACCGGCCGCACGACAATGTCCGGCCGGCCGATCAGGCTCGTCGTGACAGCGCGATCCAGAAGCCGCCCCTGCGCCTCGATGTCCTCCAGAAGCGCGGCGAGATCCAGTTCGCCGGTTTCCTCGCCGGCCTCGCCGCGGGCAAAGTCCATGTAACCTTCCAGCATCGACTGCATGTCGTTGATGTCCTTTTCCAGCGCGGCCAGATCGTCGGCGGTGTTGGTCATGGCGAGTTGCAGCTTGAAGCGGGTCAGGATGGTGCGCAGGTCATGGCTGACGCCGGCCAGCATCTCGGTGCGCTGCTCGATCTGCCGCTCGATGCGCTCGCGCATCTTGATGAAGGCAAGGCCGGCGCGCCGCACTTCGATGGCGCCGCGCGGGCGAAAGTCGCCCGGCATCGGATGGCCCTTGCCGAACATGTCGGCGGCCTCGGCAAGGGTCTGGATCGGCCTGATCTGGTTGCGCAGGAACAGGATCGCGATGAACAGCAGGATCAGCGCCGTGCCGACCATCCACAACAGGAAGATGTGGGTGTTCGAGGCGTAGGTCTGGCTGCGCCGTGCAAACACCCGCAGCACCTTGCCCTCCATCTGGATGCGGATTTCGACAAGGTTGGAATTGCCGACAGTGTCGATCCAGAATGGCCGGCCGATCTGCCGGGTGATTTCCTCCGACAGGATGTTGTCGAGGATCGAGAAGAACGGCTTCGGCGATGGTGCCGGCAGCGGCTCTGGCGGCAGGATGGCGATGTTGAGGGCCAGCCGGTCGCGGGCGATGCGGGTGATCTCCGTGTAGTTCTCATCCTGCGGCCAGGTCTCGATCGTGTCGATGATTGCGGCAATGTCACGGGTGACCGCCGTCGACAGACGCTGCGTCACGGTCTGCCAGTGGCGCTCCATGAAGACGAAGGCGACGACCGATTGCAGCAGCACCATCGGCGCGATGATGATGATCAGCGAGCGGGCATAGAGGCCGCGCGGAATCGACAGGCCGATGCGCGCCCAGAGCTTGCGCATCGAGAGAAAGAAACCGCGCGAGCCACGGTTCCACACACGGGTGATGCCTCGTGCGCGATGGGCGGGCGTCGGGTCGTTTCCTGCAAGTGTCATTGTCTCGCCCGCGGGCCGCGCAACGCTGCCCGGTGGTCCACCATTTCTACTCGATGGACAGACGGTAGCCTATTCCGCGCACGGTTTGAAGATAACGGGGATTGGCCGGATCGGCTTCGACCTTGCGGCGCAGCCGGTTGATCTGCACGTCGATGGTGCGCTCACCGATTTCGTTTTCATCGGCGGCCAGCTCATGGCGGGCAATGGTTTCGCCCGGCCGTTCGGCAAAGCGCACCAGAATGTCGCGTTCCCGGTCGGTCAGCCGGACAATCTCGCCGGAGCGCTTGAGTTCGCGGCGCGAAACGACAAACGTGAAAGGCCCGAAGACGACCTGCTCGACGGCTGTGACATCCTCCGGCACGCGCCGGCGCACGATGTTGGCGACGCGCAGCAGCAGTTCGCGGGGATCGAATGGTTTTCCGAGATAGTCGTCTGCGCCAGCCCCGAGCCCTTCGATGCGGTGTTCGGTATCGCTCTTGGCCGTCAGCATCAGGATCGGCACGTCGCGTCCGTCCTTGCGGATCGCCTGTGCAAAGCTGATGCCGGTTTCGCCGGGCATCATGACGTCGAGCACGATCAGGTCAAACTCCAGACCGTCGATCTTGCGCCGCGCATCGGCGGCATCGAGGGCTGCTGTCACCCGGTAGCCGTTTCGCGAAAGGTACTGCGTCAACAGTTCCCGGATACGCTTGTCATCATCGACGATGAGAATGTGCGGCGCCTCGTCGGCCGGAAGGGCGTGTGGTCCGGTTGCCTGGTGTTCCATGGTGTCTCCGCCTCCCGATGGATTGAGGGGCTTCTTGCTCAGCCCAACGTGTCGATCTGCCGCCGTGCCAGCAGATCGGTCATGGCGTGCAGAAAGCGCGCAATTTCCGCCGGCGACATCTCCGCTTCTTCCAGTGCTCGGCGTATGCGGCGAGACTGTGGCTCGCGCAGCCGGGCGATCAGGTCGTCACCCTTGGTGGTCAGATGCAGCTCGCGCCGCCGCCGGTCGCCGGTTCCGGCATCCTGACGCACATAGCCTTCGTCGATCAACTGCTTGAGCACACGGGCCAGGCTCTGCTTGGTGATGCCGAGAAACTCCAGCAGTTCGGCAACCGTCAGTCCGGGCTTGCGGTCGATGAAATGCAACACGCGGTGGTGCGCCCGGCCGAAGCCGAGTTCTGCAAGCATGGCATCCGGGTCGGCGATGAAGTCGCGGTAGGCGAAAAACATCAGCTCGATCAGGTTGTCCGGGCCTACCGCTTGTGTGTCGGCGTTGCTGTCGGCTTTCATGGTTGAGCGGCCCGCCAAATTATGTCAGCACTATTGACATATTTTTCTCCTGATGCAACATTGCCTATGTCAGGGGTGCTGGCAACCAGACCCCGATGGCGATCAACAAGGACGAGCACCGACGGCTCTTGATGCCGATGCGCGTGCCGCATGCCCAAGCGGCGGGGAAACGACCATGGCGACTGTTCCGTTCGACCAACTCGACGGCCATATCTGGATGAATGGCGAGTTCGTCGCCTGGGCCGAAGCCAAGGTCCATGTGCTCACCCACGGGCTTCACTATGCCAGCTCGGTTTTCGAGGGCGAGCGGGCCTATGGCGGGCAGATCTTCAAGCTGACCGAGCACACACGGCGGCTGCATGATTCCGCAAAGATCCTCGGTTTCACCATTCCGTGGACGGTCGACGAGATCGACGAGGCCTGCGTGTCACTTCTGGCGATGCAGGGTTTTCAGGATGCTTATGTGCGCCCGATCGCCTGGCGCGGCTCGGAAATGATGGGCATTTCGGCCCAGAAGAACCGCATCAATCTGGCGATCGCGATCTGGCAGTGGCCGAGCTATTTCGACCCGGCGCAGAAGCTGAAGGGCATCCGCCTCGACATGGCCGAGTATTGCCGGCCGGACCCGCGCACGGCACCGTCGCGCGCCAAGGCTGCCGGCCTCTACATGATCTGCACCATCTCCAAGCATCGCGCCGAAGATCGCGGCTATGCCGACGCGTTGATGCTCGACTGGCGCGGTCAGGTGGCCGAAGCGACCGGCGCGAACGTGTTTTTCGTCAAGGACGGTGTCATCCATACGCCGAAGCCCGACTGCTTCCTCGACGGCATTACCCGGCAGACGGTGATCGGGCTTGCGCGCGACCGCGGTCTCCAGGTCATCGAGCGGGCGATCATGCCGGAAGAGATGGAAGGCTTCGAGCAGTGCTTCCTGACCGGCACGGCGGCGGAAGTGACGCCGGTGTCCGAGATCGGGCCTTACCGGTTCGAAGTCGGCGATATCGCGACAGCGCTGATGCACGACTACGAGGGGCTGGTTCGACCGAAAACAGCAATTGCCGCTGAGTAAGCTCCGTGAAATTTCGGTGACAACCGGCCCGTGGCCGGTTGTGGCAGCAATTTCCGGTTGACTCGATCAGTTTGGCCCGGCTTTTGGGTTTGCGACCAACTTTGGTCGTAACAATTAGGACGGGGTCAGACATGGAAGCTCTTCTTCCCATTATCATTCAGGCGATTTCCGGCGCGGTCGGCGGCGGTATCGTCGGGCAGGTAGTCAAGACAGCAGCAATGACGCTGCTTCCCAAGCTGCTGGCCGGTGCGGTCGGCGGTGTTGGCGGCGGCATGGCGCTCGGCCCGCTGATCGGCGGCATGCTGGGCGGCGCAGCC
>JBGSWL010000141.1:0-13867 GCA_041752455.1 Roseitalea sp. | reverse complement strand
CGCTGGCTTGGCGCGACCACGGCCAGCGGTCCGAGCAGCAGCCCGGCCGGTGTGCCGGGGCCCATGTCGATGCGGGTCTGGCGCACCGAACCGCACAGCGTTTCCCCATCACCCTCAAGCGCCAGAAATGACAGGGCCGGCTCATGCGGTCCCTGTTCGCGCAGGCGATAGGCCGCGCGGGCAAACCGGCCCGGGCCGAATGAGGTGGCGTGGAGAGTATCGATATGGTCGTCGAACTCGGCCCGCTCGGGCACGATGACAAAGTCGCTCATGGATGGATGTCCGTCTGGATGCTGGGAAATGCCGGATATGTCACGCAAATCTTGCCGCCCTCGACTGGCTGGGGCAGCGCAGCGGCGTTCATCGTCGGCAGATCAGCATCTGAAGAACGGAAGTGCTCATGGCATCGCCGTTAGCACCGCCGAAACGCGCCGTAAAGCGTTCGCTGAAACGCGGCACAATCGGTTGACGCTCCGTTCGGTGCGGTTTTCGCCGGAAAGCGTCCTGTCCATGCTATCACTTGGCGTAAAGAAAAAAGGATTTGAGAATATGGGTCTCCTGGTCGACGGCATCTGGCAGGACAAGTGGTACGACACCCGCAAGACCGGCGGGCGCTTCGTGCGTTCCGATGCCGGTTTTCGCAATTGGGTGACATCTGACGGCAGTGCCGGCCCGACCGGAGAAAGCGGATTTCCGGCGGCTGCCGGGCGGTACCACCTTTACGTGTCGCTCGCTTGCCCATGGGCACATCGAACGTTGATCATGCGTCAGCTCAAGGGCCTTGAGGGCCTGATCGATGTCTCGGTCGTTCACCACTTCATGGACAAGGATGGCTGGACTTTCGAGACCGCCAATGGCGCGACCGGTGACCGGTTGTTTGGCTTTGCGTTCATGCATCAGGTCTATACGCGCGCGCGGCCCGACTATACCGGCCGGGTGACGGTGCCGGTCCTTTGGGACCGCGAACGCGGCACGATCGTCTCCAATGAGTCGTCGGAAATCATCCGGATGTTCAATTCGGCCTTCGACGGGCTGACCGGCAACACCCTCGATTTCTGGCCGCAGGATCTTCGCGCCGCCATCGAACCGGTCAATGCGCGCATCTACGACACCGTGAACAACGGGGTCTACAAGGCCGGTTTTGCAACGACGCAAGCAGCCTACGAAGAGGCGGTGATGCCGCTGTTTGAAACGCTGGACTGGCTGGAAGAACGGCTTTCAGGCCAGCGCTACCTGATGGGCGACCGCCAGACCGAAGCGGACTGGCGCCTGTTCACGACGCTGATCCGGTTCGATGCGGTCTACCATGGTCACTTCAAGTGCAATCTTCGCAGGATTGCCGACTACCCGCACTTGTCAGGTTACATCCGCGATCTCTTCCAGGTGCCGGGCGTTGCCGGGACAGTCGATTTCCGCCACATCAAGGCGCACTATTATGCCAGCCACACGACAATCAACCCGACAAGGGTCATCCCGGCAGGACCGATCGAGGACTTCACCACCGCTCACGGGCGACAGGCGTTGTCTCACCAGTAAGCGTCGGGCGCAGCCCCGCTGGACAGTTCCGCAAGCCGCCGCGCTGTCGCGGGGCTGATGTCTGCGGGCAAGGCTTCGAGCGCAAAGAAACTGGCTTCAAGGATCTCGCGATCGGCTTGCCGTGGATGGGTCTGCGTCACGTTGCGGCAGACATAGACCGCGACATGGTCGCGCCGTGACACCTTGCGGTTGAAATAAAAGCCGAACAGGACCGGCGCATCGCCGAGGGTGCAGTGGGTCTCCTCCGCCAGTTCCCGTTCGAGACACCAGGCTGCCGTCTCGCCGGTTTCAACGCCGCCGCCCGGCAGATGCCAGCCATCGACATAGGTATGGCGCACCAGCATGACGCGACCGTCCGCATCGAGCGCGATGGCACGCACGCCAAGCGTCATCGGGCGGCTGAGCAAAAACCAGGCATGGTAGAAGCGCGTCATGTCCATGGCATCGCCTTGGCCGATTTGCGCGAACGCTGCAACAGGCTAGAAGGACCCGATGACCTATACCCTTGCCCACATCTCCGACATCCATCTGTCGCCACTCCCCGCAATCCGGCGGCGCGACCTGATGTCCAAACGCATCACCGGCTATGTCAACTGGCGCCGTCACCGCATTCATGCGCTTGGCAACACGACGCTCGGAGCGGTTGTCGACGCGATGCTGGCCGCAAAGCCGGATCATGTGGCCGTAACGGGCGACCTGACCAATCTGGCCTTGAAGGAAGAGTTGAGCACTGCGGCGCTCTGGCTCGAGGAACTTGGCGACCCGGCGACAGTGACCGCCGTCCCCGGCAATCACGATGCCTATGTGCGCGGGGCGGTGGCCAAGGCGATGAAGACCTGGGCGCCCTGGATGACCGATGACACCGGAAGGGCACCCAAGAGCAATCAGGACTATCCGTTTGTGCGAAGGCGCGGACCGGTTGCGATCATCGGCGTATCGTCGGCAATCGCCACGCCTCCGCTGGTGGCGGCAGGCTGGGTCGGGAGCGGACAAGCGGCACGGCTAACCGCAATGCTTGAGGAAACCGGCCGCGAGGGGCTGTTCCGCGTCGTCCTCATCCACCATCCGCCGGTGCGCGGAGCGGCGAAGCTCTCAAAGCGGCTTTTTGGCTTGGGGCGATTTCAGAGCGTGATTGCCAAGGTGGGCGCGGAACTGGTGTTGCACGGGCACACCCATCTTTCCCAACGCACCACAATCAAAGGCAAGGGAAACACAATCGTGCCGGTGATCGGCGTTCCATCGGCCAGCCAGGCGCCCGGCGGTAACCGCCCGGCGGGCGCTTTCAACCTGTTTCGCATCGGCGGCGCGGCACCGGCCTGGTCGGTCGATCTGGAAGAATGGTCAGCGACCGCCAACGGCGGCGTGCATCTCACCGAGATGCGTTCGTTGACTACGACCGAAACTCAGGGCAGCAGCGCCTCGCGGAAATAGAGGATCAGCGAACCGGCGCCGATCACCAGACCAAGCAGAAGCCAGCCTGCAGTGCTCATGGACGTACCTCGATCACGGCTCGCAACAAGCGGCGCAGCACTGTCCGTCTGCATCGCGCTGACCGGGGCAGTTTCGACATCGAGCCCGGTAGTATCAGGCATCTTCGGCGCGGGTTTTGCGCCTTCAGATGCAGTTGCCCGATAACTGATCATCTCGTCGCCGGCAAAGGCGAGTTCGCGCTCATGCAGCCGCTCGGCGATGTACCGGGTCACCGCCGCAACGACCGGTTCGGTCTGGTTGGATTCGGCCAGCACGATCCGGCCAAGCCGCGTGTCGCGAATAAAGCGGTAAGTGCGCCGGTCGCGCCCCATGATCACCTGCGCCGTCGCATCGATCCACAACCGCGGCTGCAGACCCGAGGACAAGGCAAAGTCGAACCGCTCGTCGTCAAGCGGCACTTCATCGAAGACAGGAGCCAATTCGCCGGCGAGGATTTCCAGACGCGCGCGGTCGGCTTCCTTGAGATCGACCACCACATCAGTGCGTTCGGCTTGCGCAATGCGAACTTCACGCACGGCATCCACCAGCCGGGTGTTGCGAAGCGGCGACTGCTGTTCATCCTTGGACATGGGAAGGCACCTTTCCACACATGGTTAGCCGCAGGTTAACAACTTCCGTCGGTTGAGGCGAGTGCCGCGATGCAACAAGGACAGTTCGGTCAAACGCCGCCAAAAAGCAGCCGGCCGACCAGCGCATCGTGCTCGTAGACGTCCGCAAAGAAGCTCGGCACACCATTCTCGTCGACCCAGGCGGTAAAATAGGTCAGATGCACCGGCACCGGTGTCTTGAGGTTGACGCGGGTGGTCTTGCCGGAGGCGAGGATCGTGTCGATCCGGCTACGGCTGAGCCCCTTGTCCAGCCCGAACAGCAGTTCCGCAAATTCCAGAGGTTCGTGGACGCGTATGCAGCCATGGCTGAAGGCGCGCCCGGTCTTGGCAAAGAGCTGACGGGACGGCGTGTCATGCAGGTAGACGTCGAACTTGTTGGGAAACATGAACTTGACCTGTCCGAGCGCATTCTTCGCACCGGGACCCTGGACAATGCGGTAGTTGAATTTCGAAGCCGGTATCGCACTCCAGTCGACACCATAGGGATTGACCCTGGGCGCATCGGCGCCCCAGCCGGAATAAATCGTGTAGTTGTTGGCATCGAACCATGACGGATCGGATTGCAGCTTCGGCAGCATTTCCGAGCGCCCGATCGAGGTCGGAACCGTCCAGGTCGGATTGAACTCCGCATAGCGTATGCGGTCGGAGAACATCGGCGACTTGTGGAACGGCTTGCCGACGATCACGCGGCGGCGATCGATCTGCTTTCCGCCGTCGATGGTGAACATCTCGAAACCGGCCTGATTGACGAAGACATGGCGGCGGCCAAGGTCTGCCGGCAACCAGCGCCAGCGTTCCATGTTGACAATGATCTGGCGGACCCGCTCATGCGCCATGATGTTCACGGCCTTGAGGGTTGCGGGACCGATCACGCCGTCCGCATCCAGTCCGTGGCGCTTCTGGAAATGCGCGACGACGGCCTGCAAGCTCTCGTCGTAGAGGCTCGGATCGCCGCCATCGATGCCACTGTAGCCGCGCGCCCGCATGTTGGTGCGCAGCGCCGCGATGCGGGCGTCACGCATGCCGGGCTTGAGAACCGGCCCCTGCGCCACAGCCGGCCAGCCACCACGATCCGCCAGCGCCCGGTAGCCCGCAAGCAGTTGGCGAAGCTGGGCATACTGCACATGCTGCGGCGCCAACTGACGCAGGGTTTCGGCCACGCCCGCATCGCGAACCATGGTCAGCCAACCCTTGGGATCAACGTCCTTGCGTGCGATGATGATGTCGGGGGCCGTGACCGATGGCGTGGTGCGGCCCGAATGAAGATCGCGGGCGAGCGTCAGAAATGCCTGGCTCATCGCCAGTTCAAATCCCGCTTCGTCCATGGCACCATTGAGCCCGGTCATCTGGCTGAGCGCCAACGGGAGATAGTCGCGCCCCTCCAGACCATCTTCGCCGGCACGATCGATCGCGCGCAGAAGATCCTGACCGCGCGCTGAGACACGGCCCCGCTCCACCCACAGGATCTGCGCGGACGGATCGCTGTAGTAGGCCATGACGGCGTTCAGATCGACGACAATGCCGCGCCATTCCATCGCCTGGCGACCGGCAAGGGCGCCAAGATCAGAACGCTGCAAGGCGGCTGCCGGCGACGTGATCGCCGCCACAACAAGCATAATTGATGCAAAGATAAGCCGGAGCATCGTATCCACCGGTGATTCGTGTTCACCGACGATACACGCCCCAAGGCACATGCGGAATCACGCGTTTTGCCCGGCCGAGGTCAGCGGGCGTAGCCGGCTTTGCGAAGCGCTTCGAGCAACTTTTCACCCAGCGGCCCGGGAAACCGGCGGCTGTAGTAGGCAACGGGATCCTTGGCGAGACTGGTGTTGGATGCGCCAAGTTCGGCAATGAGGGTATCACGCAAGACAGTATCGCCAGCGGTATCGGCGGCGATGATTCGAGCAGCCACGTAATAAGACCGCGTTTCGCCGGCCAGACCGTCGGCAGCCTCGCGCATCAGATCGGTTCGCCCGTCCATGAATGCCGAGAGCAGCAGGGTGTAGTCCCACCATTTCGGATGCAGACGCATTTTCGTGCCAGCGACTGAAAGGGTCGTTGCCGCTTCGCCATATTCGCCATTGTTGAACAGCGCATAGCCAAGCGCCGCGGCCATGGTCTGGTCGAGCGGCGACAGCCGCACAGCCTCGCGCATGGCAGAGACTGCCGCGACATTTTCCTTGCGGGCGGCAAGGATCGAGCCCAGCGCCCGGTGCGAACTGGCATAGGCGGGGCCGCGTTCGACCGAAACGCGCGCCATATCCAAAGCCTTCTTTATGCTCGCATCGGCCGGATAGCCGTAATTGTCGTTGACCGTTTCGTTCACGAGACCGGCCAATTCCGCATGCGCAAGCGGGTGGTTGCGATCGACCGGCGGCAACTCCTCGAAACACTGATACGCCTCTCGGAAGCGATCGCCATCCTGCCGCAGATAGAAGCGGCTGGACAGATAAAGGCATCGCGCAAGGCCGCCAATCGCGTTCCGGCCGTAAGCGTCGGCATAAAGGACACCGGACGCTGTCAGCAACTCCGTCAAGGGTCCGGCGAAGTCTGCGACCGAAGCGACAACAGGTTCCGTATGTTGCCAGATCACGCTGTCACTGGCCATTTGAACAAGCGCGATGGAAATCCCGTCGGCGCCGACCTGTTCGACGGTCAGCGCGTAGTCGGGCAGATCCTGGTTGGCACGTGCCGACGCGATCTGCGTGACCGTGGGGAACTGCGCCAGAGCGCCGCGCAAGCCGCCTGCGATCGTCGCAACCTCTTGTGAAGCGTCGCCTGTGGCACGGACCGCAATGGTCGGCAGTGAACCCGGTGTCGTCGGCACGATCTGCGGCGGCTTGGGATCAGGCAGCAAAACGACGATCAAAATGGCGCCGAGGAGCACCATGATCGTGCCAAGTGCCATCCAGAACCGCCGCACATTGCGCACGACATAGTTGGTCAGCAGATTGTCGTCGGCGATGTCGACACCGGGGATCGCTGCAGGACCGCCTTGGGGAGTAGCCTTGAACGTCGGCGAACCGGCTTCAATACTCGGCGCCGCCCTTCGGGGTGGCAACGGTTCAAGCTTCAGGGCTGACCCCGACGCGCCAAAGTCCAGATCCGAAATGATGCGGGCACCGCCGTTCGCATGAACGCGACGATGATAGGTCGGCACATAGCTGCCCTTGGGCACCTTGATTTCGATGGGGGAATTTCGACCTTCACCGGCATAGTAGGCAACAAGCAGATCGCGCAATCGCCCGGCCTGGACACGAACGACCGCATCCATGGAAGGATCGAAGTCATCGTCCTTGCCGAATACGTCCTGACCGATGACAAAACCCTTCAACCGGTCAGCCTGACCTGCGAGTTCGGCTTCCACCAGATACGACAACAGCGAGCGCGCACGTTCAGAACGAGCGAAAGCCTCGCTGGAAGTTACCGCTTCCAGCGCTGCCTTGATTTCACTCACTGCTGGCCGATCCGGCCCGCGCCCCTCATGCACGCTGTTATCCTCAAATCTATTGAAATCGTCTCAGTATAACCGTAGCCGTCCCGATAAGCAGTCGCAACCGGCAGTTGTCAAGCGTTGTTACGACGAACCCGGTTGACAGCTGAGACAATGGCCTCGAGGGAAGCCGCCACGATATTCTTGTCGATACCGACCCCGAACACGCGCCGACCTTCGTGATCCATTTCCATATAGCATATGGCCGTCGCGTCCGATCCCCGTTGCAATGAATGCTCGGAATAATCTGACACGGAAAGACGAATGCCGAAGTGGCGCGCAATGGCATCGACAAAACCGTCGATCGGCCCGTTGCCAAAGCCGCGGATCGCGACCTGCTCATTGCCGTCAGCAAGGATCGCGTCAACGATGCGGCCTTCTTCGGTGTCCGGATCCGCCTCGGTCTTGTGGCTGACAAAGCGCAGACGCGCCATCGGACCGTCCACATAAGCCGCCATGAACTCGTCATGGATGCGCTTGGAGGTCAGCTCTGTGCCCTCGCGGTCGGTGATCGCCTGGATGATTTCGCGGAACTCGACCTGCAGGTTGCGCGGCAGGTTGAGCCCGTAATCGGCGTTCAGGATATAGGCGATACCGCCCTTGCCGGACTGGGAATTGATCCGGATGATTGCTTCGTAGCTGCGGCCGACATCTTCGGGATCGATCGGCAGATACGGCACCTCCCAGAGATCATCGGTCACCGGCCTTTCCCCTGCCGCCGCCTTGCGCGCCTTCATGCCCTTGTTGATCGCGTCCTGGTGCGAACCGGAAAACGCGGTGTAGACCAGTTCGCCGACATAGGGGTGGCGCTCGGGAATGGCCAGCTGGTTGCAGTGCTCGTAAACGTCGCGGATGGCGTTGATGTCGGAAACATCGAGGCCGGGATCGATGCCCTGCGTGAACATGTTCAACGCCAAGGTGACGACATCGACATTGCCGGTGCGCTCGCCATTGCCGAACAGCGTTCCCTCGACACGGTCGGCACCGGCCATCAGTGCCAGCTCGGTCGCGGCAATCGCCGTGCCTCGGTCATTGTGCGGATGCAGCGACACGGTGACGCAGTCGCGCTTGTCGAGATGCCGGCACATCCACTCGATCTGGTCGGCATGGACATTGGGGGTCGACATCTCGACGGTCGCCGGCAGGTTGAGGATCAGCTTGTTGTCCGGCGTCGGCGCGATGATCTCGGTCACCGCATTACAGATTTCCAAAGACACCTCCAGTTCGGTGCCGGTGAAGCTCTCCGGTGAATACTGGAAGCGGTAGCCGCCACCAGCCTTCTCGGCCATGTCGCGGATCATCTTGGCGGCATCGGTGGCAATCTGCTTGATGCCCGCGACATCCTTGCCGAAGACGATCCGGCGCTGCAGCTCGGACGTCGAATTGTAGAAATGTATGATCGGCCGGTGCGCGCCTTCCAGCGCCTCGAAGGTGCGAGAGATCAGTTCCGGCCGGCACTGAACCAGCACCTGCAACGACACATCGTGCGGGACATTGCCCTCGGTGACGCACCAGCGGGCAAAGTCGAAGTCGGTCTGCGACGCCGATGGAAAGCCAATCTCGATTTCCTTGAAACCCATCTTCAGGAGCAGCGCAAACATGCGCGTCTTGCGCTCATGGCCCATCGGCTCGATCAACGCCTGGTTGCCGTCGCGCAGATCGACGGAGCACCAGATCGGCGGCGTAGTGATGGTTTTCGAGGGCCAGGTCCGGTCTGCCAGATCGACCGGCGGATAAGGCCGGTACTTTTGCGACGCCATGGGCATGCCGCTGACTTTTGTGTGCTTGTTCATTTGTCCGTCTCCGCACCGCACACGGGACTTGTCCCGACCTTGCGGCCTTGTTGATCACATCACGACTGATTGTAAAGGTGACGGGGCGGGCAATCGGCCGGAGCCGCTTGCTTGTCGACCACCAGGCGCCCTGTCGGATCAGGCCCGGCGGTCGCTGCCAAGGAGAAGAACGAGCGCGTCTCGGCCTGCCGCGAGAGCAGCATGCAGGAACTGGAAATGACGCGGTTTGCGGTTCATGTCGGCTCCTTACGCCAGACGGCCTGCCGATGCAACAGCCTTCGATCAGTCGGTTGCAGCGGTTTTTCCGGTATCGATGCGCTGGCCGTTGCGCAGGACAATTTCGCCCGCCGCCGGTATCGTGACCGGTGCTTCCATGACTGCACGGATCTGGGCAAGGCCTGCTTCCACCTTGAGACGCACCATGTCGGCGCCGATCGCGCGTGAAGAAAGGCCCGGATTGCCGTCAATGCCGGGCTGGAAACCTTCGGGAATGTAGCGGTTTTCAAAGCGCACATCGCGGCCGGACGAGGCGTAGATCAGTTCGGACGTATCGCGAATGCCGGCATGGCGACCGATGTCATCCAGCGAATAGCCCTTGGCCGAAAGGAAATCGGTCTGGCGGTTGGCGTAATAGTAGTCGTCGATGGACGCGACGCGCATGCCCTCGCCTGCCCACTGGGCCTGCAGATCGGCGGCAACGCGCGCCTGGGCGGCCTGCGACGAGCCACTGTCACCGACAAACAGCACGTTGCGGAACCCGTGGGCGCGAAGGCTGCGGGCGGTTGCTTCCAGAACATCCTCGAACACCGGTTCGGGCACGGACAAGGTTCCGGTAAAGGCCATGTGCCCTTCGCGGCTGTCGATGTCGCCCTCAGGCACATAGGCCATGACCGGCGCAACAAGCGTCTTGCCGAGCGACTGGGCCATCTGCCGCGCGGTCTCGGCAATGACCACATTGTGCTTGCCAAGCGTCACATAGGGTCCGTTCTGCTCGACACCGCCGGTCGGCACGATCACGGTCTCATAACCGTTTTCCAGCGCCTGATGCGCTTCCGTCCAGGTCAGATCTGCGAGCATCAGCGTCGGCAGGTGAAAGCCTGGCTTCCTGCCATCGAGCCATACACCGCCGGCAATGACAGCCACGGCAACAGCGGCCATGCCGCCCTGAACGGCGCGGCGCCGCAGCGGATCGGCATAGTCGTTCCGCAGGGTTCGCCGCGCCCAGGCGAACGGCATCAGGTAGATGTCTGACATCGACTTGAACGGGTTCGGATTGTCGCGCGACAGGCCGAAGGTCAGTTTTTCATAGGTCTTGGGAATGTAGAGCGAGCCGAACAGGCCATCCCAGAACGCAAAGATCAGCCCCATGTTCTTGTCGAAATGCTTGGGGTCGGATGAGTGGTGGATCTGGTGCTGGGCCGGTGACACCAGAATGCGGGACAGCCACTGCGGATAGGCGAGCCAGACATGGCTGTGCCGCAGATTGTAGCCGAACACGTAGAACAGCATGAAGATGATGTTGAGGCCGAACACCGTCATCTCCTGCGGCGCTTCGCCGGTGAGGTAGAACAGGCCGCCATAGGCAACGCCGGTCAGAAGCGAGACGGTCAGACCGGTGACGATCAGGTCGACCGGATGCAGGCGGTAAAGCGTCAGCGGCGTCAAGACCTCGGCAGAGTGGTGCACTGAATGGAAATGCCACAGCAGCGGTATCTTGTGCTGCATGCGGTGGGTAAAGAACACGGCAAAATCAACCGCAATGGCGGCCAGAAGCGTGTAGAGAACCAGCGAAACGACGTTCGAGATCAACGGTTCTGTCACAGGACCGCCGGCTGTCTCCAGCATGCCGTGAATGAGCCAGGCAACGCCTTGCGTCGTGAACAGGAACTGGCTTGCGATCCCCGCATAGACAAACCCGTTGACGAAGAAATACTTCAGATCCTGGATGGCCGAGGGATGGAAGAACACCCGCCGGTCAAACACGAAGGCAAGGAACGAGCGCGGCCGCTCCGGCAACGTATCGGTGGACAAAACCGCCTCGTCGCCATCGCCATGGTGATGGTCCTGGTGCGCCTTTTCGATCCGCCAATAGGCGAGAAAGGCCATGATTATCGCAGTCGCCAGATAGAGCCCGTAGATGCGGTGTTCCGGCAGCGCGACAGCCATCCATTGGCCAAGCGTATTGACCTTGATTTCCTCGAAGAACATCGCTGTTTCCCTGCCCGATAATGCCGGTGGCACTATGGGCAGCGGTTGCGAAGAAAGGCTTAAGACCCGGAATGGGCGTGGTGTTCCGGTTCGACATGGATCTGGATGACGGCACCGGGAAAGCCGTCGAGCAAGGCCGCCTCGATCCGGTCGCAGATGCGGTGCGAGGCTTCCACGCTCATCGAACCCGGCACCACCAGATGCAGGTCGATGAACATGGCGCGACCGGCTTGCCGCGCTTTCAGATCATGAAACTCCAGCGCCCCGGTCATGGCGCCGGCGATGCGCTCTTCGATAGCCGCAAGATCGGCCTCGGCCGGCGCCTTGTCCATCAGACCGCCGAGCGAACCGGTGATGACGATCCACCCCTGCCAGAGGATGTTAAGCGCAATCACGATGCCGATCAGCGGATCGAACAGGGTCCAGCCGGTGCCGATCATCGCAACAAGCGCGACGACCACACCGACCGAGGTGATGACATCGGAAAGAATATGGCGGGCATCGGCCAGCAAGGCTGGAGACACAAGCCGCCGCCCCTGTGTGAAAAGCACATAGGCCCAGACCGCGTTGATCGACGTTGCGACCAGATTGACCGCGATGCCGAACACCGGCTGGTTGATCGGCTGCGGATCACCCATCAGCGATGCAAACGCCTCGCGCAGGATCAGCAGTGCGGCAATGACGACCAGCACGCCCTCGAACACTGCAGACAGATATTCGGCCTTGTGATGCCCGAAGTTGTGGTCGCGGTCCGCGGGTTGCGCCGCATAGCGGATCGCTGCAAAGGCAGCGCCGGCTGCAATCAAATTGACGATCGATTCCAGCGCGTCAGAATAGAGCGCAACCGAGCCGGAAATCTGCCAGGCCGCCCCCTTCAGCGCCAGAACCACGAGCACAACGGCGATCGAGCCCGCCGCAAAGCGCTGGGCGAGCCGGGCTGCGCCCTGATGAGCGTCGATTGTCATGCCGGGGGTCCGTCCGTTGCCGCGTCAGACCCGCGTCTTAGCACGTCCAAGATGCGCGACCACATTCTCGATCATGCGCATCCCGGCATTTCCGCCGAGCGTCATGATCGATTCCGGGTGAAACTGCACGGCGGCAACCGGCTCGAAACGGTGCTCGATTCCCATGACGACGCCGTCTTCCGTTTCGGCCGTGACAGTGAAGTCATCGGGCAGCCGCGACGGGTCGGCAAAGATCGAATGATAGCGGCCGACCGTGATTTCCTTGGGCAGGCCGGAAAACACCGTGCCCGCCTCATGCACCCGGATGCGGCTCGGCTTGCCATGCATCGGATAGTTGAGCTGGCGCAGCGACCCGCCATAGGCTTCCGTCAGTGCCTGAAGCCCGAGGCATACGCCAAAGACGGCCAGATCGCGCCCGCGCGCCTGACGGATCGTCGCCTTGCAATCGAAATCCTTCGGAAGGCCGGGACCGGGGGACAAGACGACGAGATCGGGCTTGAACTCATCAAAAACGCTGTCGCGTACCGGCGCGCGCACGGTTCGGACCTCCGCGCCGGTTTGCCGGAAATAGTTGGCGAGCGTGTGGACGAAGCTGTCCTCGTGGTCGACGAGCAGGATGCGAACCCCCTCGCCCACCCGCGCGGTCTGGCGTTCCTGCCGCGCGGCGTTGCTGGAACCCGCCTCGCGGATCGCCGAGAGCATGGCCGAGGCCTTGAGCTCCGTTTCGGCTTCTTCCTCGTCCGGCACGGAATCATAAAGCAGCGTCGCGCCTGCCCGCACCTCCGCGATGCCGTCCTGGATACGGATGGTGCGCAGCGTCAGGCCGGTGTTCATGTCGCCGTTGAAGTGCACCATGCCGATCGCCCCGCCATACCAGCAGCGCGGGCTCTTCTCGTTCTGCTCGATGAAGCGCATCGCCCAGAGTTTCGGCGCTCCCGTGACGGTCACCGCCCAGGCATGCGACAGGAAGGCGTCGAAGGCGTCCATCCCCTCGCGCAGCCGCCCCTCGATGTGGTCGACGGTATGGATGAGCCGAGAATACATCTCGATCTGCCGGCGCCCGATGACACGCACCGACCCGGGCTCGCAGACCCGGCTCTTGTCGTTGCGGTCGACATCCGAACACATCGTCAGTTCGGATTCGTCCTTCTTCGAGTTCAGGAGCTTCAGGATCTGCTCCGAATCGGAGATCGCGTCGTCGCCGCGCTTGATCGTTCCCGAGATCGGGCAAGTCTCTACGCGGCGGCCCGAAACGCGCACGAACATCTCCGGCGAGGCGCCGATCAGGTACTCACCCTGTCCGAGGTTGATGAAGAAGGAATAGGGCGACGGGTTGATCGCCTTCAACCGGCGCGAGATTTCGGACGGTTGCGTCTCGCAGCGCTCGTAGAACATCTGCCCCGGCACCACCTCGAACAGGTCGCCGCGGCGGAAGCTTTCCATCGCCTTGCGCACCAGCTTGGCATATTCGCCGGGTTCATGGTCGCCGCGCGGCGGAATGCGGTCGCTCGGCCGGAACGGCTCCTCCACCGCGTCGCGCGGCAGGCCTTCCGTGGTCCAGCCGGCGCCGGCATAATCGTAGCGATCGTGCCAGGCGCGCGCGGCGTGATGGTCCACCACCAGCACCTCGTCGGGCAGGAAAAGCACCATGTCGCGCTGGCTTTCGGCGCGCTTCAGCGAATAGTCGACCGGGTCGAACTGGAAGGCGAGGTCGTAACCGAAAGCGCCGTAAAGCCCGAGGTTCGAATCCTGGTCAGTATGGAACAGGGCGGT
>JBGSWL010000140.1:0-112131 GCA_041752455.1 Roseitalea sp. | reverse complement strand
GCCGCCTGCCCGGCCCGGTCCGCCATGCACCAGGCCCGGCATCGGCGAGCCGTGGCCGGTCGAGGATTTCGCGCTGTCGCGGTTGCCGATCAGGATGCGCCCGTGGAATGGCGCCATGCCGATCACGAGTTCTTCTGCAATCGCCGAATCATTGGTGAAGACGGATGCCGCCAGCGACCCCTTGCCCTTCATCGAGAGCGCGACCGCCTCTTCCGGCTCGTCATAAGCCATGACGGTCGCGACCGGCCCGAAGGCTTCGACATCATGGACATGGCGCGCGCCATGCGGGTTGGCGCAGTGAAGCAGCACCGGATTGAGGAAAGCACCACGTTCGCTGTCACCGGAAGACAACACAGGGTTCTCCGGATCGCCCGAAACGATCTCGCTGTCGGCACAAAGGTCGCCGATGCGCGCGCGCACTTCGTCGCGCTGGGCAAGGCTGGCGAGTGCACCCATGCGCGTGCCATCGGCATCGGGCAGGCCGACCGGCATTTTTTCGAGCTTGTCCTTCAGCGCGGCAATCACGGCGTCCACATGCGGGCGTGGCACGAACACCCGGCGGATCGCCGTGCATTTCTGACCGGCTTTTGCGGTCATCTCGCGCACGATTTCGCGCACGAAGAGATCAAACTCAGGCGTACCGGAGCCAGCGTCCGCGCCGAGGATACAGGAGTTGAGGCTGTCGGCCTCCATCGAAAACCGCGTCGAGTTGGCGACGATGGCCTTGTGCGTCTTCAGCATCTGCCCGGTGGCGGCAGAACCTGTGAAGGTGACAATGTCCTGACCGGTCACATGGTCGAGCATGTCGCCGAGCGAACCGGCGACCAGTTGCAGCGCGCCATCGGGCAGGATGCCGCTGTCGACGATGTGCCGGACCATCAGTTCGGTGAGATAGGCGGTCTGGCTCGCCGGCTTGATGATCGCCGGAACACCCGCCAGCAGCGTGGGTGCCAGCTTTTCCAGCATGCCCCAGCAGGGAAAGTTGAATGCATTGATGTGGATCGCCGCGCCGGTCAACGGCGTCACGATATGCTGGGCCGAAAACGTGTCATCCTTTGACAAGGGTTCCGGATCGCCATCGAGCAGCACCCGGCTGTTCGGCAGTTCGCGCCGTCCCTTGGAGGCGTAAGCGAACAGGGTCCCGATGCCGCCATCGACATCGATCATCGAATCCGGCTTGGTCGCGCCGGTGTGGTAGCTTTCGGCGTAGAACGCGTCGCGATGCTCGTTGAGCATCTGCGCCAGTGCCTTCAGCATCTGTGCGCGCTCGTGGAATGTCATCGCTCGCAGCGCCCGTCCGCCCTTGTCGCGGGCAAAGTCGAGCATGCCGGCAAAATCGATCCCGTCCGATCCGACCACTGCGACCTGTGCACCCGTTGCCGCATCAAGCAGCGTCTGGCCATCGCCCCGGCCCGCCGTCCAGACGCCCTTGGCATAGCTTTCAACACGGCGTGGCGTTGCGCTTTGCATGGTCATGGTTCTCTCCCGGGTTTTGGCGGTTTAGTGGCCGATATCGTAGCTGACGGCGATCACATCGGTGTTCGGCACGCACTGGCAGGTGAGAACGAAGCCGTCGCGCACCTCGTGATCCTCCAGCGCATTGTTGGTGAGCATGTCGCCAGCGCCTTCGGTGACGCGCGCAAGGCAGGTCGAGCAGACACCGGCCTTGCAGGAATAGGGCGCGTCGATGCCGGCCGCATGCGCCGCCTCCAGAACCGTTGAACCGTCCTTGGCCATGTCGAATGTGTGCGAGACACCGTCGAGCGTCACCGTTGCGCGGATGGTCGCTGCCGTGCCGCCCTGGCTGACCGATTGGCGCGGCGCGGCAAGGCGCCCGCCCTGGTCGCTCTTGAAGAGTTCGAACTTGATCTGCGTATCGGTCAACCCGTGCGCCTTCAGCCCCTCGGCGATTGTGAGCATCATCGGCTCGGGACCGCAGATGAAGGCGTAGTCGATAGCCGAAACATCGATCCAGCCGGCAAACAACCGGTCCAGCTTGTCGCGATCCACCCGACCGGTGAACAGGTCGATCTCCTGCGCATTGTTTTCCAGCACATGGATGACCGTGAACCGGCCGAGATGGATGTTTTTCAGATCTTCGAGTTCCTCGCGGAACATGATCTGGTTCACCGCCCGGTTGGCATAGACCAGCGTGAAGGTGGAGCGCGGCTCGCGCGCCAGCACCGTCTTGATGATCGACAGGACCGGCGTGATGCCCGATCCGCCGGCAAAGCCGAGATAGTGGCGCGCCGCCTCCGGATCGAGCGGCACATGGAAACGGCCGGATGGCGGCATGGCCTCCAGCACATCGCCCGGTTTCACGCTCTCCTTGGCCCAGCCGGAAAACGCGCCGCCATCGACCCGCTTGATGCCGACGCGCAAAAACCCGTCATCCTTGCCGGCGCAGATCGAATAGGAGCGGCGCAGTTCCGTGCCATCGAAAACGTGGCGGAAGGTCAGATATTGGCCCGCGATGAAGTCAAACGCGGCGCTGTCTTCCGCGCGCGGCGCCAGTGTCAGCACGACCGCATCGCGGGTATCGTGGCGCACATCGGTGACGGTCAGCGGGTGAAAACGGCTCATGGGGCGCCCCGGTTCAGATGCATTTGAAATGGTCGAAGGGTTCGCGGCAGGTCAGGCACCGCCAGGCGGACTTGCAGGGCGTCGAACCGAAGCGGCTGACTTCCTCGGTCTTTGCAGACCCGCAGCGAGGACATTCGACCTGGCTGTTGCCGCCGGTGAGGATACGTTCGATCCGCGCACCGGTGGACGCGGTGCCGTCGATCGGCGGCGCGATGCCATAGGCGCGCAGCTTTTCCCGCGCTTCAGCACCGATCCAGTCGGTAGTCCAGGGCGGAGACAGGCGCCGCTCGATCCGCAGATCCGAAATCCCGTGTGCGCGCAGCGCCGCCTCGATGTCGATGGTGATGACGGAAGTCGCCGGGCAGCCGGAATAGGTCGGTGTCACCGCCACGACCAGCGTTTCGCCATCGAAGGCGATGTCGCGCACAATGCCGATCTCGACGACGGACACGACTGGTATTTCCGGGTCCGGCACCTCATTCAGCCAGTTCCGGATCGTCTCGACCGGGATCAGCGCTTCACCAACTGGCATCGGGATAGGCCCGCTGCAGGAACTGCATGTCCGAGAGGATGTGGCCGAGATGCTCGGTGTGCCGGCCGACGCGCCCGCCGCGATGCACAAAGCGGTTGTCGGGAATGGCCAGCGTCGCCTCGGCGAGAATATCGCCGACAAGGGCATCCCAGCGCGGCTTCAGGCTGGCGGGATCGGGCGCAATACCCGCCTCGGCTAGCGCGTGATCAGCCTCGTCGACATCGAACATTTCACCAGCAAAAGTCCACTGGTCGTGGAGTGCGGCCTGCATGCGGGCATGGCTTTCAGCCGTGCCGTCGCCAAGGCGGATGACGAGATCGGACGAGCGTTCCAGATGATAGGCAACTTCACGGACAGCCTTGGTTGCGATTTCCGCAACGCGCGGCTCGGACGAGGTCATCAGCGCGGTGAGCATGGTGTGGTGCCAGGCATCGAACAGGAACTGGCGCATCAGCGTCTGGCCGAAATCGCCGTTGGGTCGTTCGACCAGCAGCACGTTGAGAAAATCCATCGCGTCGCGGCGATAGGCGATATCGTCAGCGGACCGGCCCGCACCTTCCAGATCTCCGGCAAGGCCAAGCCACATCTGTGTCTGGCCGATCAGATCCAGCGCCACGTTGGCAAGCGCGATGTCCTCTTCCAGCACCGGCGCATGGCCGCACCACTGCGAAACGCGGTGCGACAGGATCAGCGTGTTGTCGCCCATGCGAAGGCAAAACCGGACAATTGGAGGAATGGTCTGCGGCTGCATCACATGTTCCCCACGTCGTCGGGGATCTCGAAGAAGGTCGGGTGCCGATAGACCTTGGACTGGGCAGGCTCGAACAGCGGCCCCTTGTCGGACGGTGACGACGCGGCGATGTCGATGGACTTCACCACCCAGATCGAAACGCCCTCATTGCGACGGGTATAGACATCGCGGGCATTTTTGATCGCCATTTCGGCGTCGGGCGCATGCAGCGAACCGACGTGACGGTGGCTGAGGCCCGACTGTCCGCGGATGAAGATTTCCCAGAGCGGCCATTCCTTGCTCACCGGCTCACTCCGCCGCCATGCGCGCCATGGCACGCTTTTGCGCATGCGCCGTCAGGCCGTCGCGGAACCATGCGCCATCGTCCCAGGCCTTGCGCCGCGCGCCGAGGCGCTCCTTGTTGCAGGGGCCATTGCCGGCAAGCACGTCGTAGAACTCCTGCCAGTCAGGCTGGGAAAAGTCGTATCCGCCCTTTTCCTCATTCCACGCGAGCTTGTCGTCCGGAACCGTGAGGCCGAGGAAATGCGCCTGCGGCACGGTCTGGTCGACGAATTTCTGGCGCAGTTCGTCATTGGACGTGATCTTGATCCGCCACGCCATGGATTGCGCCGAATGCACGCTTTCGGTGTCGGACGGGCCGAACATCATCAATGAGGGGTACCAGAACCGGTTCAGCGCATCCTGCGCCATCCGCTTCTGGTCCTGCGTGCCGTTCGCCATCTTCATCATGATCGAAAAGCCCTGGCGCTGGTGGAAGCTTTCTTCCTTGCAGATGCGCACCATGGCGCGCGCATAGGGACCGTAGGATGTGCGCTGCAGCGGCACCTGGTTCATGATCGCCGCCCCATCGACCAGCCAGCCGACCGCGCCGATATCGGCCCAGGTCAGCGTCGGATAATTGAAGATCGAGGAATATTTCATCGAGCCGTCGTGCAGCTTTGCCAACAGTTCGTCACGGCTGACGCCCAGCGTTTCAGCGGCGCAATAGAGGTAAAGGCCGTGGCCGGCCTCATCCTGCACCTTGGCCAGCAGGATCGCCTTGCGTTCCAGGGTCGGCGCACGGGTGATCCAGTTGCCCTCAGGCAATTGGCCGACGATTTCCGAATGCGCATGCTGGCCGATCTGCCGGATCAGCGTCTTGCGATAGCCTTCCGGCATCCAGTCCTGCGGCTCGATCTTCTCGCCGCGATCGATACGATCCTGAAACGCGCGCTCGCGCTCGTCCATCGCTTCGCGGCTTTTCAGCGTGCCTGTGGATGTGACCATCTGCGCATACATGTCGCTTTCCTCCCGCGGCTTGTCTTCGCCAATCATTGACCGACCGGTCAGACTATAAATCAGACAAGGCGATCTGCCAAGCCTTTTCAGGCGAAGCTGGCCACCGTTTGTCAGGCGTCCCGGCGGTAATCGGCAAAGGTGATGCCGCGCTCGGCACAAGCAATGATGGCCGCGCTCGGCCGCCAGACAATCGGGTCCTCCGTCTCCAGAACCCGCAGACTGGCAAGGATCGATGCTGCGCCGATGGCATCGGCGTGGTGCATCAGGCCGCCGCGCCAACGGGGAAACCCGTATCCGGCAACCGTCACCAGATCGATGTCGGCAGCCGAGGCGGCAATGCCTTCGGCGAGAATGTCGGCGGCTTCGTTGATCATCGCCAGCAGCAGCCGGTGGCGGATCTCGTCAGCGGGGATGTCGCGCCGTGTGACCTTGGCGAAATAAGCTTCCTCGATGCACAGATCGGCGACAATCGGGTCTTCGACCTTGCCGTTGCCGCCGGGATAACGGTACCAGCCAGCGCCGGTCTTCTTGCCGAGTTTGCCGAGTTCCACCATGCGGTCGGCAATCGGGATGTAACGGCGGCGCGGATCGCGCGTCGCGTCGAGCCGGCGGCGGTTGGCAAAGGCAATGTCGAGACCGGAGAGGTCCTGAGCTTCGTAAGGGCCCATCGCGTAACCGAAATCGACCATCGCTTCGTCGATTTCCGGCGGTGTCGAGCCATCCATCAACAGCGTGTCGGCAGCCTCGCGGTAGCGGGCAAGGATGCGGTTGCCGATGAAGCCGTCGCAGACACCGGCCAGCACCGGCGTTTTCTTCAACCGTTTTGCAAGCGCAAACCCGGTCGCCAGCGCGACATCCGAAGTGTCGGCAGCGCGCACGATCTCCAGCAATTTCATGATGTGGGCGGGCGCAAAGAAATGCAGGCCGACCAGCCGCGACGGATCGGTCAGTCCCGCCGCCATGGCATTGATATCCAGATAGGACGTGTTGGTGGCGAGGACCGCATCCGGCGAAAGCGCGCCCTCGAGGCGGGCAAACACCTGCCGCTTGACGTCCATGCTCTCGAACGCCGCTTCGATCGCTAGGTCGGCATCCGCACCGTCGGCCGGATCGGTGGTCAGCGTCAGCCGTGCGCGCAGGGCATCGGCGTTGGTTTCGCTGAGCAGCCCGCGCTTGAGGCCTTGACCGATGATGTTCTCCACGTTGTTGCGCGCACGCTCGACACCGGCATCGTCGGTCTCGACCAGAACCACCGCGATCCCGGCGCTCATAAAGGCATAGGCGATCCCCGCGCCCATCGTGCCGCCGCCGACGACAATCAACTTGCGCACATCGCGCGGCACGGCTGTCAGCCAGCCGGGTGCCTTCGCACCCCGCTCGGCAAAGAAGATATGGCGCAACGCCCGCGCCTGAGGCTCGTTCCGCAAGGTTATGAAGGTTTCCCGCTCGCGCACCATAGCAGCGTCGAATGGCTCGGTCGCCGACAAGGCCACCAGATCAATGGCTCGCTGCGGCGCGACCTGCCCGCGCATGCGCGCGGCAACAGCCGCGCGCGCCTTGGCAAGCGCGGTTTCATCGAGCGCCGGTGCCGGGCGCAGCGAGACCGGGATGATCGCATCCAGATCGGCGCGCGAAATCGCCATCGCTTCGGCGACCGGATCGTCTGCAATCGCATCAATCAGCCCGGCCTCCCGTGCTTCCCGGGCAGACAATGGCTTGCCGGATGTCACCAGATCGAGCGCCTTGGCCAGACCGCACAGGCGCGGCATACGCTGGGAGCCACCGGAACCGGGCACCACGCCAAGCGTCACCTCCGGCAGGCCGAACTGCATTGTCGGCGCACCGATCCTGTAGCGGCACGCCAGCATCAGTTCCGCGCCACCGCCAAGCGCTGCGCCCTGCGCCGCAGCGATCCACGGCACGGTGGAGGTTTCGATCGCCGTGCAGACATCGGGAAGATGCGGCGCAATCGGCGGACCGTCGAACTCGCGCGCATCGCCGCCGGCGGCAAAAACCTTGTCGCTGCCGGTCAGCACAATCCGTTCCAGACCGGGCTCGCTTTCCGCCCAGCGGACCGCCGCCATCAGACCTTCGCGCACGGCAAGGCCGATCGCATTGACCGGCGGATTGGCAATCGTCACGATGCCGGTCGCGCCGTCGCGCTTGCAGGTCACAGTCATCTGCGACTTCGGCACATCAATTTCACCCGACAAAGCCGTTGTCCCGGATCAGCGCGACAAGTTCATCGCGGGACGTTTCAAGCGGCTTGCCGCTGGTGTCGAGTTGCACGAGTGCGCGCGCATAAAGCGCTTCGCGGCTCGTCAGGATCGAGCGCAATTGGTCCATCGCCTCGGGATTTCCTGCCATTGGCCGCGTATCGCCCTGCGCCCGCACGCGCGCCATGTGGTCTTCCGGCGTTGCGCGCAGCCAGATCGTGTGAAAATGGCTGAGCAGCACGTTGTAGACATCGGGATCAGCGACAACGCCGCCCGCGACCGCCAGCACCATCGTGTCATGGGTGGCGATGACCCGTTCCAGCGCTTGGGCTTCCAGCCGCCGGTAGCCTTCCTGGCCATAGAAGGCGAGAAGTTCGTTGACCGGCATGCCGCTCTGCTCCTCGATTTCGCGGTTGAGTTCGACAAACGGCACGCCGAGCGCCGCTCCAGCCAGAGCGCCGAGCGTCGACTTGCCGGCCCCGCGCAGCCCGACCAGCGCAACGCGGTTGGCGCGCTTGCCCCCGGCAAAGTCCGGGGCCAACAGATCGCGCACCTGCGCCTTGAGATCGCTGCCTGCCCGCCGGTAGAGGCGTGCAAAATGATGCACATCCGACGTCCATGGATCATCGTCACTCATGAACCATTCGATCTGATGGTCGAGCGCAAACGCCACCTTCTGCAACAGGCCGATCGAGATATTGCCTTCGCCGGCTTCAAGCTGTGCGAGATAGCGCGGCGAAACACCCGAAATGTCAGACAATACGCGGCGCGGTATGCCTTTCAGCTCGCGCGCCTTGCGAACCCTTTCGCCAACCTTGCGCATGACCGCAGCCACCAGCGCATCGGTGTCGGCGGCTGGCAGGGCCTCGACCGCCTTGCCCTTGAAATCGGTGATTTCGCTCATCGCGCCGTGCCTGCTTTGTGTAAAATAATGCATAAGGTAGCCGGATTCGGCAAAACCGCAATGCACTGTCAGCACTGGCGTCAATCGGCCTTTGCCGGTCGCAGATGCCGCTCGACAACGGCGCGGATGTCGGCTGGCGGCGGGTTCTTGCGAAATTCGCGCGCCACGATGAAGACGCAGACGAAGTCGCCCTCGAACGACAATTTGCCATCCTGAAACGCTTCGACACGGAACCCGACCGAGGTTTCCCCGAGCCTGTTCGGCCAGACGCGGCACACAAGCTTGTGGCGTGGTGTCACCGGCGAACGGAAGTTCAGGCTCATATGGACGAAGGGGGTGCCGACATTGCGGTCGATTTCCATCTGGAACCAGCCGTCGCCGCCAAGATGATGCTCCCACCAGGCATTGATCGCTTCCAGGGCAAAGGCAGGCAGACGCCCGGTATAGGCGATGCGCGCCGGGTCGCAGTCACCCCAGGTAACCGAGATGACGTGTTCGAAGGCGCTGTCGGTCATGGTCAGTAGGTTTCCACGTGATAGCGGCCCTCTTCGCGCATCCCGTCGCGCAGGGCCGTCCAGGATTGGCCGATGGATTCGGCTATGTTGGCGAAGGCCTTCTCGACCCCCTCCTCCATGCCGCGCAGGCCACAGATATAGATGTGCGTCGCAGGATCCTGCAACATCTCCGCCACTTCGTCTTCCTCAGTCCGCAGGCGGTCCTGCACATACTCCTTGGCCTGACCGTCCGCCCTGCTGAAGACGAGGTGTTTTTTCAGAAGGCTTTCGGGCACTTTGGCGAGCGGGCCGAAATACGGCAGCGCCTGCGGCGAGCGCGCGCCGAAGAACATCACCATGCCGCCGGATTTGGCGCCGACCGTGCGCTGGCGGCGCATGGTGAAAGCGCGCATCGGCGCTGAACCGGTGCCGGTGCAGATCATCAGCAAACGCGCCGACGGATCGTCGGGCAGCAGGAATGTCGCGCCGAACGGACCGGTAACGGCAACCTCATCACCCTTTTGAAGGTCGCAGAGATAGTTCGAGCAGAGGCCGCCCGGTTCACGTTTCACCGTCAGCGAGTGGTTGTTGAAATTGGCGCGTTCCCCGTCACGCGGCGAGGAGACCGAATAGAGCCGTGGCAGGTGCGGCTTGCCGTCCGCGCCGGTGCCGGGCGGAATGATCCCGACCGACTGGCCCTCCAGAACCGGAAACGGCTGACCGCCAAAGTCGAGAATGATGTGGCGGACATCATGGCCGTCATCATCGGTCAGCCGGTAGTTGCCTTGCACCCGCGCGGTGGCCGGTTTGCCGAGCGTGTACATGTTGACGGTCGGCTTGCCTGCGCTCGCCGGCGCCTTGGCCTTGCCGCCTGCGCCCTTGTGCGCATCGGCCAAAAGCGCGGCCATCGCCTCGTCCAGCGCTTCAAGGCTTGTTGCCGCCTCGTCCTGGCCGAGATCGGCCTGCGCCGGCAACTCGCTCCACGAATACTGCTCGTCGAGCGAATACGGCGCTAAAACCACGCGCCATTCGTCGATCGAACCGGTCGGGCACACCGGAATGCAGTCCATGCAAAAATTGCACGTCGCCGCATCCACGACAACATTGACATCATCGTGGGTGATCGCGCCGATCGGACACGTCATCTCGCAGGTGTAGCAGCGGATGCAGATTTCCGGATCGATCAGGTGCTGTTTGACGGGGGCGTTCATGGAAGTTTCCGTGAATGGTGAATTGTGAATGGTGAATGGCAGAGAGTGAGTGGCCGAAACCATTCACCATTCACCATTTTCCATTCACCGGCTCACGCCATATACAACTTCACATACTCAAAATCGCCCGGCTTGTTGTCGATGCCGACCTTCGGCGGTGCGATCCAGCCGGCAAATTTGCCGGGTTCATAGACCGGGGTCATCAGCGAGGCGATGTAGTCGCCATCGGCCTTGGTCGGCAGCCAATGCAGCAGGCCTGCATCATACTCGGCGCCGCTGACCATCTGGCCTTCCGGGTTGAACAGATGGTTGGCAAAGACGCCAATCTTGCGGTTGAACGCCTCGTGCGGAAGCTTCATCGCAAAGCTCACGCCGGCCTTCTCGATCAGCTTGTTCCACCGGCCAACGCCGCCCGAGGCATCGCGGGTATAGTCATCGCGAAGGCGCATGTTGATGGCGGTCAGCGCCGGAACGTCCTTGCGGACCAGTCTGCCATCTTCGAAATCCCAGACCGGATAGGTCGCGCTCTTGAGCTGATGGTCGTCTTCCAGCCGGTGCTCCATGTACCGGCCCTTGATGCCGGCATTGAAGGCGTTGGCAGCGTTGGTCGAGACTTCCTGTCCGAACAGGTCCAGCGACAGCGTGTAGTGCAGGTTGAGCTTCTTCTGGATCGTCGGAAGATCGATGACGCCGAGCGCGCGGATGCGGTCGATGTCGTAAGGGTCGTCGATGCCGTTTTCGACCATTACCTGGCAGGTGCGCTCGATGGTGCGGCCGACGCCGGTTTCGCCGACGAACATGTGGTGCGCTTCTTCCGTCAGCATGAAGCGGCAGGTGCGGCTGAGCGGATCGAAGCCCGACTGCGCCAGCGATTCCAGCTGCATCTTGCCGTCGCGGTCGGTGAAGTAGGTGAACATGAAGAACGACAGCCAGTCCGGCGTCTCTTCGTTGAAAGCGCCGAGCATGCGCGGCGCTTCTTCCGAGCCGGACGACCGGCGCAGCATGTCGTCGGCCTCTTCGCGGCCATCGGCCCCGAAATACTTGTGCAAGAGGTAGACCATCGCCCACAGGTGACGGCCCTCTTCCACGTTCACCTGGAACAGGTTGCGCATGTCATAGAGCGACGGCGCAGTGCGGCCGAGGAAACGCTGCTGTTCGACAGATGCCGGCTCGGTGTCGCCCTGGATGACAATCATGCGCTTCAGCATGTTGCGGTATTCACCGGGCACATCCTGCCAGGCAGGCTGACCGGCATGTTCGCCGCAAGGGATCGTGCGTCCCTCGACCTGCGGCGCGAGCAGAACACCCCAGCGGTATTCCGGCATCTTCACGTAGTCGAACTTGGCCCAGCCCTTCGGATCGACCGAGACGGCGGTGCGCAGATAGACCAGAGACTGCTGGAAGTTGTCGGGGATCAGGTCATTCCACCAGCTGATATAGCCCGGATGCCACTTTTCCAGCGCCTTGAGCACGCGCTTGTCGGTCGATAGCCCGACATTGTTCGGGATCTGCGTGTCGTAGGAAACATTGATCAGGTCGAGCATGGTTTCTCCTCTGGTCGAAATTCAGTGCCTCAAAAGCGAAAGCCGAGGGTGCCATCGGTGAATGGTGAATAGTGAATGGCAAAGCGCAATCCCGTTACCATTCACCATTTTCCATTCACCATTCACCGCCCCTCACACCCTCTGCATGTTGTAGTCGCCGCGAACGCCGGTGCCATAGCGCTGCAGCGCGCCATCGCTGCCGACTGCGTTCGGCCGTTGGAAAATCCAGTTCTGCCAGGCGGTCAGCCGCCCGAAGATCCGGGTTTCCATGGTTTCCGGGCCGGCAAAGCGCAGATTGGCTTCCATGCCGGTCATCGCATCGGGCGAGAACGAGGCGCGTTCCTCCATGAAGATGCGCACTTCGTCTTCCCAGTCCACGTCATCGAAAGCAAAGGTGACGAGGCCAAGGTCGTTAGCATCGAAAGCTTCCAGCGCCTCGCCTTTGCGTGCCTCGGCCGCATCAACCCGCTCCGGCTCGCCGAGAAAGCGGGTCTGAAGGCGCGTGAGGCCGTTGGCCATAGGGAACGGGCCGAAATTGGCAGCTGTCAGCGTGATCGCTGCGACCGGACGGTTGTCGCCCTCGAAGTCGCCTTCCATCATGTAGGTCCGGTCGACAGCAAACACGATCTCGGCGAGCATGCCGGCAAAGCACGAACCGTTCTCGACGAGCGCCACAAGCGAGCGCGATGTCACGTCGATGCGCTTCATCAGGCGCTTCCAGTACTGGACGATCTCGTTGGCGAGCCAGTGGTCGCCCATGGCGTTGAGCGCCGCTTCCTGCGCCATCACGCTTGCCGCATCGCCCTGGCTGCGGAAGACCAGCAGGCCGAGTTCCATCTCGTTGAGGCGCAGATGCAGGATTGCATCGTCCAGTTCGCGCGAAAGGCGAAGGAAATAGCTCTTGTCGCCCAAGGCAACCAGCGCATCGGCATCGGCCGGAACATCGCAATCGGGACCGGACAGCGTGATCGTCGCCTTGCGCGCCGCGCGATCGACAGTGACCTCGACCAGCGAATAGGCAAGCGATCCATCATCGCCGATGGTCCGTTCGAGCGGGGTGAGCGCGATGCCTTCGGCGACGTCCGGCTTGCTGGATGCGGCAGCAAACTCTGCTGCGCGCTGCGCGACCACATCGTCAAACTTCGAATTCGGGATCACTTCATCGACCAGCCGCCAATCGACGGCGCGCTTGCCCTTGACGCCCTCTTCCACCGAACAGAACACATCAGCCAGGTCACGGCGCACCTTGCGCTTGTCGGTGACACGGGTCAGCCCGCCTGTGCCGGGTAGCACCGCCAAAAGCGGCACTTCCGGCAACGACACCGACGACGAGGAATCGTCCGTCAGCATGATGTGGTTGCAGGCAAGCGCCAGCTCGTAGCCGCCACCGGCGCAAGCGCCCTTGACTGCGGCGATCCATTTCTGACCGCTGTCGGCTTCTGCAGCCTCGAACGTGTTGCGCGTCTCGTTGGTGAATTTGCAGAAATTGACCTTGTGGGCATGGGCAGCACCGCCGAGCATGCAGATGTTGGCACCAGCGCAGAACACGCGTTCCTTGCCCGACCGCATCACGACGACTTTGACTTCCGGATGCTCGAACCGCATGCGCTGCACCACATCGGCAAGCTCGATATCGACACCCAGATCGTAGGAGTTCAGCTTCAGCTGATAGCCCTCGAACAGCCCGCCGTTCTCGTCCACATCCATGAAGACGGTCGCAACCGGCCCGTCATAGGCAACGCGCCAGTGGCGGTAACGCGACGGATCTGTGCGGAAATCGATGATCTTGCTCACGTGAGCCTCCCTGATGATGTCATAGCGCCGCCTGGCCATGCCGTAAAGCGGATTTTTGCATTTTATTGCTTAATCTGACGGAATATTCAAGCCTTCATCGCTCTCATTTTGCATTATTTTGCACAATTGCGTTTACGGTCTTCTCGATGGCCGCGATTTCGCGCCGAAGTGCCTCAAGATCGACGCCCAGAACAAGACCGGATGCGCCAGCGCGCTCGGCAGATTGTCGGAGGCATTCGGCAGCAATCCCGCACAGCCGGACCGAAGCTTTGGGCTTGCCCATCGCGATCTTCAGCCTTGCGTTGGCGATCTGGATCAGCCCCTGAACCAGCGCGCGTTCGGCGCTGTCATCCGGACAAGCCATCCAGACGGCCTCCCAGACCTCATGGGCTTCCCAATGATATCCGGCGCGATGGAACCGCAAACCGGCGCGAAACGCCGGCGACTGCGCAAGGGTTGCCGCGCTCATGCCCGGGCGAACCGTCGTGCGAAACGCATCGAACAGGCCCTCGTCATGGCGGCGGTTGGCGCCCGGCACATGGGCATGGGGCGGCAGCCAGCCGCCGGGGTCCAAGCTCACGCCGCTTCGACCTCGGCAGCCTCGATACGGGCAAGGCGCGCAACGAACTCGCAAACGGCGGCCAGCGTTTCTTCCGGCTTGTCGATGAACGGCGAATGCCGGCACTCATCGATGATGACGGTGTCGACCGGGCTGTAGGTCCGCGCCTCGATCTCCGCGATCTGGTCAAGCGTGCCGTATTGGTCATCGCGCCCCTGGATGACCAGCGCCGGAATGCGCCAGTAGTCGATCACCTCGGCAACATTCCAGCGCACGAAGTCCGGATGCAGCCAGGCATCGTTCCAGCCGCGAAAGGCATTGTCCGGGTCGCGATGGTATTTGCCGAGCCGCGCGCGCAGATCGGTTGTCTCGAAGGCGTCCTTGGCCTTGGCGATTTCCGCCAGCCCCATCTCTTCGGTGAAGAAATGCGGCGCCATCAGCACGATCCCACGCACGCGGAAATCCTCGACACTGCCCGCATGGATGCCGGCGATCGTCGCACCATCTGAATGGCCGACAAGGATGCCGCGCTTGAAGCCGATGGCATCCAGCACCTGCGGCAGCACATCGACAGCCTCGCGCGTCATGTAGTCGAGCGGGCGCGGCAGGTCGGCAGGGTCAGACTGGCCGTAACCGGCGCGCGACCAAGCGAACACGCCCCAACCGGTTGCTTCGGCAAGCTTTGCCGGAAAGTCGCGCCAGAGCGCCACGCAACCAAGCCCCTCGTGCAACAAAACGATGGTCGGCGCCTGATCCGGCGACGGGCCGTGGCATGCATACTCCAACGCCTTGCCGCCCACCGTCAGGAAAGCGGTGTCGGTCCAGTCAGCCATCACGCGATCTCCCGCAGCTTGAACCGCTGGATTTTGCCGGTTGCGGTTTTTGGCAGGTCATCGACGATCTCGATCCAGCGCGGATACTTCCACTTGCCGATCTTGTCCTTGACGAAATCCTTGAGGTCTTCGGCAAGGTTTGCCGCCGGCGCGCCCTTGGCAACGATGAAGGCCTTCGGTTTTTCAAGGCCGTCTTCGTCGCGGCGCGCAACAACCGCCGCTTCCAGCACGGCAGGGTGCGAAACCAGCGCCTGCTCCACCTCGAAGGGCGAAACCCAAATTCCCGAGACCTTGAACATGTCGTCGGTGCGCCCGCAGTAGACAAAGCGTCCTTCCGGCGTCAGCTCGTACTTGTCGCCGGTGCGGGTCCAGTGGCCTTCGAAGGTCGAGCGGCTCTTGTCGCGCTTGTTCCAGTAGCCGTCGGCGGCGGATGCCCCCTTGACCAGAAGTTCGCCGACATGACCGGCGCCGACATCCCGCCCGTCTTCATCGACCAGCCGCACTTCGTAGCCGGGCACCGCCACGCCGGACGTGCCGTAAACGATGTCGCCTGGCCGGTTGGAGAGAAAAATGTGCAGCATCTCGGTTGAGCCGACCCCGTCGAGAATATCGACCTCGGAAAGCGCCTGCCATTTGCGGCCGATCTCTTCCGGTAGCGCCTCGCCTGCGGAAATGCAGGTGCGCAGCAGGCCGAAAGGGCGATGCCCTTCGGTTTCGAACTTGTGCACGAGAGCCGCATAAAGCGTCGGCACCCCGCAAAAGACCGTCGGCTGGTGGTCCGCAAGGATCGCACTGACGCTTTCCGGTGTCGGACGGGCATTGAACAAAAGCGTCGTCGCGCCGACCGACATCGGGAAGGTCATGGCATTGCCGAGCCCGTAGGCGAAAAACAGCTTGGCCGCAGAATAGACGATGTCATCTTCACGGATGCCGAGCACCTGCGCACCATAAGTGTCCGCTGTGGCCTGCAGGCTGGCATGCACATGACGCACGCCTTTGGGTTCGCCGGTCGAACCGGACGAATAGAGCCAGAAGGCCACATCATCGCCGCTCGCCTTGATCGCAGCGCGGGCAGCCCCCGCCGCCATGAAGGCGTCCCAGCTGATTGTTCCTTCCGGCGCCTCACCGCCGATCACGATCACCGTGCGGATGAACGGGTTGAGCGGCAAGGCGGGCGCAATCGTCTCGTACAGCGCTGCCGAGACGACAAGGCTTGATGCGCGGCTGTCATGGAAGATCACGTCATAGACCGATGTCGCCAAAAGCGTGTTGAGCGGGATCGGCACGACACCGGCGGCTATGGCACCCCAGAAGGCGACGGGAAACTCGATCTGGTCAAGGACCAGCATCGCCATTCGTTCCTCACGCGCGATGCCGGCCGCAGCCAGCGCGCCGGAAAACACCGACGCAGCCTCGCCAAGGTCGCCATAAGTCAATTCGCGATTGGCGCCGAACGCCTCGCGAAAGGCAACCTTGTCGCCCCGACCCTCGGCCAGATGCCTGTCCACGAAATGGACAAACGCGTTGCCGTTGCTGTTCTCGGCCATGTCCGGATCCTCCCAAACCCAACTGTCGCGCGCTGATCAAGGCCAGCGACAACCGCATCACGCCGGACCCTCCCCGGCCCGGCAAGTGCGCTCGTCACGTTATGCATTTTACCGCATATTATGCAAGATAATGCGTAATCAATTCACCGGTCGGACTAGATGTCCTTTTCAGCTTTGAACCCGGCAACCGCCACAGGCACACGGCGACGTGCCATGCGCGCGAGCCGTATCAGGCGCTCGGGGTCGGCGTGCTGTCCGGCAGCCGCTTCGATCCGCGCCCAGACGCATTGGTGCACGACCTCGACCGTCAGCGCCATGAACGGTGTCGCAAGTGCTGTCGGATCGGCAAGACCTTGCAGATCCGCCCTCGCCAGACGCCACGCGGCGAGAACGTCCGCGACTGCCTTCCCGTCGTGACCCGCTGCATATGCGTCCAGCGCATCCAGCGGCGCGCCAAGCTTGAGGAGCCGCGTTGCCAGCGCCAGCGCATGGATGCCGTTGGTGCCTTCATAGATGCGGGTGATGCGCGCATCGCGCGCCACCTGCTCCATCCGGTATTCGCGCAGATACCCGTAGCCGCCGAGCACCTGGATGCCGAGATCGGCGGCGCGCGTGGCGCCCTCGGTCCCGAACACCTTGGCGACCGGCGTCAAGAGTTCGACGAGGTCCGGGTTCTCTCCGGTTTCCAGCATGACAGCAGCCAGATGCACGATGCCGCGCCCGCCAACGGCGAGCATGTCCATCTCGTCGAGCATCCGGCGGACATCCGCATGGCTGTCGATCGACTGGCCACGCCCCTGTATCCGCCCCGCCGCATAGGATGCGGCGATGTCGTGGGCGCGCGCGGAAAGCCCGACGCCCTGCAGCCCGACATCAAGGCGGGCGTGGTTCATCATCGTGAACATGGCGGCGAGCCCCTGCCCTTCCGCTCCCAGAAGCTCGGCCTCGGCATTGTCGAAGATCAGGTTGCAGGTCGGCGAGGCATGCATGCCCATCTTGTCTTCGATGCGCGCGACGGTGACGCCGTTGCGCGTTCCGTCCTCGCGCGCCGAGCGCACGATGAACAGCGACAACCCGCGGATCGGATCGTCGCCGGTGCGTGCCAGCACCAGATGGATGATGGCGTCGGTCAGGTCGTGGTCACCGCCCGAGATGAAGATCTTCTCGCCGGTGATCGCATGGTGACCGCCCAAACGCACAGCCCGCGTGCGGATACGGCCGAGGTCCGAGCCTGCACCCGGTTCTGTCAGACACATGGTCGAGAGCCACTCGCCGGAGGCAATCGGCGGCAGGTTGCGCGCCTTCTGCGCCTCTGTTCCGAACGCCAGCAGCGTGCGCGCGCAGCCCGGCGCAAGGCTAGTCACCATCTGCAGAGTCACATTGGCGCCAGTGAAAATCTCCGACACGATGGCAAGAATGACACCGTTCTGCCCCTGCCCGCCATATTCCTCCGGCAGCGTGAGCCCGCACCAGCCCTGTTCGCGGTATTGCTCGAACGCCTGCTTCAGCGCCTGCGGCATGCGAACACGGCCGTTTTCCAGCCGCGCACCCTCGGTGTCGCCGATAGCATCGGTCGGCGCGATGATGTCTTCGGCAAGGCGCGCAAAGTGTCCGCCGATCTCGGTGGCAAAGTCGCCGTCCCATCCGTCGATCCGGTCGGCCTGCGCGACATGGCGAAGGCTGAACAGGATATCATCGAGCGGTGCCGAAAATGCCTTCATGCCATCATCCCCAGAAGCCGCGCCGCATTGTTCTTGATGATGTCCGGACGGATCTCATCCTTGATCGCGATCTTTTCGAAGTCCGACAGCCAGCGCTCCGGCGCGATCATCGGCCAGTCCGAGCCGAACAGCACCTTCTTTTTCAGGATCGAATTGCAGTAGCGCACGAGGATGTCCGGAAAATACTTCGGCGACCAGCCTGACAGGTCGATCCAGACATTCGGCTTGTGCTGCGCAACGGCCAGCGCTTCCTCCTGCCAGGGGAAGGACGGGTGCGCCATGATGATCTTCATCGCCGGAAAGTCGACCGCGACATCATCGAGATACATCGGGTTTGAATATTTCAGCCGCATGCCGTTGCCGCCCGGCATGCCGGAACCGACGCCGGTCTGGCCGGTGTGGAACAGCGCGATGGCGCCTTCTTCGGCAATCGCCTCATAGAACGGATAAGTCATGCGGTCGTTCGGAAAAAAGCCCTGCATGGTCGGATGGAACTTGAACCCCTTGATGCCGAAGTCGGCCATCAGCCGCTTGGCCTCGCGCACCGCCATCTTGCCTTTCCACGGGTCGATGGAGGCGAACGGGATCAGCACATCAGCGTTTTCCGCGGCAAGTTCGGCCACTTCCTCGTTCTTGTAGCGGCGGTAGCCGGTCTCACGCTCCGCATCGACGGGAAAGATCACCGCGGCGATGTTCTGCGCGCGGTAATGCGCCGCCGTATCCTGCACGGTCGGCGGATGCTTCCAGGGCGCGCCGAAATAGGTCGCCATGGTCGACTGCAGATCGTCATAGCCATCATCGCCATGGCATCCGCACGGTTCTTCCGCATGGGTGTGGATGTCGATGGCGCGGATTTTGTCGAGATCGATCATGGCCGCCTCTTCCGGTTTCAGAGCACAAAGGTAGCGCGGTCGGTGTCGTCATAAAGGCGTTCGAGCAGCGCGGCGCGACGTGTCAGCAGCTTGCGGAAGTTGAGATTGCCCTTGGCCGTGATCTCGCCGTCGGCGATCGAAGGCAGTTCCGTCAGGAGCATAACCCGGCGGATGCGCGTCGACGAACCATGCACAGGCAGTTCGCCGATCCGAGCCGCGATCTCGGCCGACGCCGATTGGCTGACCATGGCGCCATTGTCATCCGTCACATCGCCGCGGGCACGCACAGCCGGCGACGGCACCACCAACAGGCCGATCTGGTCGCGGTCGGCACCGGTCAGGATCACGTCTTGTGCAAGGCCCGCAAGGCATGTCAGAAAATCGAGCCGCAAATTGGCCGCGCGCACCCATGTGCCGCTGGTCAGCTTGAAATCTTCGGAAATGCGCCCGTCAAAGCGCATCCCCATGTTCGCATTGTCAGGGTCAACAAACTTCATCGCATCGCCGGTCTTGAAGAAGCCTTCCTCGTCAAAGGCTTCCGCCGTCTTCTCCGCGTCCTGGTAGTAGCCGGTGAAAATGCTCGGCCCTTTGACGCGCACTTCGCAGCGCATCTCCGCATCGGGGATCAACTTGACCGTGACGCCGGTCACCGGCACGCCGACAATACCGGACATCGTCGTCGGCTCGTGCTGGATCAGGCAGGCGGGCGCGGTCTCCGTCAGCCCCCAGGACGACGTGAACAGCGGCATGTCGCCCCGCACCTCGCGTCCCATGTCCTCAAGATCGGCCCAGACATCCTGCGGCAGCGAGGCCCCCGCGTAGAACAGCATGTCGAGTTCCTCGAAATAGCGCCGGCGCAGATCGCCATCCTCGCGCATGGCATCGCGTAGCATGGCAAAGCCGACCGGCACGTTGAAGGCGATCGTGCCCGCAAGCATGTTGAGGTTTTCCAGCGTCGTGGCGATCAGCGGCTGCACCGGCTTGCCCGCATCGATATAAAGCGCGCCGCCATTGGCCAGCATCAGGTTGAAGTTGTGCGAGCCGCCGAACACGTGGTTCCATGGCAGCCAGTCGACGATGCGCGGTGGCCGCGCGGTCAGGAACGGCAGCGCATCCTGCAACTGCGCCTGGTTGGCGCACATCATCCGGTGCGTGGTCTCCACGCCCTTGGGGTGCGAGGTCGAACCCGATGTCATCAGGATTTTCGCGACGGTGTCCGGCCCGATCGCCGCAAACGCGTCATCCACCGGCGATGCGCCTGCCAGAAGCGATGAAAAAGCTGTCGCGTTTGCCGGCACGTTGGCGCTGGCGACGTGCTCAAGGCCGGCAAGGCTTTCCAGCGCCAGCGCCTTGCCATAGCGGACGCCGTCAACCGCATAGACCATGGCGGGGCGGATCAGCTTTGCAATGAAGTCGATCTGGCCGTGCGCCGCTTCGATCAGCGCATATTGCTCGGCAATCGGAACCGTCGGCACGCCGACATACTGCGCGCCAAGTGTCAGAAGCCCGTGATCGACCCCGTTGCCGGATATGACGAGGATCGGCGTGTGCGCACCCATGCCCCGGTCCAGAAGCGCAGCGCCAATGGCGCGGGCCATCTGCAAGGCTTCGCGGTAGGTGACTTCCCGCCAACCGGCGCCCGACCGCTCGGCGATGAACACGGCGTCGGGTGTCACGTCGGCAAAGTGGTGCAGCCACTCGCCGGTACAGCGGGCAAAATCGCGCATCGGGTAGCCCGAGGTCAGAAGAATGCTGCCGTTAGGGCGGTCTTCGCGAACCGTCCTATGAGGCCGATACCTGTCCTGCATCGTCAACGCTCCTCCCGTTGCGTTCAATGGCAAACAGTGCGGCAATCAGGGCTTCGCGCTCCTCCAGCGAAAGCCCGGCCGTCATGCGTGCCTCGTGGTCCTTGACCGCTTTGAGCGCCTTGTCGTGCAAGCGGCGGCCCTTCAGCGTCACGTTCAGCGCATGGGCCCTTCGGTCATCGGGCGCGCGCTCGCGGGTGATCAATTTGCGGTTCTCCAGATCGTCGATGATCAGCACCAGATTGGGCCGCTCGATCGCAAGGATCTCGGCCAGTTGCGATTGGCGCAGCCCCGGATTGTCCACGATCACAACAATCGCCGAAAACGTCACCATGCGAAGGCCGAACGGCTCCAGCGTCGCGTTCACATCGGCCTGGATCGCATTGAACGCCCGCTTCATGGCGTATCCGGAGAACTGGCGAAGCGTGGTGTCAGCCGGGATCATGAGTACCTCACCGGAACTGCGGCGCGCGCTTTTCAAGGAACGCTTTCAGGCCTTCCTCGGCATCGGGGCTGGATTGGGCGAGCGCAGCGCACAGGCTCTCGGTGAAAAGGCCATCGGCGCGCGACATGTCGTTGATGCGGGCAATCGCCTGGATCATGAAATAGTTGGAAAGCGGCGCATTGCCGGCAATCTGGTGCGCAAGCTTCGTCGCCAGAGCGAGTGCTTCGCCCTCGCCGACCAGATAATGCGCAAGGCCCAACCGATGTCCTTCGGCCGCATCGTATTTTCGCCCGGTGAGCATCATCTCGACCATCCGGTCCGGCCCGAGAATGCGCCCGATGCGCACCGTCGCACCACCGCCGACGAAGATGCCGCGGCGGCCTTCGGGCAGTTGGAAGATTGTCGACGGCTCGGCGATGCGCACATGGGTGGACGCCGCAATTTCCAGCCCGCCGCCGATCACCGCACCGAACATCGCCGAGACGACCGGCAAGCCGCCATATTGGATCTGGTCAAGGATGCGGTGCCAGCCGCGCGAATGATGGATGCCTTCTTCGGCATTGCGCGCCACATGCTCAGCCAAGTCGAGACCAGAGCAGAAATGTCCGGCGGTGCCGGTGAGGATTGCAACCTTGATGCCCGACGGCGGCCGGTCGAAGAACGCACCGATCTCCGCAATCAGCGCATCGGAAACCGCATTGCGCTTGTCGGGCCGGTTCATGGTCAAGGTGGCGACCGGGCCATCGATGGTGACGTCGACGAAGGACAAGAAGCTCTCCTCAGCGCGGCAGGGCACGCACGCGACAATTTGGTGACCTGCCATAACGATGATGGATCATATCCATTTCATCGTCAAGGCCGGGAATTGTCGGCAAGTCAGGACAGCAGGAACAGCGTGATGGACGGAAACGCGATCAGCAACGCCACGCGCAACAGGTCCGACGCCACGAAATACATCACCGCCGCATAGGTCTGCGTGATTGGCGTCGATCGCTCCATCGCATTGATGATGAAAAGGTTCATCCCGACCGGCGGCGTGATCAGCCCTACCTCCACAACGATCAGCACCAGGATGCCGAACCAGATCGCCGTGTGCTCTGGTGAAAGGCCGAAATCGAGGCCGGAAATCACGGGATAAAAGATCGGGATCGTCAGGAGGATCATCGACAGCGAATCCATGAAGCAGCCGAGGATCAAATAGAAGACGAGGATCAGCACCAGAACCAATGTCGGCGAAAAGCCTTGGCTGACGACATAATTGGAGATTTCCTGCGGCACCTGCGTCAATGCAAGGAACCCGTTGTAGAAGGCAGCGCCGAGGACGATGAAGAAGATCATCGCGGTCGAGCGGCCGGTCGACATGAAGCTGGCAACCAGCGTTTTCCGGTTCAGGCCGCCGTTCAAAAGCGCAATCAGGCCTGTGCCGAAGGCGCCGACCGCTGCCCCTTCGGTTGGCGTGAAGATGCCGCCATAGATACCGCCGACGACGGCGATGAACACGACCAGAACCGGCCAGACGGCAAACAGGGCGCGAAACCGGTCGCCATAGGCGACGCGCTCACGGGTGCCGGCAGAACCGGGATTGATCGCCACATAGATGCGGATCGTGATGATGTAGCCGATCGCCGCAATGATGCCTGGAATGAAGGCGGCCAGAAACAGCTTGGCGATGTTTTGCTCGGTGAGGATCGCATAGATCACAAGCACGACTGACGGCGGAATGAGGATGCCGAGCGTGCCGCCGGCAGCCAGTGTTGCCGTGGATAGTCCGCCGGCATATCCGTAGGCCTTGAGTTCCGGCAAGGCGACGCGGCCCATGGTTGCCGCGGTTGCCAGCGACGAACCGCAGATCGCGCCAAACCCGGCGCATGCGCCGATGGCCGCCATGGCAACACCGCCCTTGCGATGTCCGAGCCATGCCGCAGCAGCCTTGAACAGCGCCTGGCTCATGCCGCCGAGCGTCGCAAAGTATCCCATCAGCAGGAACATCGGCACGATCGACAACGAGTAGTTGGAAAAAGTCGTGAAGGTTTCCGTCTTCATGCGCGCCAGCGCAATCGCCGCAGAACCGTTGACCAGCCAGAGACCGGCAAATCCGGCGGCGAACATGGCAAGGCCGATCGGTACCCGCAAAAAAATCATCAACAGCAGGACGGGAAACGACCAGATCCCGATTTCAAGATTGCTCAATGCTCAGCCCCTTGGTCGTCAGCGATCAGTGTCCGCCCGGTAAACGCTTCGGTGGTCCGGATAAATGCCATGTAGATGGCAACCACGGCAGCCACTGTTGCGCTGACAAGGCTGGCCGCATAGGCCCACCAGATCGGAAACTGCAGCAGGAAAGTCGTCTGGCCGGAGCGGATCTTGCTTTCCATGCCGTAGTAGAGCTGCACCGCGATCATGATCAGGACGGCAGCAAACAGGATTTCGATCAGCATTCGCAGAATCCGCTGCACCCGGTCCGGCATCATGTCGGTGAACAGATCGACGCTCGCATGGCCAGACGTGATCTGGCACAGAGGCAAAAAGCTGAAGATCGCAAAGGCGATCCCGGCCTCGACGAGTTCATAGTCGCCATGCACCGGCGCCAGTCCGAACTGGATCAGCGCGCGCCCCACAATGGAATAGCAGACCATGATGATAAGGCCCGTCAAGACGAGGCCACCGATCGCAGCCATCAGCCGCGACAGTCCATGAAAGAATTGGTACATCGTGGCCCCCGGGGCAAACTGCCTGTTCACCGGAGCGGCGGCAAAAAACCGCCGCCCCGGCAACAGTAGCACTTACTTCTTGAACGAAGCCATCAGTTCGCGGGCTTCGTCGATCAGCGCCTGGCCGTCGATACCCTTCGAGGTCATGTCGGCAACCCAGGCGTCATAGATCGGCTGGGCAATTTCGCGCCACTTGGCGGTCTCTGCTTCGTCGAGGGTGACGATGGAATTGCCGAGATCGACCGCAGCCTGACGTGCCGGGCCATCGGCACCGGCCTGCGTCGAGCCGGCAAAGGCCGAAAACTCGATACCCGAGTTCTTGTCAATCACGGCCTTCAGGTCATCCGGCAGGCCTTCATAGCGCGCCTTGTTCATGGCGAGCACGAAGGTGATGTTGTAGAGCGCCGCGCCAGTGAATTCGGTATGGTTCTTGACCAGTTCCGGCACTTTCAGCGCCGTCGTCACTTCCCACGGAATGGTCGTTGCATCGAGCACACCTTTCGAGAGCGCTTCGGTCACGGCCGGAACCGGCATGCCGACGGGCGTTGCACCGAGCTTTTCAAGCAGCTGGTTGACCATGCGCGAGCCGCCACGGATCTTCAGGCCGGCAAGATCTTCCGGCTTGTTGATCGGCGTCTTGGAGTGGAACATGCCCGGGCCGTGCACCCAGGTGCCGACAATGTGGACATCCTTGAAATCGGTGTCCTTCATGTGCTTTTCGAACATCGTCCAATAGGCCCGGCTCGCCGCATCGGCATCCGAGGTCATGAACGGCAGCTCGAACACTTCCGTGCGCGGGAAACGGCCGGGGGTGTAGCCGACGACGGTCCAGACGACGTCGGCGATGCCGTCGATTGCCTGGTCGATCAGTTCCGGCGGGGTACCGCCAAGCTGCATCGACGGATAGCGTTCGACCTTGATGCGGCCGCCGGAATCCTTCTCGACATTGTCAGCCCAGACATCGAGCACCAGCTTGGGCACGTTGGCCTGCGCCGGCAGGAACTGGTGCAGCTTCAGCGTCACTTCCTGGGCAAGAGCGGTGGTGGCGGTCAGGCCTGCAGTCATGGTCGCAAGCGCCATCCCGCCGACAAGGCTCATCAGTTTTCTGCGTGTCGTCATGGTTTCCTCCCTGGTAACCGGTTTAGCACTATAGTGCATCTTGTGCATGAAACTGCAATAGAGATTTTCGTTTCGGCCCTTCCGCACGTACGCTATCGAATCCATCCGGAATGATTATGTCAAATTACATTTCGCAGCCGATGCATAATCTGGCTGGCATCAGACATTGCCTCCGACACGCCCTTCCAGCCCCGTCGAACCGTAGAGCCAGGCGATCTGCTCATACCACTCGTCCGGCGTCTTGCTGCCCATGATCCGGTTGCGCAGCAGTGCATGGGCGCCGGCCGGGTGGTAGACATGCTCGCCGATGGCTCGTGATTGCAACTGCACGCGCGCTGTCCGCAGCATCCGCCGGTCGCGGTAGCGGCCAAGCGCGGCACCGATGTCGTCGGCACCGTCCAGTTCTGCTGACAAGCACACCGCATCCTCCATCGCCATGCAGGCGCCTTGCGCAAAATATTGCAGCATAGGATGGGCCGCATCGCCGAGCAGCGCCACACGGCCATCGACCCAGTTGGTGACCGGATCGCGGTCACACAGCACCCACAGCTTCCAGTCGCGCCCCTTCTCAATCACCTGGCGGGCCACCGGATGCACATGTTCGAACCCGCGTCGCACTTCGTCATGCGACACCGGCTTGCCAGCAACCGGTTCGGGCGCATCGTTGTGGTAGGTGACGACAAGATTGAAAAGGTTCCCGCCGGCCAGCGGATAGTGCACGATATGGCACTTCGGCCCGGCCCAGAGTGTTGCCGCATTCCAGCGCAGATCCTCGGGCATTTCCTCGGTCGGGATGACCGAGCGGTAGGTCGTATGGCCGGAAACGCGTGGCGCACCGTCGCCGACCAGTTGCTGGCGGATTTTCGACCAGAGGCCGTCGGCACCGATCAACGCCCGACCCGTAACGCGTTCGCCGGTGTCCAGCATTGCCGTGACCGATGCGCCATCCTGATCGTAACCGATGACCGCGGCGCTGGTGCGCAATTCGACCATCGGATGGGCACGGCAGGCCTCCAGAAAGACGCCGTGCATGTGGCCCCGGTGCACGACGGCATAGGGATTGCCGAACCGCGCGCGAAACCGCTCGTCCAGCGGTATGCGGGTGATCTCTTCGCCGCCGATGGCATCCATCAGACGCAGGCTGTCGATATAGACCGCCATCTGGCGGGCAGCATCGCCGACGCCGAGATAATCGAAGGCATGGAACGCGTTCGGGCCAAGCTGGATACCGGCGCCGATCTCGCCAAGTTCTGCGGCCTTTTCCAGAACCAGCGAAGCGATGCCCTTGTTGGCAAGACCGATGGCGGCGGCAAGCCCGCCAATTCCGCCGCCGGCAATGAGTATACGTTCGGTCACGGCAAACTCCTCATTCGGCGTCCGGCTGGCGCGACGGGTGCGCGCGCGAAAATTCGTCCAGCGTCGCGCACCGGGCATCGATAGCCGACAACAGCGGAAAGCGGTCCATGTCGACGCCAAAGCGCCGCGCGGAGAACACCTGCGGCACGAGGTAGAGGTCGGCCATGCCCGGTTGGTCACTGAAGGCGAAGGGCGTCGCTTCGGTGCGCCGCTCCAGCAGGGCCTCGCACGCCGCAAGGCCGTCGCCGATCCAGCGCTGGCACCAGCGCTCAACGCCCGCCTGGTCTTGCCCGTATTCGGCACGTAAATAGCCAAGGACGCGAAGGTTCTGCAGCGGATGGATGTCGCAGGCGATGGCCGCACAGAACGCACGCACCCCTGCCCGCGCCAAAGGGTCGGCGGGCAGCAGCGCCGGTTCGGGATGGGTCTCTTCCAGCCATTCAAGAATCGCTGGCGATTGCGTCAGCACGGCACCGTCGACTTCGAGCGTCGGCACCAGCATTTGCGGGTTGAGCGCCTTGTAAGCATCCGTCTTTTGCTGACCGCCGTCGCGCACCAGATGCACCGGCACCAACGTGCTGTCCAAACCCTTCAGGTTGAGCGCGATCCGCAGCCGGTACGATGACGACGATCGGAAATAGCCGTGCACGGTGATCATTCGGCCGGCCCGATCGTCAGATGCACAGGCGCAAGGCCGTCGATCGTCCCGTGGATCACATCTCCTGAAACAACCGGTCCGACACCCGCCGGTGTGCCGGTCATGATCAGGTCGCCTGGCGCCAGATGATAATAGTTCGACAGGTGCGCGACGATTTCCGCAACGCTCCAGACCATGTCGGACAGCGTTGCATCCTGCCGGGTTTCGCCATTGACGGTGAGCGCGATGCGCTTGGCGCCAAGTTCACCCGCTTCAGCCAGCGGCGTGATCGCCGCGATGACCGCGGAATCCTCGACATCCTTGCCAAGATCCCACGGACGGCGATTGTCCTTGCCGTCCTGCTGCCGGTCACGCCGCGTCATGTCGAGGCCGCAGGCATAGCCGTAGATAGCCGAAGACGCGTCTTCCTTGGCAATCCTGAACGCCGGAGCGCCGATGGCGATCACCAGTTCCATCTCGTGATGATAGTTTGCGGTGCCCGGCGGATAGGCGACCGTCCGTCCGCTCTGGCAGACGGCAAAGGCCGACTTGGTGAAATACCAGGGCGCTTCACGATCAACTTCCGCCCCCATCTCGGCGGCATGCGCCACATAGTTGCGACCGACGCAAAAGACGCGCGCGACCGGGTAAAAACTGTCGGTGCCGACAATCGGCAGCAGCGGCAATTCGGGAGCGGGAAACAGCAGGCTCATCGGGCGCGCTCCTCGTAGTAGCCGAGCTTGTCCTGCAGCGGCCGGTCATGAATGCGGATCAGGTAGGCCGTCTCGTCGGCCACATGGTCGATGGCGGCAAACACCGGCGCGGTGAATGTGCTCTTGGCCGACCATTCCACCGTCTCGCCATTGATCCGGCTGCGGCCCCTGCCTGCAACCACATGAAAGGCGGAGGAAACCGAACGAAGTGGTGGCGAGATCGTCGCGCCGGCATCGATCCGCATGGCGGTGAAGCCCATCGTCGGCAACACATCGGTGCCCGTTTCCGGATTGACGAAGTCGAGTTCCGGCGTCTCGCCATGCGCCGCCATGGCATCAAGCGCTGAGCGGGTGCGGCTCCAAGGGTAGCGCATCATCGGGTAGCGGCGGGCCCGCGAGACCGAGCGCGATGGCGCAAGCCCTGCAGAAAGATACTCGACCGCGCTGGCATCGGGACGGTTGCGCTGCGCCTGCAGCGGGCCTTCCTTTGCGTAGGAGCCCTCCAGGAAAACGAACAGTGGCAGGTCGAGCGCATCGAGCCAGATCACCGGATCGGTGCCCTCATGGCCATGGTCATGCCATTCGCCGCCGGGCGTCAGCACGAGATCGCCCTCTTCCATTGGCAGCTTTTCGCCGTCGACGACCGTGTACCCGCCCTGTCCTTCGACGATGATCCGCACCGCCGACGGCGTGTGCACATGGGCGGGCGCGGTTTCGCCCGGGAGCAACAATTGCATCCCGAGATAGATCGACGCGGTTGCCTGCATCGCACCCGCACCACGGCCAGAATCGGAGAGGACAAGAACCCGCCGCTCGGCCTTTTCCACCGGCGTCAGTTCACCGGCGCGCATCAGAAGCGGGCGAACGCTGTCATAGGCCCAATGGGTCGGGCGGGTGACGGGGTTCGGCGCACCATGCGGCAGGACATTGCGCATCATCGGCCAGAGCGGCGCAACACCGGCGGCGGTCATCGCATCGCGGTAATCCTGCGGAAGCTCTTCCAGCGTTCCGAGCGTCTCTGCCATGGTGTCCTCCCAAACGTCGCGGCATCTTGATATTGATAGGTATGCATACTATAAGCATACATGTCAACGAGCGGAAGCCGCGTTCCATGCACACGATCCACTCAATGCCGGGCCATCTGATCCGCCGCCTGAACCAGATCGCAGCGTCGCTGTTCCAGGACCTGATGGTCGATCTCGGCGAGGACCTGACGCCGGTGCAGTACGCCGCGATGGCAATTCTTGCCGAGGAAAGCGACATCGACCAGGCGACGCTCGCTGCCCTCATCGCCTATGACCGCGCAACGATCGGCGGCGTCATCGACCGGCTGGAAGCCAAGGGGTTTGTCGACCGGCGCATTGCGCCCGATGATCGCCGCGCCCGCCGGGTCGCGCTGACAGCTGAGGGACGCGCGCTGCTTGCCAGGATCGATGCTCCCGTCGCAGCCATGCAGGAGCGCATCCTGTCCGGCCTTACAGAAGACGAGCAAACGGTTTTCATTGCGCTGGCCGCCAAGGCGACGGCGGCGGGCAATGCCTCAAGCCGCGCGCCGCTGGATTTCGAACGGCTGCAGTCGCTGCGAGCCCGTCAGTAAGGCAAGCCGACGTAGTTTTCTGCAAGCCCGGCACGCCCGGTCGCCGATTCCATGACGTAGTGCAGTTCCGCTTCCTGGATGCGCTGATCGAACGCGCTGGTCTCCGGGAACCGGTGCAGCATGGTTGTCATCCACCATGAGAACCGCACCGCCTTCCAGATCCGCGCCAAGGCCCGGCCGGAATAAGCGTCCACGCCGGCAATCAAGCCATCGGCATAGAATTCGCGCAGGCCCTCGAACAGGTAATGCACGTCGCTTGCCGCAAGGTTCAGCCCCTTGGCGCCGGTCGGCGGCACGATATGGGCCGCATCACCCACCGTGAACAGGCGCCCGAAGCGCATCGGCTCGGAGACGAAGGAACGCAGCGGCGCGATCGATTTTTCAAACGACGCCCCGGTCACCAGCGCTTCCGCCGTTGCTTCTGGCAGGCGGCGGCGCAACTCGTCCCAGAACCGGTCGTCCGACCAGTCCTCGACGCGGTCGTCCAACGAGCACTGCACATAGTAGCGGCTGCGCGTATGCGAACGCATCGAGCACAAGGCAAAGCCGCGCTCGTGATTGGCGTAGATCAGTTCATCCTGCACTGGCGGCACATCGGCCAGAACGCCTAGCCAGCCGAAGGGATAGACCTTTTCATAGAGCCGGATCGCGCTTTCCGGCACGGATTTGCGCGAGACGCCGTGGAACCCGTCGCAACCGGCAATGAAATCGCAATCGATCCGGTGCGTCACGCCGCCCATGTCGTAGGTCACATAGGGTGCATCGCTGTCGAAGTCGTGCGGCGCGACGTTTTCGGCATTGTGGATTGAAACCGCGCCGGATGCTTCGCGCCGATCGAGGAGATCGCGCGTCAGTTCGGTCTGGCCATAGACCATCACGGTCTTGCCGCCGGTCAGGCCTTCCAGATCGATGCGGTGGTTGATACCATCAAAGGCGATGTCGAACCCGGTATGGACGAGGCCCTCGCGGTGCATTCGCGCCCCGGCTCCGGCCTTGTCGAGCATGCCGATGGTTCCGGCCTCCAGAACACCGGCCCGCACCCGGCCGAGAATGTAGTCCCGGTCCACGCGGTCGAGGATCACCGTGTCGATGCCCGCATCGTGCAGCAACTGCCCCAGAAGCAGACCGGATGGCCCAGACCCGATGATGCAGACTTGCGTGCGGCGATGCGTCATGCGTTTGCCCCTAAAAGACGTGCGCAGGCCCGAACAGAGGGGCTTGTCGCCTCAAATCTGGCATCCCCGATCTGGAATGAATAATCATTTTTCAGGCTGATTGCATGGCGCAACGGTTATGCGACAGGCGGCACGATCGCCGCACGCAGCATCGGCACGAACATGTCGACCGCCGGATGCCGGTCACCATCGACACGCAGGTTGATGCCGACCGGGCCAAGCGTCGTGCGGGTATCGATCGGAAGCGCGGCGAACTCGCCGGTTTCCAGTTCGGCGGCAACGACCCCGCGCGAAATGATCCAGATCGCCCGGTGCTTGCGCACGAAGGCATGGCCGAACGAGTCCGATACCGTCTCGATGGCGCGCGGCGGCACGATGAACCCCTGTTCGATGAAGAACCGCTCCACCACCGGCCGGATGATCGCGTTGCGCGTCGGCACCATCACTGGCCACGCCTGCAAGTCATCCGCGGTGATCTGCCGGGCCCCGGCAAGCGGATGGTCGGCGGCGACACAAAACACGATGCGGTCGGTATAGAGCGGCTCGAATTCCAGGCCGTGCATCAGTTCGGGCGCCGACAAGCGACCCATGACGAGGTCGAGATCGCCACGCCGCAACTGGTCGAGCAGGACACGGTTGTCACCGGTGATGATGACAAGCGGCGTCCGCGCGCCGCTTTCCAGAAACCGCGCCACCGCTTCGGGCATGAGTGTTGCAGAAACCGTCGGCAGCGCGCCGATCCGGAGCGGCGGCCCATCATCGAGATCAAGCTGCTCGAGCGCCGTCAACCCGTTTCGCACCGCCGCGATGCTGCCGCCCGCATGGCGCAGGAACACCTCGCCATGGGGTGTGATGCGAATGCCGCGTCCATCCTTGGCTACGAGCGCGCGGCCACAGATCGCTTCCAGTTCGCGGATCGTGCGCGTCACGCCCGGCTGCGTCATTCCCAGACTGTCGGCCGCCCGGCTGACCGATCCGAGCCGCGCCACTTCCGTGAAGATTTCCAGATGCCGCAGACGGATGGAAGTCAGGCGTCCCATTGCAACCTCGTTATGAAAACCGCATTGAATTTGATTATTCATGCCGGAACAAGAATGCAATCATGCGACTGGTTGCCGTTGAGCCGATCGGGGAGGATTGCATGACAGACGCCGCTGACGCTGCCAACGCGCGCCATCGCAAGGGCATGGAAACCCGCCGCGCCGTGCTGGGCGATGCCCATGTCGCCCGCGCCGAGGCCGACAAGACCCCGTTCGATGCGCCGTTTCAGGAATACATCACCGGCGCTGCCTGGCATGATGTGTGGAGCGGCGACGACCTGACCCGCCGCGAGCGGTCGATCGTGACGCTGGCGATTCTCGCAACGCTCGGCCATGACGAGGAAATCGCCATGCATGTACGCGCCGCCGCCAATACGGGTGCGACCACCGAGGACATCCGCGCCGTCTTCATGCATGTTGCGCTCTATGCAGGCGTGCCGGCGGCCAACCGGGCCTTCAAGATCGCCAAGCAGGTCTTTGCCGCTAACGGGGGAGCAAGCCAGCCATGATCCGAAATGAAAAGCCGGAAACCGGTGGCTTTTATCCGCGCGATCTCGATTGGCATCCCAAGGCTTTCACGCCCGGCTACAAGACATCCGTGCTGCGCTCGCCGCAAAAGGCGATGATCTCGCTGCCGAATGGTCCTGGCGAAATCAACGGCCCGGCTTTCGGCCACAACATTCTCGGCGCGCGCGACGATGACCTCGTCACCAACTTTGCCAAGGCTGGCGAAAGCGCCATCGGCGAGCGCATCATTGTCCACGGCGTCATCCGCGACGAACGCGGGCGCCCGGTGCCCGATGTCCTGCTTGAAGTCTGGCAGGCCAATGCAGGCGGGCGCTATCGGCACAAGAAGGACGGGTATCTGGCGCCGCTCGATCCGAATTTCGGCGGGTTCGGGCGCACGATCACCGGCCATGACGGCACCTATGCCTTCCGCACGATCAAGCCGGGCCCTTATCCCTGGCCGAACAATGCCAATGACTGGCGCCCCTCGCACATCCATTTTTCGGTGTTCGGCTCCGGCTTTGCCCAGCGCCTGATCAGCCAGTTCTATTTCGAGGGCGACCCGCACATTACGCTCTGTCCGATCGTCAACACGATCAACGACCCGGCGGCGATCGACCAGTTGACCGCCCGTCTCGACATGGCCAACACCATCCCGATGGATGCCCGCGCATACCGCTTCGACATCACGCTGCGCGGTCGCCGCTCGACGCGCTTTGAAAACCGGCCGGAGGGCAACTGACATGAGCCGGTTTGCAGACACCTTCAAGGAAACCGCGTCACAGACCGCCGGCCCCTATGTGCATATCGGCTGCACGCCGAACGTCATCGGCAATACCGGTGTCTGGGACGCCGATCTTGGCGCGTCGATGGTCAACGAGCGCACGCAAGGCGAACGCATCGCCATCGAAGGACAGGTGATCGACGGATCGGGCACGGTCCTGCGCGATGCCATGCTTGAGATCTGGCAGGCGGACGCTGCCGGACTGTTCAACAGCCGTTCCGAAACGCGAGGCGTTGCCGATCCGGAGTTCACCGGCTGGGGCCGCAGGGCGGTCGATTTCGACACCGGCACGTTCCGCTTCGAGACGATCAAACCGGGCCGCGTGCCTTGGATCGATGGCCGCCTCCAAGCGCCGCATGTCATGGTCTGGATCGTCGCGCGCGGCTTCAATCTCGGCCTGCATACCCGGATGTATTTCTCGGACGAGGACGCAGCAAACGCCGAAGATCCCGTGCTGGCACGCATCGAGCACAAGGTGCGCGTGCCGACACTGATCGGCAAGCGCGACGGCGACACAGTCCGCTTCGACATCCGCCTTCAGGGCGACAACGAAACCGTCTTCTTCGACATTTGAGGCATTCGCCATGGCCGAATTTCTGCCGCTGTCACAGGCGGTCGCGCAAAGCCTTCACAGCGGTGACACTGTCGCCTTCGAGGGTTTCACCCACCTGATCCCGCATGCGGCCGCCCATGAGGCGATCCGCCAGGGCTTTACCGACCTGACGCTGATCCGCATGACGCCGGACATCGTCTATGACCAGATGATCGGCATGGGCATGGCGAAGAAACTCGTCTTCTCCTATGCGGGCAATCCCGGCGTCGGCCTGCTGCGGCGCTTGCGCGATGCGGTGGAGAACGGCTGGCCGAACCGGCCCGAAATCGAGGAGCATTCCCATTCGGCGATGGCACAGGCCTATGAAGCCGGTGCATCGGGCCTGCCCTGCGCGATCTTTCGCGGCTACAAGGGCGCCGGCCTGAAAGAGGTCAATCCGAACATCCGCTCGGTCATCTGCCCGTTCACCGGCGAGGAACTTGCCGCAGTGCCGTCGATCCGGCCTGACGTGTCCTTCATCCATGCGCAAAAAGCCGACCGAAAGGGCAATGTGCTGATCGAGGGCATCATCGGCATCCAGAAGGAAGCGGTTCTCGCCGCCAAGCGCGCCGTGGTCACTGTCGAAGAGGTCGTGGACTTTCTTGAGAGCCACCCCAACGCCTGCGTCCTGCCGCACTGGACCGTGACCGCCATCAGCGTCGTGCCGGGCGGCGCCCACCCGTCCTACACCCATGGATACTATGGCCGCGACAACGCGTCCTATCTCGAATGGGACGAGATCGCCGCCGACCGCGACCGCTTTGCCGCCTGGATGCAGGCCAATGTCATGGACTGCGGACCGGAGGTCTTCGAGACCCGGATCGCCGACTTGAGGAGCGTATGACCATGGCAAACCTGTCTTTCACGCCCGACGAGATGATGACGATTGCCGCCTCGCGCGTCCTCACCAATACCGATGTCTGCTTTGTCGGCATCGGCGCGCCATCGGCCGCCTGCAATGTGGCGCGCCTGACCCATGCTCCGGACATCACGCTGATTTATGAGAGCGGCACCATCGGCACGGCGCCCGACGTCCTGCCGCTGTCGATCGGCGATGGCGAATTGTGCGACACAGCGCTGACCACGGTCTCGGTGCCGGAGATGTTCCGTTATTGGCTGATGGGCGGGCGCATCACCATCGGTTTTCTCGGCGCCGCCCAGCTCGACCGCTTCGGCAACATCAACACCACCGTCATCGGTGACTACCACAATCCGAAGACCCGCCTGCCCGGCGGTGGCGGTGCGCCGGAAATCGCAACGTCATCGGGTGAAATCTATATCACCATAAAACAGACCAAGCGCGGCATGGTGGACAAGATCGATTTCTACACCTCGTTCGGCCATGGCGATGGCGGCGATCATCGCGCCCGTCTCGGCATCCCGACCAAAGGGCCGACCCTTTTGATCACCGATCTGGCGATCTGGAAACCTGATCCGGAGACGAAGGAGTTCACCGTCGTGTCGCTGCACCCCGGCGTCACCCGTGAGGACGTGCAGGCGACCTGCGGCTGGCTCGTGCGCTTTGCCGATCAGGTCGACGAGACGCCGGCACCGACGGAGCTCGAACTTGCAACCCTGCGTGACCTGATGGCGCGCACCAAGGCCGCCCATGAAGGGGCGGGTCGCAGCACCCAACAAGCGAAAGCATAGCATCATGGCCGAAGCCTATATCTGCTCTTACGTGCGCACGCCGATCGGCCGCTTCGGCGGCGCCCTGTCTTCGGTTCGCGCCGACGACCTTGGCGCCGTGCCGCTCAAAGCCCTGATGGCGCGCCACAATGGCCTCGACTGGGAAGCAGTCGACGAAGTGATTTACGGTTGCGCCAACCAGGCTGGCGAAGACAACCGCAATGTGGCGCGCATGGTGACGCTGCTGGCCGGTCTGCCCGTCTCGATCCCGGGCACCACGATGAACCGCCTCTGCGGTTCGGGCATGGACGCGGTGATCGCCGCCGCGCGTGCGATAAAGGCCGGCGAAGCCGACATGATCATCGCTGGTGGCGTCGAAAGCATGAGCCGCGCACCGTTCGTGATGCCCAAAGCCGAGACGGCCTTTTCCCGCCAAGCAGAGATCTACGACACCACCATCGGCTGGCGCTTCGTCAACCCGCTGATGAAGGCGCAGTACGGCGTCGATTCCATGCCGGAGACCGGCGAGAACGTCGCCGAAGATTTTTCGGTCAGCCGCGCCGACCAGGATGCCTTTGCCGTCCGCTCGCAGGCCCGCGCATCAGCGGCGCAAGAGAACGGCCGCCTTGCCCGCGAGATCACGCCGGTAACGATCCCTCAGCGCAAGGGCGATCCAATCGTCATCGACAAGGATGAACACCCCCGCGCGACGACCATCGAAACGCTTGCCAAACTGGCAACCCCGTTCCGCAAGGATGGTTCGGTCACAGCCGGCAATGCATCGGGCGTCAACGATGGCGCCGCTGCGCTGATCATCGCGTCGGAGGAGGCTGCCCGCCGCCACGGTCTGACACCGATTGCCCGCGTCCTCGGTGGTGCATCCGCAGGCGTGCCACCACGCATCATGGGCATCGGCCCGGCACCCGCGACGAAAAAGCTCTGCGCGCGCCTTGGCATTGCGCCGAGCGATTTCGATGTCATCGAACTGAACGAGGCCTTTGCCAGCCAGGGCATCGCCGTGTTGCGCGAACTCGGCATCGCCGAAGACGCAGCCCATGTGAACGCCAATGGCGGCGCCATCGCGCTCGGCCATCCGCTCGGCATGTCGGGTGCACGGATCACCGGAACCGCCGCGCTGCAACTGACCGAGACCGGCGGACGCCTTGCGCTCGCCACGATGTGTGTCGGCGTCGGACAGGGCATCGCGATCGCGCTGGAGCGTGTATAAGGCGGCATGTCCTACACGCCCTTCAACGCCCCGCTCCTCTCCGTCCTTCTGGGTGATGGCGAGACCACTTCTGCCTTTTCGATCAAGGCAGACCTTGACGCCATGCTTGGCTTCGAAGCTGCCCTCGCCGAGGCGCAGGCGTCCTGCGGCATCATTTCGGGCGAAGCTGCCAATGCCATCAATGCGGCGATCACTGCCTTCGAGCCGGATATCCGGGCTATCGGCATGGCAACTGCACGCGATGGCGTTGCCGTGCCGGAACTCGTCAGGCAATTGCGCATCGCTGTCGGCGCGCCGCATGACGGGTCGGTGCATTTTGGCGCGACCAGCCAAGACGCGATCGACACCAGCCTCGCGCTGCGCCTTGTTCCGGTGCTGAATCTGTTTCTGAGCCGATTGAATCTGATCGACAGCGCTCTCGCACAAATGATTGAATCGCATGGCAAAACACCATTGATGGCCCGCACGCGCATGCAGACGGCGATCCCGATCACATGGGGTGACAGGCTGTCGGCGTGGCGCGCACCGCCTGCAAACCACGCGCATGATCTGCACGTCCTGAAGCAACGCGTGCTTGCCGTGCAATTGGGCGGGGCAGCCGGAACCCTCGACATGCTTGGCGAAAATGGTCCCGCCGTCCGCGCCGCACTCGCTGCAAGGCTTGGTCTTGCCGACCCGGGCCGCTGCTGGCACGCCGACCGTTCCGGCCTTGTGGCGCTCACAGACTGGATGGCACGGCTGACCGGTTCGCTCGGCAAGATCGGCATGGATGTGGCGCTGATGGCGCAGAACGGCATCGACGATCTTGTGCTCGAAGGCGGCGGGACGTCTTCGGCCATGGCCCACAAGAACAATCCCGTGGCTGCCGAAACGCTCGTCACCCTCGCCCGTTTCAACGCCACCCTTTCCGCCGGCATGCAACAGTCGATGGTCCACGAGCAGGAGCGGTCGGGTGCCGCATGGACGCTTGAGTGGATGTTGCTGCCGCAAATGACAGTCGCGACAGGCGCCGCGCTTCGCAAGACGTCCGAACTGCTTGCCGCTGTCACACCTCAGTTGTCCTAGAACGGACAACGCCGGCAATGCGCCCGCTGGAGGAAAGCTGGCAGCACAACCGGCGTTGCGTTGGACACGGGACCCACACCACCGTTCCAAAGCCCTGGGAGGCACTTATGAACATGCATCACGCATGCCAACTGCTTTGGCGTCGTTTTGCCGGCTTTGTTCAATCAGAGACGCTTGCATGGGAAAGAAACAGGCACGCGTCTGCCTGCAAAAACAGCAGGGAATAGTCGAGGAGCCCGCTGCGTTGATCTTTTGTCCCGCGCTTGTTGCGGGTCGCAGCAAAGGAAATCGCCATGTTGAAAAAGCATCTCACCACCCTGACCGCCGGCCTGTTGGCAGCGGCAACCGCCATCGTGCCAGCCTCGGCCAGCCTGAAGGCACCACATGCCCCGACCCAGACCGGCCCGGTCGCTTCGGAATATCAGGACGTCGCGCAGGTCCAGTTCCGCACCAAAAAGCTGAAGCGCACCAAGGGTGTCGGCGGAAGCTCGAATTCCAACAGCAATTCGTCGTCGAACTCCAGCTCCAACTCGTCGTCCAATTCCAACAGCAACGCCAACTCGAACTCCTCGTCCAATTCCAACAGCAATTCGAACAGCAACTCGTCGTCGAATTCAAACTCCAACTCGTCGTCGAATTCGAACAGCAACTCATCGTCCAACTCGAGCAGCAATTCTTCATCGAACTCATCGTCCAACTCGAGCAGCAACTCGTCGTCCAACTCGAGCAGCAATTCGAGCAACTGAGACGGGCAGACCGCAAAAAGAAGGGCCGGGAAACCGGCCCTTTTTCGTGGACGTGTTTGACAGCGAAAGCCCCTTCTCAGCGCTTGGCGCGCGCATGCTCGCGGTACCAGCCCTCGCTTGCCTTGGTGTTGCGCAGAATGGTCTCGCGATGACGTTTTTCGTCGGTGGTTTCGGCGCGGATCTCGGCATCAAGCATCGCCGTATCACGCCGGAACGGAATGACCTGAACGATCGGTGATCCCTTTTCGATGACGTGAAGCCCGTCTTCGGCGGTTGCGAAAAACGGGAAGTGGATCTCGGAGGCATAGGTGTCCGTATCAACAACGCCTGCCACCACCTCGAACAGGCCGTTGGGGCGGTTCAGCGGATTGACGAACAGGCAACTCCAGCCGGGCGGCGTCACGATCGTCCAATAGTTGTGGAACTTGCAGGGCGGACGGTCGCTCATCGGGTGCCCCTTGACCTGATGCACACCATGGCCGGAGACCAGCGTGCGGTCAAAATCCCAGGCACTGTCCACGCGGGTGCCGTTCTCCGACACCTGCATGCGAACGGTCGCTGCCAGTGGAATGATCCATCCGGTCGTCATCGCATCGAGAAATGGCATGCAGCGCTTGACGGTCAGCCCCGTATTGTCGAGCCCGGCGGCGTCCGGATCGACCGCTGGCAGTTTGCGGAACCAGTCCGGCAGATAGGCCTTGGCGGGAACAGGTGGCGCAATGACGCCTTCGTCCTCCGGCCGGCACAGGAACCGGATGACCGGCGCGGGCTGCGGGCGGCGTGCCAGAAAATTCATCTCCGATGTCCTTTCGCGAACATGTCAGGGCCGTTGCTGCAAGGCGGTCTTTTCCGCCGCAGCGTCCAGAGGTGCACCGGCCCCGGTCGCCGCAAGCCATGCGTCCAGCGCCTCCATCGAGGACGCCGGCGCATAACCGTCGGTGCCGGTAGCAGACGCTGCGGCAAACTGGACAGCCCAGACGGCATCTGCCCGACAGGCGACGGCGACCGTTGCAGCCCCGGTAGCCGTATCGATCTCGAATTCCCGACAAAGCGAACCTGCACCATCGCGGAAGGTCGAGACCACCTGAAACTGGTCGCCGCCCGTCAGTTTGATGCGCTCGCCAGCCGGAACCGAAGACAGCGCGACCGACACATCGGCGCTGGCAAGGGTCGCCAATGGCGACACGGGATTGCCTTGAACGGGCACAGCCGTCAGGCGGCCGAGCAAACCGCCGGCAACCAGCGCCAGTGACGCCGCCAACGGCACGACAAACCAGGGAGCGCCCTTGCGTACCGACTCCTGCGCACGGCCGGCCCTCGCCGCAGCAAGATCGACAACGGCCTCAGTCTCCCTGCGTGCCGAAGCGGGTGCCGCCAGCGCCCGGATGCGCGCTTCAAACCCGTCGGGCATAGGTGTCGGATCGGCGGCGCCAAACGCTGCGGCAAGCCTGCGGCGGGTTTCGACAAACACGTCGATCCGTTTGCGCAGACTGGCATCACTAGCGGCGGCAGTCTCGATTTCGGTCGCGCGCACGGACGAAAGCAGCCCGTCGGCATACGCCATCAGCGTTTCGTCATCGAACCCGCCGGGTGTGTGGGTCTGTGTCATGATCCAAGCTCCATTGTCGTCATGGAAACGCTGCCATGGTCAGTTTATTCCAAGCTGCTCGCCAAGGGCGATCCGCGCCCGTGCCAACCGGCTCATCACCGTTCCGATCGGAATTTCGAGCAGGTCCGCTGCCTCGCGATAGGTCAATTCATCGACGCAGGTCAGAATCAGGATTTCCTGCTGTGCCGGCGGCAGACTGGCAAGTGCATCGCAAACCTCCGCCACCAACATGCGGTTTTCCTGCAGGCGCACGCCATCGACCGACAACAGGTCGGGTTGCTCATCGATATCGACCGCATCCTTGAGCGGCCGTCCGCGACGCGTTGAGTCGATGAAACTGTTCCGCAATATCCGGAACAGCCAGGCCCGCATATTGGTCGCGGGGTCGAACGATCCGCGGTTGGCAAACGCTTTCTCGCAGGCGATCTGGACAAGATCGTCAGCGAGGTCCGGCGAGCGGCACAGCATCAATCCGTAACGACGCATTGCCGCCAATTGCGCGACAACGGCATCGGCAAAACTGTCGTCAGTCATCAGGACGCCCCCTCAGCGCCATTTGATCCGTCATGATGGAATAACGCGCCCGCCCAAGCGTTTATTCCGTGCCGCCATCAGATTTTTCGATGTCAGCATGTCCCGTAGTGGACATCTGGCGGAGCCAACCCATTTTCCAAGGCAGGAGAGCCGGCCCCATGAAAAACATCATCCAGACTATCCTCGCCGCCACGCTCGTTGCCGCCGTCGTGACGGTACCGGTTTCACTACCCGGCTTTGACGGTGCGATTGCCCATGCGGATGATTATGACGACGGCGGCGATGATGATGACGGCGATGACGATGATGATGTTGATGACGATGATGACGGCGCCGCGACGAGTGTTGGAAGCGGAAGCATCTCGTCGGGCCCTTCCCCCCGCCAGCTTCAGTCCGCTCCAAAACCGAAAGCGGAACAGCAGGGTGCAAGACGCCCCGCGCCGACAGCCGCGCGACAGCCAGCGCCCGTGATCCGGCCGGTACAGGCCCCGGCGCAGGTCATTGCGATCGGCCTTGCAGACGATCAACTTTCCGCACTTCAAGGCAACGGCTACACGGTTCTCAGCCGAAGCGCCCTGTCTGCCGGCTCCGTATCGGTCATCCGGCTTGGTGTTCCGCAAGGAACCAACCTCGAAGACGCACGCGCTGCCGTGCGCGCCGCCAATCCGGCTGCTGCCGCCGATTTCAACCACTATTACCGTCCGGGCGCGGCCCCGGAGGGCACCGCCTGCACCGGGAACCACTGCGCGGACCGTTCACTGATCGGTTGGCCGGAGCCGAATGCCCTGCCGGCTGCGTGCAAGCGCCCGATCCGCATCGGGCTGGTCGATACCGGCATCAATGCGGCGCATGAGGCATTGGTCGATGCAGACCTTCAGTTCGTGCAAAATGACAGGTCCGGGCTTGCCGCGCCGTCCGATCGCCAGCACGGAACCGCAGTTGCGGCGCTTCTTGTCGGATCGCCATCCTCCCGCACGCCGGGCCTCTTGCCCTGGGCCAGTGTGACCGCCGCCGATCCGTTCGAAACGGTCAACGGTGACGAACGCACCGATGTCTACAGTCTCGTCCTGGCCATAGATGCGGTGGCAAAAGCCGGGGTCGATGTCATCAACCTGTCGCTGGCAGGCCCGGACAATGCAGTCCTCGAATCCCTGATCGGGCAGATCATCTCGACAAGGACCGTGGTTGTCGCCGCCGCCGGGAACGCCGGGCCTGCGTCAGAACCGCTCTATCCGGCTGCCTACGATGACGTGATCGCGGTAACCGGCGTCGATCGCGCCCTCAATCCCTATCGCAGAGCCGTACGCGGCGGCCATATCGATTTTGCCGCGCCGGGGGTCGATGTCTGGGCAGCAGCTTCAATCCGCGGGGCCCGTACGAAGACCGGCACCTCCTTTGCTGCGCCATTCGTTGCCGCAGCAGCGGGGCTTCTTCGCTCGCTCGAGCCGGACAGCACGCCGGAAGCGATTGCCAAGCGGCTGGCCGACTTGAGCGAGGACCTTGGCGAGGCCGGCCGCGACGACATTTTCGGCCACGGGCTGATCAAGGTCGCAGCCATTTGCGACGCCAGCGCTGTCTTTGCCGTTTCCGGGGAATAAGGCGCGGCGCCACGCGTTGAGCACATGCCGGGCGCCCGTCACATCTGACCCCCGTCGCATGGATTGCCGGGCCAAACCGGACGGCCTGCCGCGGCTACCCCCTCGCCGCGGCAGGCTTATTCCGATCCTCAGGTCACCGCATGGCGAACACGGAACCGCGGTTGTTCATGGCGTTTTTCAGCCAGCACCTGCGCAAGGACATCAACTGCCCGGTCCACATCGGCGTCGGTGTTGTAGAGCGGGCAGAACCCGAAGCGCAAAATGTCCGGCGCACGGAAATCGCCGATGATGCCTTCGGCAATCAGCGCCTGCATGATCGCATAGCCGTCTTCGTGTGAAAGCGAGACCTGCGACCCGCGGCTGGCATGGTCACGCGGCGTGACGAGCTGAAGGTCCGGGCACTTGGCCTCGACCGCTGCGATGAACCGGTCGGTCAGGAATAACGACCGGGCGCGGATGTCTTTCATCGAGACACTGTCCCAGACATCAAGCGCCGCATCGAGCACCGCCATCTGGATCACCGGCGGTGTACCGATCCGCAGCCGGGCAATGCCCTGCGCCGGCCTGTAGTGAGGGTCGAAGGCAAACGGTGCCGCATGGCCAAGCCAGCCCTGCAACGCGATCGACGCATCATCGCAAAGGTCGGCGCGGCAATAGGCAAAGGCCGGGGAACCAGGGCCGCCGTTCAGATACTTGTAAGTGCAGCCGGCCGCAAACTCGGCTCCGCAGGCAGCAAGATCGACCGGCACGGCACCGGCCGAGTGGGCGAGATCCCAGACCATGACGGCGCCTGCCGCATGGGCCTTGCGGGTGATCGCCGCCATGTCGTGCATCCGCCCGGTGCGATAATCGACATGCGTCAGCATCACCGCGCCATGACGTTCGCCGATGGCATCGGCCACGTCTTCCGGGGCCACAAGCTCGAGTTCGTAACCATCGCCAAGCATCTTGATGAGGCCGTCAGCCATGTAGAGATCGGTCGGGAAATTGCCGGTGTCAGACAGCACCACCCGGCGATCCGGTCGCAGCGCCAGCGCGCTCGCGAGCACCTGGTAGACCTTCAGCGACAGGGTGTCGCCGACGACGACGGTTCCCTCCGGCGCGCCGATCAGCCGGCCGATCCGGTTGCCGAGCCGCTCCGGCATCGCCATCCATCCGGCCTTGTTCCAGCCGCCGATCAGCATCTGCGCCCATTCGCCCTCGATGGCACGGGTTGCAGCGGCCATCGCACCGTGCGGCATCGGCCCGAGCGAGTTGCCATCAAGATAGGTAACGCCGTCAGGCAGATGGAACTGCCCGCGCGTGCGCGAAAAATCGGTTGCTGTCGTCATGGTGCCTGATCTCCCGCCACGCGTTTGCGCCGAGACTTAAAGCGCCGACCGGTGAAAAGCGAGAGGTGCCGGAAGCGCTACTCTCCCGCGCGGGCGCCATCGTCGGCGCGCGTGCGATCCCGCCGTGCGGTGACATCCGGCGTCAGCGCATGCACCGCATCGTATTGCGACAGGAACACCTGCCCGGTCAGCTCGTGCAGAAAATGCGTGCGTTTCAACCGGTCCATCACCGGGCCCTTGACCTCGGAAAGATGCAGCGTGACACCGGAATCCTTGAGCCGCGTGTTCAGCGCTTCAAGTGTTTCCAGCGCGCTCATGTCGATCTCGTTGACCGCAGAGCACATCAGCACCACGTGCTTCAGCGCCTTGTCGCCCGCCACCCGCGCGAGCAAATAGTCTTCCAGATAGCGCGAATTGGCAAAATAGAGGCTCTCATCGATGCGGATCGACAGCAGAGTCGGGTCGGTGATCACCGTATGGCGCGTCACATTGCGGAAGTGGTGAGTGCCCGGCACCAGCCCGACTTCGGCGATATGCGGCCGCGATGTCTTGTAGAGGAACAAGACCAGCGACAAGCCGACACCCGCCGAGACACCGGCTTCAACCCCGACCCCGAGCGTGAGCAGGATCGTTGCCGCAACTGCCAGGAAGTCGGCCTTCGAATAGTTCCAGGTCTTTTTCAGGATCGAGAAATCGACCAGCGACAGCACGGCGACGATAATCGTCGCGGCGAGCGTTGCCTTCGGCAGATAGTAGATCAGCGGCGTCAGGGCGACAGCGGCGATGGCCAATCCGATGGCCGTGAAGGCACCGGCAGCTGGCGTTTCAGCGCCGGCATCGAAGTTGACGACCGAGCGCGCAAAACCGCCGGTCACCGGATATCCGCCGGTCAGGGCCGCGCCGATATTGGCTGCGCCAAGGCCGATCAGTTCCTGGTCCGGATCGATACGCTGGCGCTTCTTGGCGGCCAGCGTCTGCGCGACGGAGACGGATTCGACAAAGCCGATGACCGAGATCAGCAGGGCCGGCACGAACAACTGGCCAACCAGCGCCGGTCCGAGCGGCGGGAACGTAAAGGGCGGCAGCGCTTGCGGCACTGCGCCGACGATCGCGACGCCGCTCTGGTCGAGGCTGAACAGCGCAACCACCAGCGTCGTTGCCACAACGGCAGCGACAGGCCCGGCTTTGGTGACGAAATCGGCAGGCTTTGCCGCCATGCCAAGGCGGCGGAGCATCGGCTTCATGCCCTTGCGCACCCAGAACAGAAACGCTGTCGCCGCGACGCCGATCACCAGCGTGATGAAACTGGTCGTGCCGAGACCGTTCCAGAGCCCGTAGAGGATTTCCGGCAGGGTGTGGCCACCGGACTTGATCCCGGCGATGTGCTGGATCTGGCTAGCGGCAATCAAGACGCCCGAAGCGGTGATGAACCCTGCGATCACCGGATGCGACAGGAAGTTGGCGATGAAGCCGAGCCGGAAAAAGCCCATGGCCAAAAGCATGGTGCCGGAAAGAAACGCCAGCGTCAGCGCAGCAGCGGCATAGCCGGCGGTGCCTTGCTCGACGATGGTGCCGATCGATGCCGCCGTCATCAGCGAGACGACCGCGACGGGGCCAACCGCCAGCGCGCGTGACGTGCCGAACAGCGAATAAAGCATGATCGGCACGATCGAGGCATAGATGCCCGCTTCCGGCGGCAGGCCGGCGAGCAGCGCATAAGCCAGCGATTGCGGGATCAGCATGATCGTCACGATCAGCGCCGCCACCAGATCGTTGGTCAGGGTATCGCGGTTGTAGCGCCGGCCCCAGTCCAGGATCGGCATGTAGCGGCGCGCAAGGCCGAGTGCGGACCGCGCAATCGGCTCGGCGCCGCCAAGGTTGAGGGTCATTGCGGGCGGTATCCGTGCATCATTTCAAGTCCGGGAAAGGCGTATCCCGCCTGACGGACATCTGGAAAAATCGCGGCCGGCGCATCGCCTTTTTCAAGCCGCGCCAACGCATAAAGCATCGCGGAACGCGTGCCGCTGCGGCAATAGGCAAAGACCGGGCCGGTCGCCTCATCCAGCGCTTGCGCAAACAACGCGACCGCCTGCGGATCGGGTGCACCGGAAACGATCGGCGCATGGACGACTGCCATGCCGTGCCGCGTTGCCAGAGCCGCAAGTTCGGCAAAGTCCGGCTGGCCCGGATCTTCACCGTCCGGGCGATTGGCCATCAGCGTTTTGAAGCCGAGCGCCGCAAGGACTGCGATGTCCTCGGGTGCAATTTGCGGGCTGACGCTGATCGCGTCATTGATCTTGCGGATATCCATGATTGTTTCCGAAAAAAGAGGGAGGTCTGGCGGGCAGACAATGCCGCCAGACCTTTGCAACGTCAAAGGCCGTTGACGGGAACCTTCAGCATCGGTCGGCCATCGGCATCGCGCGGAATTTCGCCTGCGCGCATGTTCACCTGCAACGACGGAATGATCAGCTTGGGCATGTCGAGTGTCGCATCGCGCGCGGTGCGGAAGGCGATGAAATCGTCCTTTGTCTTGCCGCCACCCACATGGATGTTGTGCGCCTTTTCCGAACCGACCGTGGTTTCCCACTGGATGTCGCGGCCGTTCGGACCATAGTCGTGGCACATGAACAAACGCATGTCGTCCGGCAGCGCCAGAACCTTCTGGATCGAATCATACAGCGTGCCTGCATCGCCGCCGGGGAAATCGGCGCGTGCCGAACCGCCGTCAGGCATGAACAGCGTATCGCCGACAAACGCGGCATCGCCCATCACATGCGTCATGCAGGCCGGCGTATGGCCAGGCGTGTAAAGCGCAATCGCCTGCATCTGCCCGATCATGTAGGTGTCGCCATCCTCAAACAGCGCATCGAACTGCGAGCCATCGCGTTGGAATTCGGTGCCTTCGTTGAAAATCTTCCCGAAAGTGTCCTGCACGACCATGATCTTGTCGCCGATGCCGATCTTGCCGCCAAGCTTTTGCTGGAGGTACGGCGCCGCCGACAGATGGTCTGCGTGCACGTGGGTTTCGATGATCCACTCGAGCGTCAGGTCATTGCTCTCGATGAAGGCAATAATCTCGTCGGCTGATTTGTAGGTGATGCGCCCCGCTGCATAGTCGATGTCCATCACAGGATCGATGACAGCGCAGGACTGCGACTTCGGATCGCGCACGACATAGGAAATGGTGTTGGTGGCAGGGTCGAAGAAGGCCTGAACCTGCGGGTGGACAGTCATGTCAACGGGATAGGCGGTCATCGTCATCTCCGGTCTGTTGGGTGGGGCAGCGTCAACACCGCCGCTCATGACCGAAGATATATAGACGATCGCGAATATATCAAGTGCCGCGACATCGATAAGTTGATCGATAATCGCCAAATTGGAACGGCCGGCCCGGATATGATCCGGACCGGCCGCCGGGAGTCAGCCGAACATGTCGGCTGTGATGCCGGCATACCAGCCGATGGATTCCTCGTAGGTGGCCTTGCGCACCGCGCCATCTTCGCCGGTCTGGCTGATGAAGTTGGCGGTCGAGGTGATCTTGCCATCCTTCGGCTCGTACTGGCCGCCAACCTTCACGCCGTCATCGGTCTCGATGAGGCTCCAGCAGGTGTTGGAATACCGTGCCGGGAAGGCTTTCGAGCCGGTCAGTTCGGCGCGAATGTTCATCGCCGCAACCTTGGCCTGGCTGTTGGCCGAGAAGCCCGACTTCGGCATGTCGCCCGCAATCGACGCATCGCCGATGACGAAGATGTTGGCATCCATCGTCGAGCGCATCGTTTCAGGATCGATCGGGCAGAAGCCCTTGTCATCGGTCAGCCCGGCTGCAACCGCGATCTGTCCGGCGCGCTGTGCCGGAATGATGTTCAGCAAGCCGCCGGTGAAGGTATCGAGATCGGTCTCGACAGTCCCGGTCGCAACATCGACACTCTTGATGCCGCCGTGCACATCGGGACCATACCATTCCACCATGCCGGGATAGTGCTTGGCCCAGCCTTCTTCGAACAGGCCCTGCTTGGAGAACTTGTCCTTCGGATCGATGATGATGATCTTCGAGTTGGCAAAGCCCTTGGCTTTCAGCACATGCGCCATCATCGACACCCGCTCGTACGGTCCGGGCGGGCAGCGATACGGGTTTGGCGGCGCGATCATGATGACATTCTGGCCATCGGTGAGCGCATTCAGCTTGTCGTGCAGAAGCTGCGTCTGCGGACCAGCCTTCCAGGCGTGGGGCGCAATTTCGGCCGCTTCCTGCGAGTAGCCGGGAACGCTGTCATAGATGATGTCGATGCCCGGCGCGATCACAAGGCGGTCATAGGCAATCACCGCACCATCGGCCATCGTCACGGTCTTGGCAGCCTTGTCGACAGCCATCGCCATGCCGGTCACTTTGGTGATCCCGTAGTCGGACTGCAACTTGTCATAGGAATGCTGGATCGATGCGAAGTCGCGATACCCGCCGAGATAAAGATTGGAGAAGAAGCAGGTTGTGTAGGTTTCGCTTGCATCGATCAGCGTGACATCGATCGCGCCTTCGCTGTCCTTGGCGATATAACGCGCCGCAGTCGCGCCGCCCGCCCCGCCGCCGACAACGACGACCTTGGGCTTGCTCTGCGCGCGAAGATGGGTCGGCAATGCAAAGGTTGCAGTCCCGGCCCCTAGCAGCGCAGTAAAATGGCGTCTGGTCAATCCTGTCATGGTATCCTCCTGGTCCTTGGACAGATTTCGGTCTTACTGAGGCACAATCTCGCTGAAATAGGCCGCAAGTGCCGCAATATCTTCATTGTCGAGGTTCTGCACACGCAGTTTCATGACCTCGTTTGTACGGACATTGGTCTTGTACTCGACCATCGCCCGCACGAAATAATCGCGCGGCACGCCGACGATGGATGGAATACCGGAAACCTGACCGGATATCTGATGGCAGGTCACGCAGTCACCTGACAGATATTCGCCATACGCCCTGTCGCCGTCGATCTGCAGGATGATGTCGGCGAAGCCGGGCGCACCGGTTTCAGACACCGAAGCCGTTGCAGCAAGATCGCCGGTCGGCGCCGCATCGGCAGACGATTTCAGATAGGCGATCAGTGCTGCGCGGTCGTCGGCAGAGGCCATGCCGCGATACGACATGCGGTTGCCTTTGAGGAACTCGCGCGGCTTTTCCACATAGTGAGAAAGCGTGTCTTCGTCCCAGACCAGACCGCCCTCGCCGGCTGTCTTCACTGCGGTCGAATACCTGAATTCGGAAATGGAACCCGCCACACGACCGAAAAGCGCATCGAGATGCGGCCCGACCTTGTTGCGAGCGCCTGCGCCGATCTCGTGGCAACGGGCGCATTCCTTTTCAAACAGGCCCTTGCCACTCTCGGTCAGGCCTGCCTCGGTTGCACCTGCCGCAGCGGAGAGCAACAGCCCGAACGCGGCGGTTGATGCGATCCGCCGGACCACTCCGGTGGCACGGCTATTCCAGGTCTTGTTCAAGCGCTGTCTCCTCCCAAAGCCGAGCGCGGATTTTGGATGCCGGTTGCGGCAGCTTGGTCAGCCGCCGTCCGGGGTGACGTCGAGGACTGTCGCCTTCTTGGTGATTTCGACCGTCTCCTTGCAGTTTTCCATGCAAGGCTCGGCACGCCATTTGCTGTACTCGGTCTCCGCCCGGTCATCGACGACGAAGTTGCCGGCATTGGGCATTTCAACGTCGAGGAAGTTCTCCTTGGACAGAACGAAGTCGTCGTCGACCAGGTTGTTGGAGTAGAGGATGTAGGCGGTGATCGCGTAGGTCTCGTCAGCGGTCAGTGTGCCGGCGCTGCCGTACGGCATCGACCGGTGCACGTAATCCCAGACCGTCGACAGGTAGGGCCAGTAAGACCCGACCGTCTTCAGCGGATCATCATCGGCAAGCGTGTCTTCGCCGCCAGCCAGCTTCGGCCAGTTGTCGACACCTTCGGCGAACTCGCCATGGCAGGCCGCGCATTTCTCCGAGAAGATCGGTTCACCGTCTTCGACCGAACCGGAACCGTCCGGCAGGCCGCGCCCGTCCGGCATGACCTTGACGTCCCATGCCAGGATCTCGTCTTCACTTGCCTGCCGGCCGAGACCGAACTTGCCCTTGGAAGCCACCACGTCGGTCATGACCGGTGCTTCGGTTGCAGCAGCCGCAGGTGCGGCTGCAGCCGTCTCTGTCGCCGCAGCAGGTGCTTCGACCGGCGCCGCTTCGGACGCCTGTCCGGCGGAATATGTCGCCAGATAAGCGTTCAGATTGTCGATATCCTCGTCCTTCTTCAGGCCGGCGAAAGACATCCTGTTCTTCGGAACAAAGCCCTTCGGGTCCTTCATGTAGGCGGCGATGTTTTCGGGCGTCCATATGAGGCCGCCTTCGCCCGCAGCAATCATCGCCGGCGAATACTTGAACCCCTCGACGGTACCGGCCGTGCGGCCGATGATGTCGTTGAGCATCGGCCCGACCTTGTTCTTGGCGCCCTCGCCCACCGCATGGCAGGCAGCGCACTTCTTGAACACGGCTTCACCGGCGGCAGGATCGCCGGCATGGACAGTGGAGGTCAGGGCGACGAGTGCCGTCGCTGCAAGGATGAGATCACGATACTTCGACATTTTCCGCCGTCCCGTCAGGATTCACATGCCAGGTCTGGATGCAGTTGTTGTGGTAAACCGAGTTCAGCCCACGCACTTCGCGCAGCTGGTCCTTGGTCGGCTGGACATAGCCCGTCTCGTCAATGGCACGCGACTGCAGCAGCATGTCTTCGCCGTTCCAGGTCGTGTCGAGATAGAAGCGGGTGAGCGCCTTGGTCGCCCCTTGCGTCTCGCCGAGGCGCGCCGTTTCCCAGGTCTTGCCGCCATCCTTGGAGACATCGACGCGGGTGATGCGGCCATGGCCGGACCAGGCAAGCCCGGTGATGACCAACGGGCCTTTGCCGTGCGTGATCGGCATCTGCGGCGACGGCGAGGTGATCACCGACTTGGCATCCATCACCCAGGTCCATTTGCGCGACGTGCCATCGGCCAGGGTGTCGGTGTACTTCGAGGTTTCCTCGCGGCTTTCCACCGCGCCGTCGGTCACCTCGATGCGCCGCAGCCACTTGACCCACATATTGCCTTCCCAGCCGGGAACGACGAGACGGACCGGATAGCCGTGCTCCTTGCGAAGCGCCTCGCCATTGGCCTTGATGGCGACAAGGCAATCGTCCAGCGCCTTTTCGAGCGGGATCGAGCGGCCATTGGACGAGGCATCGGCCCCTTCCACATAGACCCACTTGTCCTTGAAGTCACCGGCTGCGCCAAGCCCGGCTTCTTCCAGCAGCGTGCGCAACGGTATGCCGGAATATTCCATGTTGTGGATCATGCCATGCGTGAACTGCGCACCGTTAAGCTGCGCACCGGCCCATTCCATGCCGGTATTGGCGGCGCACTCGCAGAAAAGGATCTGGTTGATGCGCGGGAAGCGCTCCAGATCCGCATAGGTGAAGACCAGCGGCTGATCGACGAGACCGTTGATCATCAGCCGGTAGTCTTCCTTCTTCAGTTCGATCGCACCCGAATGATGACGCTCGAAGGCACAGCCCGCCGGCGTGATCGTGCCGTCAAGGGCGTGGATCGGCGTGAAGTTGATCGAAGACGTCACATCGGCCGTGAGCCAAGGCACGTTGCGGCGGATGACGTCACTCTCGAACTCGATCGGTAGGCCATAAGGCGTTGCATCGACGCCGTCACCGAAGACGGAGGCCCAGTCCTGCACCTCGGTGATCAGCGGGTCGCCGTTGGCGCGCGCAACGCCGCCCGACGCCAGTGCAGCGCCGCCGGCAATGCCAGCGGCCAGGAAGTTGCGGCGCGATTGATCGACGCCGCCCTTCGCTTTTGATGATTTTTCAGCCATTTTTCCCTCCCGGATCAAAGGCATACATATTCAGTATTTCGTATGTATCAGACAGTGACATCGCTGTCGAACGCTTGTTGCGCCTACAGGACGACCTTCACAGCCTGACCGGTCGGCAGGTCGATGGTGCCCTTGCCGGTGATGTAGGTTTCCATCAGGTCGTAGATTGCCGGACCTTCCGTGCCTTCGTTGACGCTCGCCCAGCCGCCGACCACATAGGTCTTGTCGGCTTCAAGCGCTTCGCCGGTCGATGCGAGTTTCATGTCGGAGATGCGCGAACCCATCTCGTTGTTCGGCGCGCAGGTGTAGGTCATGCCGCCGACCCGAACCATGTCGCCGCCCTGCTGGAAGAACGGGTCCTTGTTGAAGAGGTTGTCGCAGACATCCTCCATGATCTCCTTGAGCTGCATGCCGGTGAACTCCGAGCGGTAGACCGCCGGGTAGCTCATCGATGTTGCCGCATAGAGATCGTCGATGGTGATGTTGTCGCCAGCAAGAAGCGTCGTGCCCCAACGGAAGCCGGGCGACAGCGCAATCTGTGTGTCGCGCTCCTGGATGATGCCTTCGCAGATCACATCATCCCAGGTGCCGTTGAAGTTGCCACGGCGATACAGCGTCCCGTTGGTCTTGCCGATCACCCGCTGGCACTCGGCTTCGAACGGCGCGCGCACTTCATCGATCAACGCCGCCATTTCCGGATCCGGTGTGATCACGTCGGAGAAGATCGGGATGACATTGGACGCATAGCCCGTCACCTTGCCGCCTGTCACTTCGAGATCGACGCGGCCCATGTACTTCCCGTGCGAGCCGGAGGCCAGAAGCAGGGTGCTGCCCACTTCGATGGCGCGCGGCGCCGAGTCATGGGTATGGCCGGTGAGGATGACGTCGATGCCAGTGACAACCGAGGCCAGCTTGCGGTCGACGTCGAAGCCATTGTGCGACAGCAGCACGACGATTTGCGCGCCTTCATCGCGCGCCTTGTCAACATTGGCCTGGATGGCCTCGGGGCGGATGCCGAACGACCAGTTCGGGAACATCCATCTGGGATTTGCAATCGGCGTATAGGGCATGGCCTGACCGATGACGGCGACCTGGACGCCGCCTTTTTCGACCATCATCGTCGATTCAAAGACCGGCTCATCCCATTCGGCATCGAAAATGTTCGAGGCAAGGAACGGGTAGTCCATCGCCTCGACGATTTCCATCACCCGGTCGGCGCCGAAGGTGAACTCCCAGTGCCCGACCATGGCTTCCGGCTTCAGCGCGGCCATGCAGTCGACCATGTCCTGGCCGTTGGTCTTCAGCGATGTGTAGGAACCCTGCCAGGTATCGCCGCCATCAAGCAGCAGGACCTTGTCCTCGCCGCGATCGGCGCGGATCGCCTTGATCAGGGTTGCCGTGCGGTCCAGTCCGCCGAGGCGGCCATAGGTCCGGGCGAGTTCTTCATAGTTGACCATCGTGTGGGCATAGGCGAGCGCTGTACCCGCCTCGATGCCGAAGGTCTTGAGAAACTCCTCGGCGACGAGATGCGGCGGAATCCCGGCATAGGCCCCAACGCCGATATTGGTGTCAGGCGGACGGAAATAGATCGGCTTCAGTTGCGCATGGATGTCGGTGATGTGGAGAAGCGTCACCTGACCCTTGTTATCGAACTTCAGGAGATCGTCCTGCGTCAGTTTCTGCTGCGCAAGCGCCCGAGTCACGTTGCCGCCAAGACCAGCCGCACCGATGACGACACCGGCATTGACCATCAACTGCATGAAATCGCGTCTTGAATACATTCGTCTCTCGCCTGGTCTTTGATCGGACAAATCCGGGGAAGCCCTTCCCGGCGACGCGAAGGGGCATCGCCGGGCTTGGGAGGTGTGCCGCCCGTCAGGGGCGGCGACAGGCCCGGTTACTGGTTGACCGGGCTTTCCGGCGACAGGAGCATGGCGACATAGTCGCGGATCTGCTCCGGCGTCAGGAACCCGGTCGCACCGAAGCGCGGCATCTGCGAACAGGCCAGCACCGACTGAGAATTGTAGATCTTGTTGTAAGTGGCCTTTATCAGTTCATCATCCACGGTCTGACCTTGACCATAGCCCATCAGGCTCGGGCCGAGATTGCCGTAGGCGACTTCCGTCGAGACCAGTTGGTGGCAGGCGGTGCAGTTGCCGCCCACGGTCTTGGCAGGATCATCACCCAGGCGCCAGCCGAAGCCGTTGTTGGATTCCTTGATAGCAACCTTCCAGTCGCCCATCAGGACACCGTCGGCCGGATAGACGATACTGGCAGTTTCGCGTGCAATGATGGCATCGGCAACTTCGGACGGCGGCAGATCGCGGTGCAGCGAGCATTCCTTCATCGTCTCGTCCTGATCGATCAGGGCTTGAAGCTCAGGGGTCAGCTCGCCGAACGAGGCCTGCACGACCGCTTCGACGCGAGCCGGATCGACTTCGCCGGCAATCGCAGGCGACAGGCAAGCCATCAGAACCGATGCTGCGGCAATCTTGATATTCATTTTCATGATGTTTTCCGCCCTCAACGCTTGAGACCAGGCGACGCCATCGGCGAGCCACGTCCGGTGTCATTCAGGTAAGCGATCAATGCGACAGCCGCTTCCGAACCGAATTGCAGGTTCGGCATGCGCATCTGCCAATTGCAGTCCCACATGCGGTGCTGCATCGTGCGCACGCTTTCATGGCTGACACGATAAGTCGGCCATGTCGCCATGACAGCACCGGTTTCGGCCTGATCCGTCAGGTTGGAAAGCTCCTGCAGACGAATACGCGAGCCGGTCACGCCGTGGCATGTCGAGCACGAATAATCGAGTTTGGCCGAGCGGCGGTAGAACAGGGCCTCGCCGATATCGCGGGCTTCCTGCTCTTTGGGATGATCCATCGGCGGATTGATGTCCATGCCTTCGGACTTGGAAGCCACATACACGGTCAGCTGCTCCATTTCCGACTTCTTGCCGCGTTTGGAGAATGCGGTCTTGGCAGAATCGGCGAACGGAATGCCCTGCAGTTCCTGACGGCACCAGGCGATGCGCGTATCGGCATCCATCACCCGGTCGGCATCGGCAAAATAGCGCGGAAGCTGGGCATAGGCGCCTTCGACAACACCGGCACCAAGGCCGAGGTCGCACTGTTCGAGCGTGGCGTTCTTCGGGCCTGACGGGGTCACCCAAAGCGCCTCGCCTTCGTCAGCGTAAAGCCAGCCCGGATTGGCAAACGGGTCGGCGAGCATGCGCTTGTACTCTTCAAGCTCGTCCTGCGCCGAGACCGCAAAGACGCCGGCACCCATCATGGCGCCTGCGAGCAAGGCGCTCGTCAATAGCTTCGACAATCTCATTTCTTCCTCCCAAAAAGAATGACTGAAAACGAGGCGCCTCTTCGGGCGCCCCGATCGCCCGTTTTACTGGACCGTGATTTCCTGTTCGGACGTGGTCACGGTGCCGTCGTCATCGGTCCATGTGAACGCGAACTTGCCGGATTCATTCACCTTGGCCGTGAACTCGATGTAGGGATTTGCCGAGATCGCAGGCTCGATGTCGCACGAAAAGACCGGCTGGCCGTTGAAGGTGCATTCGAACTTGTTGATGATCTGACGCGGGATCACGGCGCCGGCCGAATCCTTGCGCTGGCCCGATTCCATGGCATGGCTGATCAGGCTCTTGATCACGACGACTTCGCCGACGGTGGCGGTCTTCTGCAGTTTTACGCGGGGTTTTGCTTGTGCCATTTCATTGCTCCTTGAGGTCGCTCAGCCGCCGCAGCCGCCGATGGTGACTTTGACTTCCTTCTTGTCCATGAAGACCGCGCCGGTCGACGTCTTGGCGACGGCGATGACGTTCTGGGTCTTGGCAAGGCGCACGCGCGTCGTGGCGGTTGCCTGGCCGCTCAATGGCGTGAAGTTGAAGACGATCACTTCCGGCGAGGGGTTGCCGTCGGCGTAGATCGCGACCGACTGGACATAATCTTCTGCCGTCATCGGGCTTTCGACGGTGAACGAGACCGGCACGGTGTTGCCGTTTTCAGCGATTTCCGGAGCGTTGAGCGCCAGCGTACCCGAAGCAGGCTCGGTGCCGCCGGAAAACTCGGCAATCTTGGCCATCACGGCTTCGGCGTCAGCCGAGGCCGGCATGGCGCGCAGCGCGACCAGCGCAGCAGCGGCGCCGGACGACAGCGCCAACATGGAACGTCGTGTCATTGTCATTGGGTTTCTCCTTTGCGGGTATTCGTGGGTTCGTTTGCCGAAAAATGGGTGGAGGTGAACCGACCGACCGGCATGCGGACGGCAGTGATTGCCGCGCCATCGCAATGGTCCGGACCATTCCCACCAAAACCGCTCTTCAAGGGTCGGCCCTGCGCGAAGCATGCGGCTGCGTGACGCCCGGACAGGGTCGTCGAACCTGCAATCATGTTTCCTCCTCGACGGGTGATCATGCCGGGCACGTCACGTCGTCACTCCTGCGACACTCCGTTCGCTTGACAGGAAGGCTACGCCATCTCGTCGCGCCTATCAATGCACAAATATGATTATTTGAATACGTTGTTTTCGATGCGTGCGTCACTCGGAGACAAGCTGGCCGGCGGCACGCATTTCGTTGATGATTCGGGCGTGGTACTTCTGGAAATGCTCCTCGCCCGCATAGCCCTTCTCGTTCACCCAGCGGAACATGTTGAGAAAGGTCAGCTTGCCGAAGGCACCCGGCATCACAGCAACCGCGGACTGAACCGCCGACTTGCCGTCATCCGGCACTTCGTCCGGCATGAAAACCATGGTCGGCGTGAAAACGAGGCCCCATTTGCGCGCGGCGGTCTTCTCGGTCAGCACCTCGCCGTCGAGGTCGGTCACCTCCTCGTCGCCAAACATGTTGTACTGCACAACCTTGTAGTTTGCCTCGAGATAGGCGCGCACTTCCGGCACCGAGAGAATGTCCGTGTGCATCTTGGCGCAGTAGATGCAGCCGCGCTGTTCGAAGATCATCACGAGGCGCTTGCCCTCGTCCTTTGCGGCCTGGATATCCTCCGCCACATCGCGGAAAGTGATCGCAAACCAGTCCTGCTTGTGCAGGCCGTCTTCGCCGAATTCCGCAGCGAAAGCGGCATTTGCCATCAGGCAAACCGCGGCAAGGCCGCTGGCAATATAGTGTCCCAGTCTCATCATGGTTCCTCCTGTGGCGCGGGCGCGACACTCAGCCGATCGTCGCAAACCCCGGAAACGTGTCGAGAAGCCATTGCGCAATCCGCGACATCTGGCCGGTAATGAAAAGAACGCCGGTCACGACGAGCAGACCGCCCATGACACGCTCGACCGTGTGCATGTGTTTCTTGAACCGGGTCGCCCAGCCGATGAAGCGGCTGGCAAACAACCCGGCGACGATGAACGGGATGCCGATCCCGAGCGAATAGAGCGCAAGCAGCCCGGCACCGCGAAACGCTGTGTCTTCCGTGCCTGCAACAAACAGGATTGCTGCCAGCACCGGCCCGACACAGGGCGTCCAGCCGAAGGCAAACGCCAGCCCCATCACATAGGCACCAAGCAGGCCGGCCGGCTTCTTTTGGACGTCGATGCGCGCTTCGCGGTAAAGAAGGCCGATCCGGAAAACCCCGAGAAAGTGCAGCCCCATGATGATGATCAGCACACCGGCGATCATCGACAGGGTGTCGAAATGGCGGGCAATCGACTGGCCGATCATGCTGGCCGTCGCACCCAGCGCCACGAAAACCGTCGTGAAACCCAGCACGAATGCCACCGAGGACAGCGCAATACGGCGCGAAACCGCATTGTTCCCGGTGCCCTGCTCATTCAACTCCGAAAAGCTGATACCGGCGAGGTAGGCGAGATACGGCGGCACGATCGGCAGCACGCAGGGCGAGACAAACGACAGGATCCCCGCGAGGAAAGCAGCGCCATAGCCAACGTCGAGCATGCAGCCGCTCCTCCCAAAGCGCAAAAAACGCCGACAGGCATTTCAAATATGCAGAATAAACTATATATTGGGCGCCGCAAGACCGAAAAGGCCGACCGCCATGCGCAAGACGATCATTGCCGCGTCTATCCTCCTGACCCTGTTGGCCGGCGCCCCTGCGCGCGCAGCGGAACTTGTGATGCTTGAACAGGCAGGCTGTGCCTGGTGTATCCGCTGGCACAAGGAGATCGGTCCGATTTATTCCAAGACGCCAGAGGGACAGGCTGCGCCGTTGCGCCCGGTAGACATTCACAAGCCTATGCCCGACGATCTGGCCTTCATCCAGCCGGAGCGCTTCACGCCGACTTTTGTGCTCGTCGACGACGGCAAGGAGATCGGGCGGATGCGCGGCTATGCCGGCGACGAATTTTTCTGGTTCTTGCTCGGCGAAATGATTGCAAAACTGCCCGCAAAGCAGCAGGTCATCCAATGATCGTGCAAATGCGTATCGAACGCGGTACCATTTTCAACACAACGGATTGAGCAGAGCCTCCGATGCCACTCCCCGCCTACACGCCTGATATGGATGAAGCCGACGTAAAGGTCCTTTACGAACAGGCCCGCAAAGCCAGTGACCTTCTGAAGGCGCTGTCTCATGAGACGCGGCTGCTGATCCTGTGCATTCTTGCTGAAGGCGAGAAATCGGTCTCGGAACTCGAAAACGTGCTCGACCTGCCGCAGGCGGCGGTTTCCCAGCAACTGGCGCGCCTTCGCCTCGATGGCCTCGTCAAGACACGACGCGACGGCCGGATGATCTATTACAGCGTCTCCGGCGAGGATGTCTCGTCGGTCGTTGCCACTTTGTATGACGTGTTTTGCCGCCCTGTCCGTGAAGGCGCAGATCGCGCCTGACTTAACCTATTGTCAAACGGGTTCCGAGGGGACACGCTTATCCCAAGCTTCGACACAGGAGCGGGAGGAGACGGCGATGTTCGGATTGGAAAGTGGCTGGCTTGTGCCGGCGGCTGGAATGGCGGTTGGGACCCTGATGGGGCATGAAGCCCGCCGCCACCATTTCTGCACCATGTCTGCGCTTGAACGACACTGGTACGCCGCCGATTCGCGCGGGCTTCGCGCATGGGTACTGGCGGCACTCGTTGCCCTTGTCGCAACGCAAGTCCTCGCAATCGCCGGCTTCATCGATACAGGTTCGAGTTTTTATCTCAGTGAGCCGGTCCCGGTCGCCGGGACGATCATCGGCGGACTGATGTTCGGGTTCGGCATGGCCTTGGTCGGCACCTGCGGCTTTGGTGCCGTGGTGCGTCTTGGCGGCGGCAACCTGCGCGCCCTTGTCGTATTGACCGGCATCGGCCTCGCAGCACTGTCTGCACAACGGGGGCTGGTCGGCCAGTTTCGCGAGGCGCTGATCGAACCGCTTTCGCTCGATCTGACCGATAACGGGTTTGCTCATGCCGGATCGCTTTTCGCCGGGCATGGTGCCCTACTAGCAGCCGCGTTGATTGCTGCTGCCGGCCTGTGGTGGGTCTTGCGTGACGCAGCGTTTCGGGCCGACCGCGGCAAGTGGTCCGTCGGTATCGTGATCGGGCTTTGCATCACGGCAGGCTGGGTGATCACGACGCTGGCCAGCCAGTCGCTGTTTTCGATCGTCCAGGTCGAGGCCGGGTCATTTGTCATGCCGGTCGGCGACGCCATACTCCAGATCATCACCGTAACCGGTGTGCTCCCCGACTATGGCATCGGGCTTGTCGGTGGCGTCTTTCTGGGTGCGGCCATTGCCGCCTGGCGGGCCGATGACATGCGGTGGGAGGCCTGCGACGATGCCCGTGAGCTCAGCCGTCACCTGCTCGGCGCGTTCCTGATGGGAACCGGCGGCGTCTTCGCCCTCGGCTGCACGATCGGCCAGGGCGTTTCAGCCGCTTCGGTTCTGGCGCTTTCGGTCCCGCTCGCCATGGTCTCGATTGCGATTGGCGCAAGGATCGGTCTGGCCCTGCTCATCGAAGGCGAGCCGTTTGCATTCCTGCGGTCCCGCAACAGGGCAGAGCCCGCCGAATAGGGTCACAGTCAGGCCGGCACGAAACGGTAGGCCGTTCCCGCACGCTCGACCCGGCCCGTTGCCGGATGCGGCAGATGATAGCCGACAATCTCCATCCCGTCGGTGACGAGGCGATCGAGCAACTTGACCCTCGCAGCGGCCCCGGTGACCGGATCATGATCGGAACCGGTCGGCCAATCGGGCTTTTCAAACGAGATCGCAAAATTGCTGATGGCATCGCCAAGGATCATCAGCGGCGACGCTCCGCCATGAACGGCAAACGATGTATGGCCCGGCGTGTGACCCGCCGTATCCACTGCCTCGACGCCCGAAACCACTTCGTCACCGGCCTTGAAGAACGTAATCCGGTCTTCGAGCGCCGCCAGTCGGCTTTGCGCGCCGACGACAAAGCTCTTGCGCTCCTCTGGCATTGCTTCGAGCGTACCGTCGGCGCGCCAATAGTCCCACTCGGTCTGGTTGATATGGAACGCCGCATCTGCAAACAGGATCTCGTCGAACTCATCCAGCAGGCCCCAGAGATGATCCGGGTGCGCATGGGTGAAGATCACGTCGGTCACCTCGGCCGGGTCGACACCGGCATCGGCCAGGCTCTGCGGCAGACGGCCTGCCGTCGGCATGAAATTGCCACCGGCCCCGACATCAAACAGCACCACGCGATCGGCACTGCGCAGCAGCGTGACGTTGCAGTCCGGTCTCAACATGTCGGTCGGCTGGCCCGAGGCATTCAGGATGGCATCCAGCGCATCGCGCGGCACGTCCGGATAGAGGAAATCCAGCGGCAGTGTCAGCGCCCCGTCGGAAAGCACAGTCAGTTCATAGTCACCCACCGCCTTGGCACTGGCGCTCGTTGAGAGGCGCGGCAAAAACGGCAGCATCGCACAAGCACCAAGGGCAGCGGCAAACTGGCGGCGATCAGGCCGAAGCGGATTGTTCATGGCGTCCTCCCAGACATCGTGTTTATTGCATGTATCCTCCGCTCGTTGATCGAGGTCAACGTCACATTGACGGTCACATGCAATCAGTGTGTGATGGATCTGCTTTCACTGACTGACAGCTTGGGTGAAAACTGGGTGCTGCTGATCGGCGGCGCGCTGATCGGTGCCGCGTTCGGTGCCTTTGCCCAGCAGAGCAAGTTTTGCCTGCGCGCTGCATCGGTCGAATTTTCCCGCGGTTCCATCGGCACAAAGACCGCCACCTGGCTTCTGGTTTTCACGGCTGCTGTCGCCGGAACCCAATTTCTCTCATGGTCGGGACTGGTCGATACCGGTGAAGCCCGCCAGATCGCTTCGCCGCAGAGCCTGTCCGGCGCCCTGGTCGGCGGCCTGATGTTTGGCACCGGCATGGTTCTGGCCCGCGGCTGCGCCAGCCGTCTTCTCGTCCTGTCGGCCACCGGCAACCTGCGTGCCCTGCTGTCCGGGCTTGTCTTTGCCGTCGTTGCGCAGGCGAGCCTTCGCGGTTTTCTGTCGCCGGCGCGCGATGCAATCGCGCAGATTTCCACGACCAACGCCATTGGCGGCAATGATCTTCTGACATTCACCGGCCTTGGCAGCGGCGCGGCGCTGATGATTGCGGCGCTTGCGCTTACGCTCGCCTTTGCAGTCGCAGCCTATCGCTCGCTCGGTCTCTGGACGACCGTCGCCGCAACATTTGTCGGCATCACCATTCCTGCGGCCTGGTGGTTCACCAGCACGATGTCGGGCGTGGCATTCGAGCCGGTGCAACTGGAAGCGATCACGTTCACGGGGCCAAGCGCCGACACGCTGATGCTGTTCCTGATGCCACCGGGCTCGATGATCGATTTCGATGTCGGGCTCGTTCCCGGCGTATTTGCCGGTTCGTTCCTTGCCGCCTGGCTGACCGGGCAGCTGGAACTGCAGGGATTTGAAGGCGGCGATTCGATGAAGCGCTATCTGGCTGGCGCGGCGCTGATGGGCTTTGGCGGCATGCTTGCCGGGGGCTGTGCTGTCGGGGCCGGTGTCACGGGTGCCAGCGTGTTTGCGATGACCGCCTGGGTCACGCTCTTTGCCATCTGGTTTTCAGCAGGTGTCACCGACTGGCTGGTGGATCGCGGCAGCCAGACGAAGCCGCAGCTTCAGCCTCAGCAAGCCGATCCGGTGCTCAAGGCCGCCGAGTAGACCCGGCCCGCCGTTTCAACCCTTGCGCTGGCGCGTGCCGTAGAGTTCCAGCTTGTGGAATACCAGATCATAGCCCAGTTCGCGAGCGATCTCCGCCTGCAGCTTTTCGATCTTGTCGGACTGGAACTCGATCACATCGCCGGTGTCGAGGTCGATCATGTGATCATGGTGCGGGGTATCGGCGGTTTCAAACCGCGACGGTGCACCCTCAAACGAAAGCCGCAGCACGACACCGCGCTTTTCCAGAACATTCAGCGTCCGGTAGACTGTCGAGAGCGAGACCGACGGCTCGATGGCACTGGCGCGCCGAAACACCTCGTTGGCATCCGGATGGTCGGCCGATTCGGCAAGCGTCTGCAGGATGGCGGTGCGCTGGCGCGTGATGCGGATGCCCTCGGCACGCAGCGCCTCGGTCATGTCTTCCGCGGTCATGGCGCTTGCCTGATCCATGGTCGGCCTCGCCTTGTTGCGTTGCATTTGCAACTGGAACCCGGTCCGGCATAGCGGTGCAGAGCCGCCCCGTCAATTCCGGGCGCAGGCGCGCCTGTCACGCCGCGTCCAGCCCGCCGATGAACCCGCGAATGATGTCGGTAAGTTCGACCGGCCTTTCCACGCATGGAATATGCCCGCAGGCGGGGATCACATCATAGAGCGCGCCGGGGATCGTGCGTGCCATCTCGGCCACCAGCGACGGCGGTGTCGAGCCGTCTTCCGCCCCGACAATGCAGGCAACCGGCAGTTTCAGCGCGCGTGCCTTTTCGGTAAGGTCTGCATCGCGGATCGCTGCGCAGGTCGATACATAGCCGGCCGGATCCTGCCGGTTCAGCATCATCCGGTAGCCATCCAGTTCGGCGCTGCCCGGACTGCGGAATTCCTTGGTGAACCAGCGCTCGAGGATCATGTCCGAGACCGAGGCGATCCCGTTTGCCTCGATGGCCGCGATGCGATCATTCCAGATCGCTGCCGTGCCGATCTTCGGCGCGGTGTCGCAAAGGATGAGGGCCTTGACGAGATCGCGCCGCTTGGACGCTAGTCCCATGGCAATCATGCCGCCGACCGATAGGCCGCAGATGATGGCTTTCGTCACGCCGAGGTGATCGAGCAGCGCTTCCAGATCGCCGATATGGTCGTCGATGGCGTAAGGCGTCGGACCGGTGGTGGAGAGCCCGTGGCCGCGCTTGTCGTACATGACGAAACCCGCCTCGCCGACGAGCCGGATGATCACATCGCGCCAGATGCGAAAATCGGTGCCAAGCGAATTGGCAAACACGATGGTCGGGCGATCGTTGGGGGCAGCCACGACCTGATAGTGCAGCACGACCCCGTTCAAGCTGGCAAATTGCATCGAACTACTCCTGTCGGGCCGGAACCCAGTCCCGGCAAATCGCATGGTCGCGCGCCATCGGCAGATCGACCGCGCGTGCTTCGCGCGATGACAAATAGATCGCCGCGACAAACTCCAGCGAACGGACGCCGTCCTGCGCCGTCACGAGATCGGCAGGCCGCTCTGCCAGATGCTCGGCCACCGCCAGGAACTGGCCGGCATAACCGGATGGCGCACCGGCAATGGCGGTTTCGGCTTCAGCTAGCGCCGCATCGAGCGTCGCCTGCGCCAACGGAGCGCGCGCCGTGAAGGTCCAGGCGTCCTCGCCCGGCGCATAGGGCTTGCGCCCGCTTTCAGCCGTCAGGTTCTCGAAAACAAAGCGGAAGCGCGACGTGTCGTTCGCAGCGCCAAGCGTGATCGACGATGTCACCAGCGCACCCGACGCCATCCGCATGGACACCGCCGCACAATCCTCGACCTCGATGGCGTTGACGCGGGTGTCAGCCATCGCCATCACCTGCGTTGCCGGTCCCAAAAACCGCGTCACCAGATCATGGGCATGGATCGCGTGGCCAAGCACGGCGCCGCCCCGTTCGCTTGCCCATTTGCCGCGCCACGGCACCGCATAATAGGCCGCATCGCGGTTCCAGTGCGTCTCGATGGTCGCAACCATCGGCTTTCCGGCAATGCCCCCATCGACCATTGCCGCAAGTTGCCGAAGGCCACGGCCGTAGCGGTACTGGAAGATCGGCGCCAGAAGGCGCCCTGCGGCCAGCGCCGCCCCCGCCATCGCATCTGCTTCGATGACGCTGCCCGCCAGCGGTTTCTCGCAGATGACATGTTTGCCCGCTGCAAAGGCCTGCAGGGCGACCGGGCCGTGCAGATGCGGCGGCAGGCAGATGTCGATGATGTCGATCGAAGGATCGGCCAGCACGGCGGAAAGATCGGTCATCGCAACGGCATCCGGCGCCCGCGCTGCCAGCGCCGCCGCCTTGTCCTCGGCCAGATCGCAGATCACCGCGACGCGGTAGTGCGCCGGCAGTTGCAGGTAGCCGTCCAGATGCTGGCTACCGATTCCGGCGCCGATGATCGCGACATTCAGCGTCATTCCGTCACGCTCCAGCCAAAGCGCCAAGGCGGACCGCCTGCGCCTGCGCCTTGAGCGCCAATTCCATCACCTTGAAGCAGTGGCTTTGCTTCATCGCGGTTTCGGTTCGGTTCAGGACATCGGCCTTCAGCCGCGCGAAATAGGACAGCGGCTCCTTCGAACCATCGATATGCTCGTAGCGCTCACCATTGACGAGGAAGACATGGTCGGTGCCTTCGCGGCCGGCAGTATCGACATATTTGCGCAGTTCGATCGTGCCTTCGGTTCCAAGGATCACCAGCCGTCCGTCACCCCATGTCGGCAGCGCGTCGGGCGTGTACCAATCGACGCGGATATAGCCCTGCCCCTTGTCGGAGCGCAGCAGGATGTCGCCGAAGTCCTGCAGGCCCGGATCGCCCGGATGGGCGAAATTGCCGACGCTGGACGCAGCGATCTCGGCATCATCGGAACCCGTGAAGAACAGGAACTGATCGATCTGGTGCGAGGCGATATCGCACAGGATGCCGCCATAGCTCGCTTCGTCGAAGAACCAATCAGGCCGCGACGTACGGTTCAGCCGGTGCGGCCCGAGGCCGACGGTCTGGACGACCCGGCCGATGGCACCGGAAGCTACCAGATCGGCCGCGACCTGTACCGACGGCACCTCGAAACGCTCGGAAAAATCGATCGACCAGATCCGCCCTGTTTCGGAGACGCAGGTTTTCAGGGCCGACAGCTGTTCCAGCGTCGTGCAGCCCGGCTTGTCGGTCATGATGTCCTTGCCGGCGCGCATCGCCTCGATGGCAAGCTCGGTCCGGCGTGCCGGAATGTCCGCCATCAGGATCAGGTCGATCTCCGGATCGTCCAAAAGCGTCCGCCGGTCGGCAACGCGCGGCACATCGGGAAAGCGCTTTTCAAAGCCCTCCACCGGCGCCGGGTCGCCCTCGGTCCACCAGCCCTTGCAGACCGCGCCCTCGCCGAGCATGCCGGCCAGTTGCCCGTAGATGTGGCGATGATCGACCCCGATCACCCCAACTGTCAGTTCCGCCATGGTGAACATGCTCCTTGAAAATCAGTGGCCGGGTTCTGCCTGAACGTCGGTTCTGGATCCGCTTTGTGACGAAGCGATGAGTGCATCAATCAGCCGGTGGACCGCAAGCGCTGTGCGCCCTGTGACAGCCGGTTCGCGACCTGTTTCCACCGCATCCATGAAGTCGGCGATCAAGTCGCGGTGCCAGTCGGACGGAAACGCCATCGGGTCCGCACCGCCGCCGGTTGTCGCGGTTTCGCCGAATGTCTCGGTTCTGCCGTCGCGCCACGAAACGGTGAGCGTTCCCGACTGCAGGCGGACCGACGCTTTGGCAAAGCCGAGCACGATGGCCTCCGCATCCCCGGGAAAAGCAGCGGTGGTGGCCATCAGGCTGCCGACTGCGCCATTGGCAAAGACCATCCCTGCGGCCACGAAATCTTCGGCTTCCATGGTGTGGTAACCCGTGGTGCGGGCTATCGCCTGAACCGTGGCGACCGGCCCGGTCAAGGCCAGCATCAGGTCGAGTGTGTGGATCGCCTGCGAAATCAGGACGCCGCCGCCATCGCGCGCAAAGGTGCCGCGACCCGGCTCATCGTAATAGGCCTGCTCGCGCCACCATGGCACGGTGACGGTGACGACATGCAGCGCGCCGAAAACATCGTCCGCAATCATCGTCGCCAGCTTTTGCGAGGCGGCGCGGAACCGGTGCTGGAAGACGATGCCAAGCCGGACGCCCGCCCGTTCGCATGTTTCGACCAGATGAAGCGCCGCTTCCGTTGTGCGCTCCACCGGCTTTTCCATGAGGATGTGCTTGCCCGCGGCGGCGAACCGCTCGACCAGGTCGTGCCGCTGGTTCGGCGGTGTGATCAGCAGAACGGCGTGCGAGTGCGGATCGGAGGCAATCGCATCAAGGCTGTCAAATGCCGGGAAGCCGTATCGTGCCGCAAACGCCTCGCGCTTTTCAGCCGTGCGCGAGTAGACGCCGGTGACGCGAACACGGTCTTCCAGTTGTTTCAACGCCAGCGCATGCGGTTTTGCCGCCATACCGGTGCCGATCACGGCAAATCCGGGCCGCCTGTCCATGTCGGCCATCACGAAAGACCATTGGCGATGACATGGCCTTTGGCATCAAACAGATGCATCACCGACCGGTCAAATTTCAGATGCACCTGTTCGCCGCGCTTGACCGGCACTTGGCCGATCTGGTGGACGGTCAATTGCGGCATGCCGGCAGGCTTACAAAACACATAGGTTTCCCCGCCGAGTTGCTCAGTCAGGTCAACCGGCGCGACGATGTCGGCATCCTCCGCGCTGGCGAGACGGACATGCTCGGGCCGGAAGCCGAACGTCACCGCGTCGGCGTCGGCAATCCCGGCCATCGCCGGAATGGCAATCCGGTTTTCGCCGGCAACAAGGAACGTGCCCGCGCCATCGATTGCAACCCGGCCTTCGACAAGGTTCATGCGCGGCGAGCCGATGAACCCGGCGACAAACGTGTTGACGGGCTTGTTGTAGAGTTCGAGCGGCGAGCCGGTCTGCTCGATGCGTCCGCCTTGCAGCACGACGATGGTATCGGCCAGCGTCATCGCTTCGACCTGGTCATGCGTCACATAGATCATCGTGCCACCAAGCTTGGCGTGAAGTCCTGCCAGTTCCTTGCGCATCGTCACGCGCAGTTCCGCGTCAAGGTTGGAGAGCGGCTCGTCGAACAGGAATGCCTTGGGATCGCGCACGATGGCCCGGCCGATTGCCACGCGCTGGCGCTGACCGCCGGACAAGGCCTTCGGCCTGCGGTCCAGATAGGGCGTGATCTGCAGCATCTCGGCGGCTTGCCGCACGCGGGTGTCGATCTCGACGCGCGGCATGCGCGAGTTTTCCAGCCCGAAAGCCATGTTCTTGTAAACGCTCATATGCGGGTAGAGCGCGTAGGACTGGAACACCATGGCAAGACCGCGCTCGGAGGCGGGAATGCGGTTGACCACATCGCCGTCGATGACGACCTCGCCGCCGGTGACGTTTTCAAGCCCCGCGATGATGCGCAGCAGCGTGGACTTGCCGCAGCCGGAAGGCCCGACGAAAACGACGAACTGCCCGCTTTTGACATGCAGGTCGATGCCGTGGATGACCTTCACATCGCCGTAAGCCTTGGCGACATTGCGCAATTGGATATCGGTCATTTCATGCCCTTCCCCCGTCTTGCCCCGGATGTGCTCATCGGCTGCGCGCCATGGCGGCCTGGCGCGGTTCCGCCTTCTGCAGGTTGAGCGGCGGCAGGCCTTTGAGAATCTGGCGGATGTCATCCATCATCATCGCCCGGATCCGTGCGTATGAGGCTTCCATCCCACCGGCCAGATGCGCTGTGAAGGCGATGTTCTTCGGCTTGCGCCACGCGCTGTCAGCGGGAACTGGCTCCTGCGGAAACACATCGACGGCAACACGCAGGCGGCCACTGTCACCCATCGCGAGAAGCGCATCGAATTCGACCACCTCGGCGCGCGAGGCGAGGATAACGCAGGCATCGTCTGGCAGAAGCTTCAATTTTTCCGCGTCGAGAAAACCTTCGTTCTCGTTCGTCACTCCGGTCAGCACGAACAGGAACCGGCTCGACGCCAGCAAATCGTCCAAGGCCATCGGCTGCATGCCGAGCGCCGAGAGCCATGCATCCGACAGCCACGGATCATGCACCGCGATTTTGCCCGTGAACGGCTTCAAAAGCGGCAGCAGCGCGCGGCCGAGATTGCCGAAGCCGATCAGGCCGACCGGCGCATCGAACAAGGTAATCGCATCGCCATTGCCGCCGATGCCGTAGCGCTCGGTACCGTCGCGAAACAGCCGATCGCCGCGCGAAAGCCCGCGCGCCAGATTGATCGCCTGGCCGATGCAGAACTCGGCAACTGCCGGTGCCATGGCAGGGGCTGCCGACAGCACATGGATGCCGAGCGACTGCGCATGCGCATAGTCGATGTTCGGTTCCCAGTTGGCCTTCACATTGATGATGGCGCGAAGGTTCTTGGCCCGATCCAGCCGCGCACGATCCATCGGCGTCTGGCCGACAATGATCGACACATCTTCGATCAGTGGCTCCACCATCTCGTCCGGCGCGCGCGAGCCGAAATGGCTCACGACACGGCCAAGCGATGCCAGTTCGGCTTCGACATCCGGCGTATGGACCATCGCCGGCGAGCGCGGGAACGGATCGAGCAGGATCAGCGGTTTCTTGGTGTCGGTCATTTTCTCACTTGGTTCATTTCATGCCGGACGATGCGATGCCGGTGGTGATGAAGCGTTGCAGGAAGGCAAAGACGATCGTCACCGGGATCAGCGCGACGACGGTCATCGCCAGCACATAGTGCCACTGCACATCCAGTTCGCCCTGGAACGCGTTGAGGCCGATCTGCAACGTGTAGACCTCCGACCGGTTGAGCACGATCAGCGGCCAGAGGAAATCGTTCCAGCGCCACATCACCGAGAAGATCGCGAGCACGGCAATCGCCGGAAGCGAAAGCGGCAAAACGATGCGCCAGTAGATCGACCATTCACTGGCCTTGTCCATGCGCGCCGCCTCGATCAGGTCTCTCGGGATCGTCAACATGTACTGGCGCAGCAGGAAGACGCCGGTTGGCGTCGCCGCCCCCGGCAGGATCACCGCCCACAGCGTATTGACCATGCCAAGCTGGGTGACGACCAGATAGGCGGGGACAAGAATGATCGTGATCGGGATCATCAAGGTGCCGATGACAAACAGCATGACCGCGTTGCGCCCGCGAAACTCGTAGATCGCAAGGCCATAGGCCGCCATGGAGTTGATCAGCAGGGTCACGAGCGTGGCGACGAATGTCACGATCACCGAATTGTTCAGGTAGCGCAGGAAGTTGAAGCGCTCGAGCGGCTCGGTGTAGTTCTCGACGGCAATGCGGAACTCGCGCACCGGTTCACGGCCGGTGATCGGCAGGTTCAGCCGCTCGGTCGGGTTCTTTGGATCGACCATCTGCGCCTGGATGCCGATGCGGCGGATCTGCGCCAGTTCGCGAACGCTCCCATCGTCCATCGGCACCCGGAACAGCAGCAGCGGTTCGTCAAACCCTTCGACCGGAACGCTGATCTGCCCGAGTGGCAGCAGCGTCGGCGGAAATTCCTGCAAGGCAGCCGGCGTCTTGAATGACGACAGTGCGAGCCAGATCACCGGGCCGAACATCAGCGCCACGCCAAGGACGAGGTAGGTGTATGTGAACACGTCGGTCCAGTGCCAGCGGCCACCGCCTCGCCGTGCGGTCAGAAGGCCGGCAATGGTCCGGTCCGGTGTCGTCGCGACCTGCGCCATGATCACACGTCCTCCTTGCGCCGCGATACCGCCAGTTGCAGCAGTGTCAGGACGAACAGCACTACGCCGAGAATGACGGAGGCCGCCGCCGCAAGACCGAAGTTCTGCACCTGGTTGGCAAAACCGACGGTGTAGATGTACTGCACGATGAACGACGTCGCCGTGCCCGGCCCGCCGCCGGTCAGCACGAACACCTCGTCGAAGATCTGCACCGCCTTGATCAGCGCCAGCACGATGACCACCAGCATGTTGGGCCACAGCAGCGGAAGCGTGATGCGCCAGAACACCCGCTCGCGGCTGGTTCCGTCCATGTCGGCTGCTTCATAAAGGTCGGGCGGGATCGCCTGCAGACCGGCGAGAAGGATCAGCGTGTAAAAGCCCATATGTGCCCAGATCGAGACGAACACCGCCCAGAACATCGACCAGGTCGGATCGACGAAGAACAGGATGCGCTCGAAGCCCATCCAGACCAGACCGGCGTTGAGGACGCCATCGCGCAACAGTATCCATTTCCAGATCAGCGCCACGACGACCGGCGACAGCAGCACGGGAAAGAAAAACGCCGCGCGGTAAAAGCCGCGGCCGCGGATGTCGCGGTTCAGGATCAAGGCGGTGATTAGCGAAAAGACCACCATCAGGCTGACCTGGAAGAACACGAACACCATTGTGTTGGTGATGCCGCGCCAGAACCGGTCCTCGCGGCAGGTCGACGGGTCCAGATAGCTGCCGCAATCGGCAAGGTAGGCATATTGCTCGGCCCCGACATAGGGCCGGTTTTCGATGAAAAGTTCGGTGCCGCCGGTGACCGAATAGAGAACGTTGATGAACAACGGCAGGACAACGAACAGGCCGAAGAACACCATGTTCGGCAGAATGAACACATACGGCATTGCGCCGACGCCAAATATCCGCTGAATCGCGCGAAACAGCGGATCAAGGACCGCAAAGATCAGGCGCACCGGTGCGCCCGCAATCATCGCAAGGATGCTTTCCTCACGCACAGGTCCGGGAGCAGCCATCTTGCCGGGTGTATCCATCGTCACGATCTCCCGCGACAACCGCATTGCGACGCCGGGACGGACAGGGGCGCAGTTACCCGCGCCCCGCCCGCCGTTTCATGATTGGTGTCAGGCGAGGATCAGCCGCCACGTTCCTTTTCAGCGATCTGCTGTTCGACGTCGGTCGTCATGCGGGCAAAAGCATCATCGAGGGAGATTTCGCCGACAATGGCTTCGCCGAGACGCGCGATCAGCGCGTTGAACATCACGCGGTTGTGGACATAGCCTTGGGCATCATAGGCGGTCGTCGAGATGGTCGGCACAGCTGCCGAGAAGGTCTCGAGCGCCTGCTTGGCGCGGGGATCCTCGGTCACGTATGGCACGCCGGACTTCGCAAGGCCGAGATGGCCGGGGATGAAGAGCGACTTGCCGTAGAACTCCGACAGGTTCTCTTCCATCGTCAGGAATTCCATCAGCTTGCCGACTTCCGCCGGATTCTTGGAGGTCTTCAGCGCAACCAGTGCCGCGCCACCGGGCATGCCGGTGCAACCAGCCGGGCCGCAAGGCGCCGGAACCGCCTGCCAGTCGAAGGCATCGCCGATCTTGGAGGCAAACTGCGGGATCTGCCACGAGCCGGACATGTACATCACGACCTGCGCATTGGCGAACTCTTCGTTGGCGCCAAGATACTGCGAGCCGGAGACCGAACCCCAGAGTTCCTTCGGCATCGTGCCGTCCTGGTGCCAGTCGTAGAGCTTGGTCGCCATCATCTTCAGGCCGTCATCGACCAGCGCAGGCTTGCCTTCGGCGTCGAAAATCTTGGCACCCATCGAGATGGCCGGTCCGAAGACGCGGTGACCGGACCGGTCCCAGGCCATCGGTGTCGGGATGTCGAGCTTGGTGGCAACTTCCTTGGAAGCGGCAGCCCAGTCGTCCCAGGTTGCGCCTGCAGCCGGCACGGCAACGCCGGCCTGATCAAAAAGGGTCTTGTTGATGTACGGGCCAGTCACAGTCAGCTGCGTCATGAAACCGGAGATCGACGTCGTATCGCCCGGAACGCGCTTCCACTTCAGGAACGGGCCGAAGTTTTCCTCCCAGTAGGCCGGGTTCGAAAGGTGCGGAGTCAGATCCATGTAGAACTTGGCAAGGCCGCCAAGGTCGGTCACGCGTGCCATGTCCGGACCTTCGCCCGCGGCAAGCTGCACCGGCAGGCTTTCGAGCACGGCCTTGTAGGGCACCACGTCGAGCGTCACCTTGATGTCGGGATTGGCAGCCTCGAACCTGTCGAGGATGGCGCGCATGACGTCGCCTTCGCCGCCGTCATTGTACCAGGTGATGCGCAGTTCGGTTTCAGCCATGGCGGTGCCCGCCATCAGGGCGAAAGCTGCTGCGCTAAGTATCAGGGACTTCGAGAATTTATGGGTCATCGGTCACTCCTCCCAGAACGATGGGCCGACACTAGACACACGAAACGAAAGTCTCAAGGCATGCAACGAGTAAAACCGAAGCTTTCCGCGCGCCGTGAACGATGGAGGCATCGAACGAAGATTCCGGCTCTTGAAGCGCGCCAAACTGAGCGTCACCATGCAGTCTGCGCAGGGTTTCCGGAAAGACACAAAAGTGATGACGCTTCGTAAGCAGTTGATGACACTCCTCGGCATTGAAGCTGCTGACCTCCAGCGGCCATCCCGATGGGCAACTTCCGGGCAAGAGGAATTGCGCGATCACACGACAGTTTCACACGGCACGGTCGAGGCTGAAGCCGCAGATGGCTTGATCCGCCTGCCCGGCATCTGCCTTGCACCCTCGAAAACCGTGTCGAACGGCGCAGCGATCCTCTACTGCCACGCCCACGGCGACCGCTACGGCATTGGCGCGCGCGAGATGATCGACGGGCGCCCTGCGCTCCTCGATCCCCCGACGGCGCTGGTGCTGGCTGAGGCGGGTTACACCGTGCTGTGTATCGACATGCCCTGTTTCGGGCAACGCCAGGATGACGGCGTCGAACCGGTTGTTGCAAAGGCAGCGCTCTGGCAGGGCAAACCGTTGTTCGGCCGCCAGATCATCGAACTGACACTTGCGCTGACCGCGCTTTCAAACCTGCCTGGCGTGGATCCGGCCCGCGTCGGCGCGTTCGGCCTGTCGATGGGCGCGACCCATGCCTATTGGCTTACCGCGCTGGCTGACCGTGTCGCCGCTGCAGCCCATCTCTGCGCATTTGCCGATATCGCGCCGCTGATCGAAACTGGCGCCCATGACCTGCACGGCCTCTACATGACGGTGCCCGGCCTTCTGGCGCATGGCGACATGGGCGATGTCGCAGCGCTGATTGCGCCGCGCCCGCAACTGGTCGGCTGGGGCACCGACGATCCGTTGACGCCGCCGCAAGCGATAACGCCGGCGGTGGCGCGATTGGGTGAAGCCTACCGCGCTGCAGGCGTTGCCGACCGGCTGATCACCATTGAGGCACCGGGCTCTGGCCACAAGGAAACGGCCGCCATGCGGGCGGCCGTCCTTGGGTTTTTCGAGCGGCATCTCGCCGGCTGATCACTCGGCCGCCTGCTTGGCCCAGACGGCCGGGTTGTTCGGATGCTCGGTCCAATTGCCGTAGTTGTCCGGGATCGGCTTGCCGGTGCGCGGATCCGTGCCTTTGATAGGCTCCATGGTGATGCACCCATCGACCGGGCAGACATTGACACACAGGTTGCAACCGACGCACTCCTCGTCGATCACCTCGAAATGCCGGCGGCCATCCACCATGGAGGTGATTGCCTGGTGCGACGTGTCCTCGCAGGCGATGTGGCAGCGCCCACACTGGATGCAGAGATCCTGGTCGATATGCGCCTTGGTGACATAGTTGAGGTTCAGATACTGCCAGTCGGTGACATTCGGGACCGCCCGGCCACGAAAATCCTCGATGGTCGCAAAGCCCTTTTCGTCCATGTAAGCTTCAAGCCCGGCGATCATCTCCTTGACGATCTTGAAGCCGTAGGTCATCGCCGCCGTGCAGACCTGCACCGTGCCGCAGCCGAGCGCGATGAATTCTGCCGCGTCTTTCCATGTCGTCACGCCGCCGATCCCGGAAATCGGCATGCCGCGCGTTGCCGCGTCGCGGGCAATTTCGGCCACCATGTTGAGCGCGATCGGCTTGACCGCCGGGCCGCAATAGCCGCCGTGCGAACCCTTGCCGTCGATCGACGGTTCCGGTGAGAACGAGTCCAGATTGACCGACGTGATCGACGAAATCGTGTTGATCAGCGACACCGCATCGGCACCGCCCGCATGGGCCGCGCGCGCCGGGTAACGGATGTCCGTTATGTTCGGCGTCAGCTTGACGATCACCGGCAGTTTCGAATGCTGCTTGCACCAACGGGCGACCATCTCGATGTATTCGGGAACCTGGCCGACGGCCGCACCCATGCCGCGCTCGCTCATGCCATGCGGGCAACCGAAGTTCAGTTCCACGCCATCGCAACCGGTCTGCTCGACACTTCGAAGGATGTTCTTCCAACTGTCCTCTTCGCAGGGCACCATCAGCGAAACAACCATGGCCCGGTCCGGCCAGTTGCGCTTGGTGGCTTCGATTTCGCGCAGGTTCACCTCAAGATCACGATCAGTAATCAGTTCGATGTTGTTGAGGCCAAGCAGCCGACGGTCCGCCCCCCAGATCGCGCCATAACGCGGCCCGTTGACATTGACGATGGGTGGACCTGCCTCGCCGAGCGTCTTCCAGACGACACCACCCCAGCCCTGCTCGAAGGCGCGCTCGACATTGTACTGCTTGTCGGTCGGCGGCGCAGACGCCAGCCAGAACGGGTTGGGCGACTTGATACCGATGAACGTGGTCGAAAGATTGGCCATGTCTGTCTCCTCAACCCATCATTGCCTTGTGGATGCTCATCGCGGCGATCTTGCCGTCTTCGACAGCAACCACGGTCAGGTCGTTGCCACCGGCAATGCAATCACCTCCGGCCCAGATATTGGCGTGCGACGTGCGCCGGTGATCATCGACAAAGATGCGACCTTTGGCGAGTTCCACCCCCGGAACAAGCGCCGCAGCAGACGGCGCCTGGCCGATCGCCTTGAACACCTGATCGGCGCCAAGCGTCACGGTCTCGCCGGTCGCGCCGTTCGGGCTCATATATTCGAACATCACGCCCGTCACATCGCCATCGCCGTTACGCACCAATGTCTTGGGCTGCAGCCAGTGGCGGATCGTGACGCCGTGCGTCTGGGCGACCGCCTGCTCATATTCGGATGCGCTCATCTGTTCCGGCCCGCGACGGTAGCAGATGGTGACGGTCTCGGCGCCAAGAAGCTTGGTCTGGACGGCCACATCAATCGCCGTCATGCCACCACCGATGACGATGATGTCGCGGCCGACCGGCAACGAGGACAGATCATCGGTCTGGCGGAGCTTCTCGATGTAATCGACAGCGTCGATGCAGTTGGCGGCGTCGTCACCATCAAGTCCAAGATCGTTGACGCCGGGAAGGCCCATGCCGAGAAACACCGCGTCATAGCATTCGGTCAGCGCTTCGAGCGTCACATCGCGGCCGAGCGCCATGGAATTGAGGATCGTGATGCCGCCGATGTCACGGATGAAATCGACCTCTTCGGCGGCAAAGTCATCGGTTGCCTTGTAGGCGGCGATGCCGTGCTCGTTGAGGCCGCCGCTCTTGGCGCGCGCCTCGTAGATCGTCACATCGTGGCCGTGCATTGCGAGGCGGTGGGCACAGGAGAGACCCGCCGGCCCGGCACCGACCACGGCGATCTTCTTGCCGGTTTCCGGTGCGCGGCGGAACGGATGGGTGTCCGTGGTCGCCATGAAATGATCTGTCGCATAGCGCTGCAAAAGGCCGATCTTGACCGGCTTGCCCTCGGCGATCTCGCGCACACAGACTTCCTCGCACAGCGTCTCGGTCGGGCAGACACGGGCGCACATGCCGCCCAGAATGTTCTGGTCGAAGATCGTCCTGGCCGCACCATTGGCGTTGGCGTTGGCGATCTGGCGGATGAACAGCGGAATGTCGATGGAGGTCGGACAAGCATTCATGCACGGCGCATCGTAGCAGAAGTAGCAGCGATCAGCCTCGACCACCGCCTCATGTGGCGACAGCGGATCATGCAGATCGGAGAAGTTCTCCGCATACTGCCCGGCGTCGAGCCGCCCTGCGCGGATGTCGGGGCTTTCCTCAAAAGTCGGTTCGACAGAAGCCATGCGCGCTCTCTCCCAGAGTTCACTGCCACACAACGGGGTGCCGCAAGCTGCCTCAAGGAGCCGGACACCCAGTGAGAACGCTCCGATATTTTTATCAAAAGGTCAAATTTTTTATGCGGCTGAGCCGCACTGAACCGTAACCGGTTCATTTACCGATTCTGAACCGGAGCATCGGCAGTTAAGGCCTTGTTGGCGGATTTGGCGAATGACTTGGCCGATGACAAAACAAACAACTGCGATGGAAGTCTATCCAGGCACCGAGACCTCGAAAGAGGAATTGTTGGTACTGGCTGATCATTATCGTGAAGCGGCGGAAATCATGTATCGGCACAACATTGGAAAAGGCTTGCTATCTTTGGCCCCGACACGGTTATGCGCCATCCATGCGGTGGAACTGTATCTCAATGCCTTTCTTCGCCACCTTGGCTTTGGACCCGATGCAATACGCGCGATGCAGCATGATCTGACCAAGCGCTGCGAACTTGCTCGCGAAGCCAAACTCATGCTTCGAAAACGAACCATTGTTCACCTTTCGGAAATGACGGAAGCCCGTGAGTACCTGCTAAGCCGGTATGCGCCGGCCTTGCTGACCTCAGAAAGTCAAATCTCGCGTGTCATGGCAACGCTCGCCGATGTCTCCAAAAAGGTTCGCGTTGCAGTTGACCGGTCAGAACTTTCGATAAAAAAGGGGCCGGTTTCCCGGCCCCTTCCAGACGTTCCTGTGATACGGCTTACTGCATCATCGCCTTTTTGGTGATCGCGTTGGTCCAGGCGCCTTCCGGTGCCTTGGAGATGACCGGATCGGAACCGCCGGAGAGCAGTGACTTGACCGTGGTTTCCGCAGCGGCAACGTCGAGCGTGCCATCGGAACCATCGATCAGCTTGCAGATTTCGGCCGTCATGCGCACCTGGTGGGCTTCGGTCTGCGCACCGGTGGCATCGTTTTCAAGCACGATACCGGCGGCTTCCGCCTGGTTTTCGCAGGTGTAAGCCCAGCCCTTCATCGAGGCTGCAACGAACTTGGCGAGCTTGTCGGCCATGGCCGGATCGGCAAGGTTTGCGTCCGTCGTGTAGATGCCGTCTTCCAGCGTAGCCACGCCCTGGTCGGTGTAGTTGAAGACGACGAGGTCTTCCGGCGTGAAGCCGGCGTCGATCACCTGCCAGTACTCGTTGTAGGTCATAGTCGAGACGCAATCGGCCTGCTTCTGGATCAGCGGATCGACGTTGAAGCCCTGCTTCAGGACTTCGACGCCATCGGCGCCACCGGTGGTCGGAATGCCGAGCTGCGCCATCCACGACAGGAACGGGAACTCGTTGCCGAAGAACCAGACGCCGAGCGTCTTGCCCTTGAAGTCGGCCGGCGAAGCAATTCCGGTTTCCTTGCGGCAGGTCAGCATCATGCCCGAGCGCTTGAACGGCTGGGCGATGTTGACGAGGGCAACGCCCTTTTCGCGGGCCGCCAGCGCTGCCGGCATCCATTCGATGATCACGTCGGCACCGCCGCCGGCGATGACCTGCGGCGGGGCAATGTCCGGTCCGCCCGGCTTGATCTCGACGTCGAGGCCGGCTTCTTCGTAAAAGCCCTTGTCCTTTGCGACGTAGTAGCCGGCGAACTGGGCCTGCGTCACCCACTTCAACTGCAGGGTCAGCTTGTCCGCGGCCAGTGCCGTGGTCGATGCCAGCGCCATTGCGGCCCCGGCGGTCAGTGCGATCCATGTACGCATGTCGAATACTCCTTGCTCTCGCTCGTGGTTTTCACGATGCCTGAACATCCAGACACCGGGTCTTGCAAAACCGTCGAGGCACCGTCATCCCGTCGCGCCTTATTGTCGTCTGTTGGACGGATGCCAGAACGTCACGGACCGCTCGACAAGGGCGATCAGCCCATAGGAAAGCGATCCAGCCAATGCGGCCACGAAAATCGTGGCCCACACCATGTCGACATTGAGCCGGCCAACTTCGGCCGAGATGCGAAAGCCCATGCCGACAATGGGTGTTCCGAAGAATTCTGCGACGATCGCACCGATCAGCGCAAGCGTCGAATTGATCTTTAGTGCGTTGAAAATGAATGGCATCGCCGCCGGAAGCCGCAACTTCACCAGCGCCTGACCGGGCGTTGCCGCATAGGTGCGCATCAGGTCTCGCTCCATCTGCCCGGAGGCGTTCAGCCCGGCAACCGTATTCACCAGCATCGGAAAAAACGTCATCACGACAACGACGGCAGCCTTGGACGGCCAGTCGAAACCGAACCACATCACCATGATCGGCGCGATGCCGATAATCGGCAAAGCCGAGACCAGATTGCCGACCGGCATCACGCCGGCCTTCCAGAACGGCGAACGGTCGACAAGAATCGCTGCCAGAAAGCCCAGCCCGCAGCCCATGACATAGCCGGAGATCACCGCCTTCAGGTAGGTCTGCCGGAAGTCAGCCCAGAGCATCGGAACCGATGAGGTGATCCGCTCCCAGATCATCGACGGCGGCGGCAGGATGACATTGGGCACGCCGAGGCCGCGCGTCACCCCTTCCCAAAGCGCCAGAAGCGCCGCGCCAAACAGCAGCGGGATCGCCAGATTGATCGCGGTCGCGGCCATCCGGTCACGTGTTTCGATCCGCACGAGCCGCGTGTTGACGAACCAGGCGACGAGCCAGAACGCGACGCTGGCGAAAAGCAGGAGCGGTTCGCGGATCATGCCCGGGCACCCATTCGCCGGTTGACGAGATCGCCCACCAGCCCGATCGCCGTCACCAGCACGCCGGCGCAGACCGCCGCGACGATCAGCGCCGACCAGATCTGCACGGTCTGGCCATAATAGGACCCGGCGAGCAGCCGCGCGCCAAGGCCCGCCACCGCACCGGTCGGCAATTCGCCGACGATGGCGCCGACCAGCGCGGAGGCAATCGCCACCTTCATCGAGGTGAACAGGAACGGCACCGAAGCCGGCCAGCGCAGTTTCCACAGCGTCTGCGTGGTGGAGGCGTTGAATGTCTTCATCAGGTCAAGATGCATGACCTCCGGCGAACGCAGCCCCTTGACCATGCCGACCGCCACCGGAAAGAACGACAGATAGGTCGAGATCAGCGCCTTGGGCATCAGCCCGGTCATCCCGACGGATGCCAGCACGACGATGATCATCGGCGCAATCGCAAGGATCGGGATCGTCTGCGAGGTGATGATCCATGGCATCATCGAGCGGTCGAGCACGCGCGAATGGACAATGCCGATGGCCAGCACGATGCCCAGCACCGTCCCCATCACGAAGCCGATCAGCGTTGCCGACAGTGTCACCCAGGCATGGTGGACGAGGCTGCGCTTCGACGTCACCTTCATCTGGAAAACGGTCTTGTTGATTTCCGCCGCCACCTGATGCGGTGCCGGAAGCACCGGGCGCTCCTGTGACATGGTCTTCGGCAGCACTTCGGCAAAACTGATCTCAGCCCCTGCCCGCTCCGCCGCCGCCCGCTCGAACGGCGCATTCAGCACCACCGCCGCACCGTACCAGACGGTGAGGATGATCGCGATGACGGAGGCGATGGGCAGGATTCGGGTCATGAGCACAGTTCCCACCCTCCCCCTTGTGGGGAGGGTCGCGCGACGGGTTGCAAACCCGGCAAGCGGGGTGGGGGTAGCAGTTGGGTGGATACCCCCACCCCGATGCTTCGCATCGACCCTCCCCACAGGGGGGAGGGTAAAGGTTGGCGCCACCCCTCACTCATACGCATGCCCTGCCCTCAGCCCCTCGCGAACGCGGTGCGCGATCGCCAGGAATTCCGGCGTCTCGCGAATGTCGAGCGGCCGCTCGTCGCCGAGATCACAGTCAATGATGTCGGTGATCCGCCCCGGCCGCGGGCTCATCACGACAATGCGCGTCGACAGATATACCGCCTCGGGGATCGAGTGGGTCACGAAGACGATGGTCTTGCCGGTCTCGCGCCAAAGCTTCAGCAGTTGCTCGTTCAGGTGATCGCGCACGATCTCGTCGAGCGCACCGAACGGTTCGTCCATCAGCAGCATGTCGGGCTGGACTGCGAGCGCGCGGGCAATCGAGGCCCGCTGCTGCATGCCGCCGGAAAGCTGCCACGGGAACTTCTTGCCGAAGCCTTCAAGGTCAACCAGCTTCAGGTTTTGCGTGATGCGCTTGTCCTGCTCGGCTTTCGAAACACCCATCACTTCCAGCGGCAGGGCGATGTTCTGCGCAATCGTGCGCCACGGAAACAGGGCCGCCGCCTGGAAGACGTAGCCATAGGCCCGCGCGCGCCGCGCTTCGGCCGGCGTCATGCCGTTGACGGTGAGCGTGCCGCCAGTCGGCTGTTCCAGATCCGCTATGACCCGCAGCAGGGTCGTCTTGCCGCAGCCAGACGGGCCGATCAGCGAGACGAATTCGCCCTTGGCGATGTCAAGCGACACCTCCGACAGCGCATGCACCGGACCGTCATTGGTGGTGAAGGTCAGCGACAAGGATGAGGCGGAGATGACGGGTGCCGTGTTGTTTTCGGTCATGCCAAAAGCCTACCAAATGCCAGGCTGCTCTTGCCACCTTCATTCAGGCCCATCGAACCGACACTCCGTCCCTTGTTCAACAAACCAACATCAAACTGACGAAAATCTGTCACCGCCGCGTCAAGCGCCGATCCTAGTTTCCCGACAGTGTGCTCACACACGTCCATAACCGGGGAATGATCATGTTGAAACTGTCGGTATCTGCCATTGCCGTGGCGGCATCGCTCGCTGCTGCCCACGCTGAAGACGTTTTTCCTGCCAAGCTTGCCGGCCATTCGGTCCTGCCGGCGGCCAGCTTTGTTGCCACACCGGCCGATGCGCCCGCTGACGCCAAGGTCTCCGGCAAGTTCACGACGCCTGCCCGCACCGACGCGGTCGGCTCGGTCGCCGGCGACACCGGCGGCCTGCATGGCAAGCGCCCGACCGGCCTGTCTGTGCCTTTCGAAGGTCAGCCGCTGCAGGGCTTTTCCGGCTTTGCCATGAACACGGCCGAAGACGGCTCGATCTATACGCTGACCGACAACGGCTTTGGTTCCAAGGCCAACAGCTCGGACGCCCTGCTGTTCTTTCACAAGGTGATGCCGAACTTCGAAACCGGCACGACCGAAGTCAAGGAAACCATTTTCCTGCGCGACCCGGACCGCAAGGTCATGCACCGCATCGCTTATGAAGGCACAGCCGAGCGCTACTTGACCGGCGCTGACTTTGACCTCGAAAGCATCCAGTTCGCCAATGGTGACATCTGGCTTGGCGAAGAGTTCGGCCCGTCGATCATTCACGCGACCGCAGACGGCAAAGTCATTGCTGTCTACCAGACCATGGTTGATGGCAAGCCGCTGAAGAGCGTCGATCATCCGACCATCAGCGGCCTGTCGGTCGCCGGCAAGGACTGGAACGTCCCGCGTTCGGGCGGCTATGAGGGCTTGGCGCTGCAGCCCGGCTCGAACCTGCTCTGGGCGATGATGGAAAAGCCGCTGATCGGCGAAGACGGCAAGCCGGAAGGCAACTTCCTCAAGGTTCTCGCCTTCGACCCCGCCAAGGGCGAATGGACCGGCGCCTCGTTCAAGTTTGCGCTGGCTGAAGGCGCGACCGCCATCGGCGATTTCAACTTCATCGACGAAACCCGCGCCCTCGTCATCGAACGTGACAACGGCGAAGGCGACCCGTCGCTGAAGTGCGAAGGCGATGCCAAGCCTGATTGCTTCCCGCTGCCGGCCATGCTGAAGCGCATCGTCCTGATCGACACCGCCACCATCGACGCCGATGGCTTCGTGCGCCGCATCGGTCACATCGACCTGATGAACATTGCCGATCCGGACAAGAAGAACCGGCTGGAAACCGTTGCCAAGCGTGACCTCACCGGCATCATGACCTTCCCGTTCTTCACGATCGAAGACGTGATGGCCGTTTCCGACACGCAGATCATGGTCGGCAACGACAACAACCTGCCCTATTCCTCCGGCCGCAAGCTTGATGCAGCAGCCGACAACGAGATCATCCTGCTCGATGTTCCGGAACTGCTCGCTGCCAAATAAGCAGTAACCTTCCATCGCCGCTCCGTCTGCCAATGTCGGCAGGCGGGGCGGCTTTTTCTTGCCATGGTCGCCACTGAGTCCGTTGGGCAAAGGTCTCACACCCCGCTCGCCGGAATGCCGGTGCGCTGAACCTTGCGCGGGGCGGTGATTTCCTTCCACGTCGAATAGGCGGCGTTGACCGCGGTGAAGGGTTCGCGCGCGACGAACTGGCCGTGGCCTTCCTGCGTGTTCAAAGTACCATCCTCGATGGCAACGACACCCCGCGTCAGCGTGTAGCGAGGCAGGCCCTTCACATGCTTGCCCTCGAACACATTGTAGTCAATCGCCGACTGCTGGGCGGCCGCCGTGATCGTCTTCTCCTTGGCTGGGTCCCAGACGACGATATCAGCGTCCGCGCCGACGAGGATCGCGCCCTTTTTCGGATACATGTTCAGGATCTTCGCGATGTTGGTCGAGGTCACCGCGACGAATTCGTTCATGGTCAGGCGACCAGTTACAACGCCGTTGGTCCACAGCATCGGCATGCGGTCTTCAAGCCCGCCGGTGCCGTTCGGGATCTTGGTGAAGTCGCCGACGCCGAAGCGTTTCTGCGCGGTCGTGAAGGCGCAGTGGTCGGTTGCCACCACCTGCAGCGAACCGGCAGCAAGCCCCGCCCAAAGCGAATCCTGATGCTTCTTGTCACGGAACGGCGGGCTCATCACGCGCCGCGCCGCATGGTCCCAGTCCGGGTGCCGGTACTCGCTTTCATCGAGCGTCAGATGCTGGATCAGCGGTTCGCCATAGGCGCGGATGCCGTTCTGGCGCGCGCGGCGGATCGCCTCATGCGCCTGTTCGGACGAGGTGTGCACAATATAGACCGGCACGCCCGCCATGTCGGCAATCATGATCGCCCGGTTGGTCGCCTCGCCCTCCACTTCGGCCGGGCGCGAATAGGCGTGCGCCTCAGGCCCGTTATTGCCTTCGGCGAGGAGCTTGGCCTGCAACTGCGCAACCACATCGCCGTTCTCCGCATGCACCAGCGGCAGCGCGCCAAGCGCAGCGCAGCGCTGGAAGGAGGAGAACATCTCGTCATCGTCCACCATCAGCGCGCCCTTGTAGGCCATGAAATGCTTGAAGGTGTTGATGCCGCGCTCCTTCACCACGGTATCCATCTCGTTGAAGACCTGCTCGCTCCACCAGGTGATCGCCATGTGGAAGGAAAAGTCGCAGCAGGCTCTCGATGTCTTGTTGTCCCACATGGTCAGCGCTTCCAGCAGCGACTGGCCGGGCGCAGGCAGGCAGAAATCCACCACCATCGTCGTGCCGCCGGAGAGCGCCGCGCGCGTGCCGCTCTCGAAATCATCAGATGAGTAGGTGCCCATGAACGGCATTTCGAGATGGGTGTGCGGATCGATCCCGCCCGGCATCACGTAGCAGCCGGTCGCATCGAGCACCGTGTCGCCGGAAAGGTCCGGGTCGATCTGCGTGATGACGCCGTGCTCCATCTTCACATCCGCCTTGTAGGTCAGGTCGGCGGTGACGATGGTTCCGTTCTTGATGATGGTTGCGGTCATGATGATTCCCTTCAATCATGTCGTTGAAAAGACGGCGATCGCGCCGCCGTGAATGCTCATGTCGACAGGCCCGACCGCCGTTTCGCGCACCAGCGAGAACCGGTCCGGAATCGGCATGTAGACCACATGATAGTCGCCGTTCGAACGGGTCACAGCCCAGCAGTCTTCCTGGAACCCGCCAGCAAACTGCACCGCTTCCAGATGCGGAGGCACCAGCGCGGCCCGAAACTCGGCCAATGTCCGTTCACGCCAGAGTGCCTGCGACCGCAGCGTCGCCGCATCGAACGCGCTGGCATCAACCCCGGCGGCAAACAGCGCGATCTCGCGCTCGATCATCGCGGTGACATCGGCCTGCGTGATGTGCACAGCGACCATCACGTCCTTGCCCTGTTTTTCGAGGCGCTGCGGCGCAGCCGCCATTTGCGCATGTCCCGCACGAACTCGTCCAGCGTGCCGTAGACCGGCATCATCACCTCGAATTCGGCCGGTTTGAGATCACGGCTCGGCGCGCAACTGTCGAGGACGCGCTGATGATGGTCCGCAGGCAGCCAGATGCCGGCAAAGCCGGTCAACTGGTGAATGACCTCCTCGCGAAGCTCGGTGATGCGGTCGAAATGCGACCGGTAGATCGACAGGATCGCATAGGCGACTGTCAGCATGGAGCAACCGAGGATGATCAGCAGCAAGGCGATATCGCCGGTATATGTGCCGGATGCGAAGGCATAGACAAAGGCGAGGAACGAGAACACCGCCATGGTCTTCGCCACCCGGAAGGCGCCGCTGATGGTTGCGATCTCGTCGGCATGGGCTTCCTCGTTCGCCGTGTCGATGGCTTCCAGCTTGCGCCGGAACTCGAACAGCCGCTGGTTCTCCTCGTCCGTATGTTCCTCGCCGCGCGCCTCGCGCAGGATGTCGAAGGTCGGTCCGGTCAGGTCGTCGATCGCCTGCCAGCCCGGCAGCGGCACGATCGCCGGAGGGATGTAGTGGCCAAGCCGGTCGAAGGCGACAAACACCACATGGATCGCGGTCAGGAACAGGAAGAAAATCAGCAGCAGCGCGAAGTCCGACACGCCGAGAATGTCGAAGATGTTCTGGTAGTTGGCGATCACGCCGTTGACGAGATCAAGATTGGGCAGGAACCCCTCGGTCGCGCTACCGATCTCGGTGAAGCCGGACATCACATAGAAAAACAGGCCGGAAACGACGAGCCGCGACGACATGAAGTTCGAAAAACGGATGACGCTTTGCAGCAGCCCGTCAATGTCCATGGAGGGCTCCGCTGGTGCTTCTTCCCTCGCCCCGACGGGGAGAGGGATGCGAGACCAGCCCGGCCATGCCGGGCGTGGTCGCAGCTGGGTAAGGGGGAAACTTCATTGCAGCTCCGCCTCGACGCTCACCCCACCACCTCCGCCTTCTCGATCACCGCATGAAACAGCACGTCAGCACCCGCGCGCGCCCAGTCCTTGGTGATCTCCTCGGCCTCGTTGTGCGACAGGCCGTCGACGCAAGGGCACATCACCATCGCCGTCGGGTAGAGCCGGTTGACCCAGCAGGCGTCATGCCCTGCACCCGATACGATGTTCATGTGGGAATAGCCCAGCCGCTCGGCTGCCTCGCGTATCAGCCGCACGCAGTCGTGGTCGAACTCCGGCGGATCGAATTGCCCGACGATCTTGGCTTCGAATGAAATGCCAAGCGCTTCACAAAGCTTGGGCGCTTCCGCCATCAGCCGGTCCACCATGGCGTTGAGCCGGTCGAGTTCATGGCTGCGGAAATCGACCGTGAACACCACCTTGCCTGGAATGATGTTCCGGCTGTTGGGATAGACGTCGATGTGCCCGATGGCGCCGACCGCATTGGGCTGGTTGTCCATCGCGATCACGTGCACAAGCTCGATGATCTGGGCAAGGCCGCGGCCCGCATTGCGACGCATCGGCATTGGCGTCGAGCCGGTGTGGCTCTCCTTGCCGGTCACCGTGCACTCGATCCAGCGAAGCCCTTGCCCATGCGTGACGACGCCGATGTCCTTGCCTTCCGCTTCGAGGATCGGCCCCTGCTCGATATGCAGTTCGAAGAAGGCGTGCATCTTGCGCGCACCGACCTCCTCATCGCCCTTCCAGCCGATCCGCTCCAATTCATCGCCGAAGCGATTGCCCTTGGCGTCCACCCGGTCATGGGCCCAGTCCAGCGCGTGGATTCCCGCAAAAACGCCCGACGCGAGCATGGCCGGCGCAAAGCGCGTGCCTTCCTCGTTGGTCCAGTTGGTCACGACAATCGGGTGCTTCGTCTTGATGTCGAGATCATTCATCGTGCGCACGATCTCGAGGCCGGCCAGAACGCCGAGCACACCATCATATTTGCCGCCGGTCGGCTGGGTGTCGAGATGGGAGCCCACATAGACCGGCAGTGCATCCGGGTCCGTGCCTTCGCGCCGCATGAACATCGTGCCCATGGCATCGACACCCATGGTCAGGCCCGCCTCCTCGCACCACCGCTGGAACAGGCGGCGGCCTTCGGCGTCTTCATCGGTCAGCGTCTGCCGGTTGTTGCCGCCGGCGATGCCGGGGCCGATCTCGGCCATCTGCATCAGCGCATCCCAAAGACGGTCGCCGTCGATCCGCAGATTTTCCCCTGGTGAAGCCAAAGCCTGCCTCCTGCCCCGAACGACGAGCCCGGACGGCTCGCGCCAAAACTTGACTAAGTGGTCAAAATTGAAGGCTATGTAAGCGCTCTGGTGCGGTCAAGGTGGAATCGCCGGGCAGAGCCGCTATAGGGTGACGGCAGGCCGAACGGGAAATCAGCTGTGGCACTGACACGGGCGAAAAAAGCGGAAGCGCCAAAAAAGCGCAGCCGCATCCAGACCGAAAACCGGGCAGCAATTGCCCTGGCGGCGCTCGATGTGTTTTCCACCGACGGTTATCGCGGCGCCACCATCGACCGGATCGCCGAACGCGCCGGCATGTCGAAAACCAACCTGCTCTACTACTACCCGTCGAAGGAAGATATCTACCGGCAGGTGATCGAACAGACGGTGGAAGCCTGGCTTGAACCGTTCGCGGCGATTGATCCCGACGGCGACCCGATCGAGGAATTGCGCCGTTACATCACCATCAAGCTGACCATGTCGGACGCCTCACCGGAAGCATCCCGCCTGTTTGCCAACGAGGTCCAGCGCGGCGCGCCGCTGGTTCTGGAGTTCCTGCAGACCCGGCTGAAGGCGCTCGTCGACGAGAAGGCGGGCGTCATCCGCCGCTGGATCGACGCGGGCAAGATCGCGCCGGTCGATCCCTACCATCTCATCTTCACGATCTGGGCGACGACCCAGCACTATGCCGACTTCGACGTGCAGGTGAACGCCATCCTCGGCAAGCAGACCAAGCGCCCGGGCTTCAACGACCAGGTCGCCCATGCGGTTCTGTCGATCCTCCTGAACGGCATCAAGCCCCGCGCCTGATCAGCACCAAGGCCGCCTCACGGATTGAAGCGCGCGACGGCATGGTTGCCGCATAGGCGGGCCCCGTCGCGATGAAGCTCTCTTCGGCTGCGTGCAAGGCGATGCGCATCAGCCCCGCTTCCGCCAGCCGCGCCAGCATCGCTTCGCCCGCATTTCCTGATCGGCGGCATTCATCAACGACCAGCACCGCCTTGCAATCCGCCACCGCCTCCAGCACTGCCTCATGCGGCAGCGGCGATATCCAGCGCAGGTCGATTACCCGCACGCCGACCCCCTCGGCAGCAAGATCAGCCTGCGCTTGCCGCGAGAGATACCGGCCATTGCCATAAGTCACGATGGCAAGGTCTGTGCCCTGCCCTTCGAAGCCCACGTCGCCGAGCGCGATTTTCCGGTCCGGCGCGGGATAGGTGGTCATCCAGCCACCGTCCTTTGCGGTCAGAAGATCGCGCGTCTGGTAAAGCGCAATCGGCTCGATGAAGACGACCACCCGCTGTTCCTCGCGCGCCAGCCGCACGCATTCGCGCAGCATCATTGCCGCCTCGTCGCCACGCGATGGCACCGCGACGATGATGCCCGGAATGTCACGCAGCACAGCCAGCGAATTGTCATTGTGGAAGTGCCCGCCGAACCCCTTCTGGTAGCCAAGGCCGGCAATCCGCACGACCATCGGATTGGCGAACTGGCCGTTGGAAAAGAATGGCAGCGTCGCCGCTTCGCCGCGCAACTGGTCCTCGGCATTGTGCAGATAAGCGAGGAACTGGATCTCCGGGATCGGCAAAAGACCGTTGTGCGCGACGCCGATGGCAAGACCGAGGATCGACTGTTCATCAAGTAGCGTATCGAAAACCCGCGATTGCCCGAACCGTGCCTGCAGCTTTTGCGTGACGCCATAGACCCCGCCTTTGGCACCGACATCTTCGCCGAAAAGCGCGATCTCGTCATGGGTGGCCATCAGGTCGGTCAGCGCCATGTTGATCTGCCGCGCCAGCGTCTGCGGTTGGTCGAGCGCTGATAAATCGCTGCCGAACAGCGCCGCGCGTTCGTCGGGAGACGGGCCATTGCGCGGCGCGATGATCCGTTTGGGCGGCACGATCGACGCCATGACGGAAGCGGCATCGGCAAGCTTCGGCGCCGCCGAAACCTGCGGAATCAGTTTCTTGATGTTATCGCCCAAACCATTGTAAAGCTTCAGGATTTCCGCAGAAGTCACACCGGCTTCCTGAATCAGCTTGTGAGCGCCATGCAGTAAAGGATCAGCATCTTCCGTTGCGGCAATTTCCGCTGCCGAAAGATACGCCGCCTGCACATCGGCGCCCGCATGGCCGAACAGGCGCGCGCACCGCAGGTGCAGGAACACGGGCTTGCGCTGCTTGCGTGCGATTTGCTCCGCCGCCCGCGCCGCGCGATAGGTGTCGGCGGCGTTGGTCCCGTCGCAGCTGAGGTAGTTAATGCCCGGCCGGTGGCGCATCGAAGCCTCCACCCAGCCCGTTGGCGTGCGCACCGAAATGCCGATGCCGTTGTCTTCGCATACCAACACGATCGGCATCGGAACGCCCTGCACCGCGCTCCAGCCGATGGCGTTGATCGCCCCCTGCGCGGTCGAATGGTTGAGCGACGCATCCCCGAACGAGCAGATGATGACAGCGTCGCGCGCCAACGCGTCACCACCCGCCTTGATGCGCTTGGCAAGTCCGATCGCATAGGCCGCACCCATGGCCTTGGGCAGGTGCGAGGCGATCGTCGAGGTCTGCGGCGGGATGTTCAGGCGCTTGGAACCAAGCACCTTGTGCCGCCCGCCGGAAACCGGGTCCTCGCTCGAACAGGCAAACGACAACAGCATGTCGGAGATCATGTCCTTGTCGCCCGCCATTCGCGCCCGCTCCAGCAGGAACGCCCCGTCGCGATAATGCAGAAACGCCATGTCATCGGTGCGGAACGCCGCCGCCACCGCTGCCATGCCCTCGTGGCCGGACGAGCCGATCGTGTAATACCCCTCGCCCGCCGCCTGCATGCGCCGGGCGGCAAGATCGAGTTGCCGCGACGCGCACTGCGAAGCAAAAATGCCGAGCGCCGCCTTGCGCGTCAGCCCGGCGTCGGCAAGGGTCGCCGTGGAGTTCGGCGCCGGGAAGTCACCAGCCGTGACACGCTGGGCAAAGGCCCGGTGCACGCGCTCTGCGGGATCACTCGACATGGTTTGGTGAAGAGGCATGGAGGCCGGCCTGGGCGAGAAAGGTTCTGTCCGGTTTCAGCATGGTGATGATCCTCCCGTTCTTTGCGAGGGTTTAGCCCCGGTCGAAACGGTTGGGAAGTGCAGTGCCCGGTGCTAGTGTGGAGGCCTGACTTTTCAGAGCCGGCACATGATGATCACCGAGATCGAGGACTATTTCGCCAAAGGCTGTGGCCGTTGCGCGCGGTTTGCGACACCGGACTGCTCGGCCATCACCTGGTCCGCCGGTCTGCGGGACCTTCGCCGAATCTGCCTCGACGAGGGCCTCGTTGAAACCGTGAAATGGGGCCATCCCTGCTACATGCATGCCGGTCGCAACATCGCGGTGGTCGGCGCGTTGCGCAACGATTTCCGCCTCAGCTTTTTCAACGCAGCCCTGATGAGCGACCCGCATGGCGTGCTCGAACGGCAAGGCCCCAACACCAGGCATCCCGACATGATCCGCTTCACGGACAGCGGCGACGTGATCCGGCTGGAACCGGTCATCCGTGCTTACCTGCAAGAGGCCATGGACTATGCGCGCGACGGCATCAGGCCGCCGAAGGAGGAGACGCAAAGGCAATGGCCGGACGAACTGGTCGATGCACTGGACGCCGACCCGTTGCTGGCTGAAGCTTTCCGGAGCCTGACGCCGGGGCGCCAGAACAGCTACCTGATCAACCTGAACGGTGCAAAAAAATCGGAGACGCGCGTGTCACGCATCGCCGGGTTTCGAGATCGGATCTTGGCGGGGAAAGGGGCGAATGAATACTGATGGCGTTGCGCCTTATCTCCCCCCTTTGCGGGGGAGAAAGCGAGTTCTTGGCCGAAGCGAAGCAAGGCCTTAGAATTCGCAAGAGGGGGGATAAACGTCATGCGCTACCAGCCGCCACCAAAGCTCCGCGACTTCGCCCGCTCCATGCGCGCAAATGCCACGAAAGCGGAGAACATGCTCTGGCAGGCTCTGCGACGCGGTCAGCTTGAAGGCCTCATCTTTCGCCGACAATATCCATTGGATGGGTTCATTCTGGATTTTGTGTGCTTCCGGCCGAAGCTCATCATAGAGGTGGATGGCGGTCAGCACTCCGGCAAGGTCGCGGATCATTCGCGTGATGCGCACTTTGCGGCATCCGGCTTCATCGTGTTGCGCTTTTGGAATGACGAGGTGGAACGCAACCTCAATGGCGTATGCGGGCACATTCTTGCTGAAGCAGCGCGGATCGGACGTTAATCCCCCCTCTTGCGATTTCTGACGTTTGGCCTGGCGGCCAATTCGTCGCAATCGCTTTCTCCCCCGCAAGGGGGGAGATAGAGGCGCCTCCCACCTCCGCTTTTGCGCAGGGATCGGAATGGCTGGTGTCCGCGCACGCAGCCTCGATGGCTCAAACGAACCGGTTGACCAGGTTTTCCAGCCGCTCTTGACGGCCGGATACCGGCTGCGGGTTGATGTTTTCGCGCTCGACATGCGCGGCCAGATCATCAAGGCCGAGTTCCCCGGCAAGCATCTTGCGGCCGGTCTCGCTGTCCCAGCCCGCATAGCGGGCAGCGCGCAGACGCTCCAGTTTGCCATCTTCCAGCATGGCAGCGGCAGCCTTGAGCCCGCGTGCGCAGACATCCATCGCGCCGACATGGGCGGCGATCAGGTCGGCCGGATCAAGCGATTGGCGGCGAAGCTTGGCGTCAAAGTTGGTGCCTCCGGTCGTGTAACCGCCGGCCTTGAGGATCTCGTAGTAGGCTAGCGCCACTTCCGGCACGTTGTTGGGGAACTGGTCGGTGTCCCAGCCCGACTGGTAGTCGTTGCGGTTCATGTCGATCGAACCGAAAATGCCGAGTGCGCCTGCGGTCGCAATTTCATGCTCGAACGAATGGCCGGCAAGGATCGCATGGCCCTGCTCGATATTGACCTTGACCTCGTTTTCGAGACCGAAGTCCTTCAGGAAACCGTAGACGGTGGCGACATCGTAATCGTACTGGTGCTTGGTCGGCTCCTGCGGCTTCGGCTCGATCAGGATCGTGCCGCCAAAGCCGATCTTGTGCTTGTAGTCGACAACCATCTGCAGGAAGCGGCCGGCCTGCGCCCGCTCACGCTTGAGGTCAGTATTGAGCAGCGTCTCATAGCCTTCACGGCCGCCCCACAGGACATAGTTTTCGCCCGCCAGCTTGTGGGTGGCGTCCATGCAGGTCTTCACCGTCGCTGCCGAGAACGCAAACACATCCGGGTCCGGGTTGGTTGCGGCACCGGACATGAAACGGCGGTTGGAGAAAAGGTTGGCCGTGCCCCAGAGAAGTTTGGTGCCGACTTCTTCCATCTTGACGCCGATGTGGTCGACGATCGCTTCCAGATTGCGGGTGTTTTCCGCAAAGCTTGCGCCCTCGGGGCGAATGTCCGCATCATGGAAGCAGAAATACGGCTGGCCGAGAATCGCAAACATCTCGAAGGCGATATCGGCCTTCAGGCGCGCCAGATCCAGCGTGTCGCCGAACCACGGCCGCTCGAAGGTCTGACCGCCGAACGGGTCGCCGCCCGGCCAGGCAAACGAGTGCCACCATGCAATTGCAAAGCGCAGGTGATCTTCCAGCCGCTTGCCCATGACGATCTCGTCGGCATCGTAGGCGCGGTAGGTGAGTGCGTCTTCGGCTGCGTCCGGGTCGAAACGGATCGGATCGATCCCCTTGAAAAAGTCGGTCATGAGACGCTCCTGATGGCTGAATAGGCGTAGCGATATCGCGCATGCGCGGCGCTGAAGGCATCGGTCAGCGCCCGGTCGGGCGCGATGGTTGCGGCGATGGCCGGCGCGCCAAGGTCGTTGGTTTCGAGTGTGCCGGTTGCCAGCATGGCAAGCCGCGCGGCTCCGAATGCACCACCGAAGTCACCTGCGACCGGCACATCGACTTCGACATCGAGCGCCGTGGCAATGGCTTCCAGCCAGTAGTGCGAACGGCTGCCGCCACCGACTGCCAGAAGGCGGTCAAAGCGTGTGCCGGTCGCCGCCAGGGCGTCACGGCAGTCGCGGATCGCAAATGTCACACCTTCGAGCACGGCGCGCGTCAGCGCGTCGCGGTCGCTGGCATGCTCAAGGCCAAGGAACGCGCCGCGTACCGCCGCATCATTGTGCGGGGTCCGCTCGCCACCGAGATAGGGCAGGAACAGCGAACGGCCCGGCGCTTTCAATAAGCCAAGGCCGGAGGTCAGGTCGGACGCATTCTGGCCGGTGATCCCGGCATACCAGTTGAGCGAATCGGTTGCAGACAAGATCACGCCCATCTGGTGCCATGTGTCCGGCAGCGCATGGCAGAACGTGTGCACTGCCGTTTCCGGCGCCGGGCTGTAGCGGTCGCAGGCGGCAAACAGCACGCCCGATGTGCCGAGCGAGACGAAGGCATCGCCTGCCTTGACGACACCGACGCCGATCGCCGATGCCGCATTGTCACCGGCACCGCCTGCCACCGGCACGGGGCCGGAAAAGCCGAAACGGCTGGCGAGCGCCCCGCGCAATTGCCCGGAGACCGCATTGCCTTCGACCAGACGCGGCATCGCCGAGCGGTCAAGCCCGGTCTTGGCGAGCAATGCGTCAGACCAGTCGCGCGCGCCGGTATCCAGCCAACTGGTGCCGGCAGCGTCCGACATTTCGCCGACAGCCTCGCCCGTCAGCCAGAGGCGCAAATAGTCCTTCGGCAGCAGCACCATCGCGACGCGTTCGCGGATCGCCGGTTCGTTGTGTGCCACCCAGTCAAGTTTTGGCGCCGTAAATCCCGGAAAAACGATGCTGCCGGTGATCGCCCGCCACTGCGGATCGGCATCCATCGCGGCCGCCTCGCGGTGGCTGCGCGTGTCGTTCCACAGGATGCAAGGGCGCAGGACATCGGCGCCGGCATCCAGCAGCACGGCGCCATGCATCTGGCCGGAAAGGCCGATCCCGGACACATTTGATAGTCCGTGCGAAGTGCCAAGCGATGCCAGCACGATCTCCGACGCCTCGATCCAGTCAGACGGCGCCTGCTCGGACCAACCGGGATGCGGGCGCGACACGGTGAGCGGTGCATTCGCCTCGGCAACGATCTGACCGCTTTCCGAAACCAGAACGCCCTTCAGGCCGGACGTGCCAAGGTCAAGACCGAGAAAGAAAGACATCTAACGTCAGTCCTTCACAGCACCGGGGCCAGGCACAGCACCCGCGGGACACTTGCCGGCGATGATCATTCCAAGGACTTCATCCTTCGTGACATCCTTGACATTGGCGGTGCCCACCACCTGGCCGTTCTTCATCACGACGACCCGGTCGCACAGGTCGAACACCTGATGAATGTCATGGTCGATCATGAAGATGCCGATGCCGTCGCCCTTCAACTGCTTGACGAGATCGCCCACCTGAGCCGTCTCTTGCGGGCCGAGCGCTGCGGTCGGCTCATCCATGATCAGGATTCGCGCGTTGAAGAGGATCGCCCGGGCAATCGCCACCGACTGGCGTTGACCGCCCGACAGGGATTTCACCGGTTCCTTGAAGCGGCGGAAATTCGGATTGAGCCGTCCCATCACGCGGCGGGCATCGGCTTCCATCGCCACGTCGTCCAGCGTGCCCCAGCGGGTCAACTTTTCGCGCCCGAGGAACAGGTTGGCCGCTGCGTCGACATTGTCGGCAAGCGCCAGCGTCTGGTAGATCGTCTCGATGCCATAGTCCTTGGCATCGCGCGGATTTTCGATGCGAACTTCCTCTCCGTTGATCTTGATCGATCCGGTATCGCGCTTGTAGGCGCCCGAGAGGATCTTGATCAGCGTCGATTTGCCGGCACCGTTGTGGCCGAGCAGGCCGACCACTTCGCCCGGGTAGAGATCGACGGAGGCATGGTCCACCGCCTTGATGCCGCCGAAGGAAATCGAGATGTCGGTGAGTGCGACGAGTGGCGTCCCACCGGCTTCGCGCGTGTGCATGGTCATGGTGCTGCCTCCCCTTACTTCGCGCGGCCGCGATACAATGTGTCGAGCCAGACGGCGACGACCAGCACCGAGCCGACGACAATCTGCTGGATCGCGGCATCGAACCCGATCAGGATCATCCCGGTCTGCAGTGACTGCATCACCACGGCACCGAGAATGGCCCCGTAGATCGTGCCGACACCGCCGGCGAGCGACGTGCCGCCAATGACCGCTGCGGCGATGACGTAGAGTTCGTCGAGCGTGCCCAGCGAGTTGGTCGCAGAGTTCAAGCGAGCACTGGCCACCACGGCAGACAGGCCGCAGAGCGCACCCATCAGCGCGAATATCTTGACGGTGACCCAGCGCGTGTTGATCCCCGCAAGTTCGGCAGCCTCGGGATTGCCGCCGATGGCAAAGACGTAGCGCCCGAACTGTGTGCGGGTTGCCAGAAACGTCATGGCGATGCCGACAACGATCAGGATCAGCACGGGAATGGCAAAGCCGTGGCTGATGAAGAGGCCGCCTTCCGGTACCGTGATGCCGGTTGCTTCGGCATATTGGCGCACGATCCCGACCGGCCACGGATAGGAATTGACCAGAACCACGAAGCCGAGGATCAGCGCGCTGCCGACAAGACCGAGGAACCACTCGGCCCACAGCGGGCGCAGCGGGAACTGGAAGCGCTTGCGTTGCGACCGGCCCGCGATGATCAGCGCCGCAATGCCAAGGCAGGCGACAATTCCCAAGACCCAGCTGACGGTCGCACCGACCGAGCCGAACGGCCCGCCGCCTAGAAGCGAGAATGTCTGGTCGAGCGGCGAAATCGTCTCGCCGCGCGCCAGCATGTAGGACATGCCGCGCCAGAACAGCAAACCGCCGAGGGTGACGATGAAGGCCGGGATGGCGAGATACGCCACCAGATAGCCGTGGAAAGCACCAACAAGCGCGCCGATGGCAATGCCAGCCACAACCGTGATCACCCAGATCATCGGGTGGCCGATGCCGATCAGGTCCGGCAGCACCCGCACCTGCAGGATCGCCATGACCATGGCGCTGAAACCGAGGATCGACCCGACCGAAAGATCGATGTGCCGCGTCACGATGACCAGCACCATGCCGGTTGCCATGATGCCGATCGAAGCGGTCTGGACCGAGAGGTTCCACAGGTTGCGCGGGGTCAGGAACGCCCCGAAACCGTTGGCGATCTGTCCGTAGACATGAAAGCCGATCCAGATCAGCAGCAGCGCGCCGACCATGCCGAGAAGACGCTGGTCAATTTCTGTCTTGCGCAGAAACGACGTCAGCATGCCCTCCTGGGGCGTCGTGGCGGTGGTCGTCGTCTTTGCGGGCTGGTGAGACGTGTCACTCATGGCATGTAGCCTCCGGGCAGCGTCCGATCATATCCGGATGCCGCAAAACGCAGCGAGTTCGCGCGATGACCAAACCCTTGGTCAAACGGCGGTTCCGGATTTCGGTCGTTGGAAACCATAGGGTCGGCGGCATTTGCCGCGTTCCGGAAAAACCGGGGCCGACCCGGCAAAACGTGCCGGCCCCGTTATCACAAGGTTGCTGGATCAGCAGCCGTTGACGCCGGCCATTGCGCCGTCACAAGCCTGTTCTTTGGTGATGTGACCAGCTTCGATGGCAGCGCCGATGTTGTCCTTCGTCAGCGGGGTCGGCTCAAGGAAGATGGCGTTCATTTCAACGCCCTTCTCGCCACCGGACCACTTCACGGCACCCGGAACGGCGTCGAGCGCAGCGCCACCGGCGAGTGCCGATGCGATGTCGCCGGCAGCCTTGCCGAGCTGACGCGAGTCCTTCCAGACCGACACGACCTGCGTGCCACGGGCAACGCGATTGATCGCGGCAAGGTCGCCGTCCTGGCCACCAACCGGAACGGTCCCGGCCATGCCCTGTGCGGTCAGAGCAGCAATGACGCCGCCTGCCATGCCGTCGTTCTGCGAAAGAACGGCGTCAACGGCATTGTTCTGCGAGGTCAGGCACTGCTCCATGTTCTTCTGGGCATTGTCCGGCTTCCAACCATCGGTGAAGGTTTCACAGACGATCTTGATAGTGCCGGCAGTGACGGCTGCGCCGATCACTTCTTCCATGCCTTCGCGCAGGAAGCCGGCATTCGGATCACCCTTGTCGCCCTTGATGATGGCGTAGTTGCCGTCACCCTTAACGGCAAAGACCGACTGCGCGATGATGCGGCCGACGCCCTTGTTGTCGAAGGTCAGGTAGAACGCGCGATCGTCTTCGATCAGGCGGTCATAGCCGACGACCGGGATGCCTTCAGCGGCAGCCTTGTCGACAGCCGGTCCGATGGCGTCCTTGTCCATGGCGAGGATCACGAGAGCGTTGGCGCCCTGCGAGATCAGGCTTTCCACGTCGGTCAGCTGCTTGGCAGCCGAACCCTGGGCGTCAGCCGAAACATACTTGTCGCCATTGGCTTCGATGGCTGCCTTCATCGCAGCTTCATCGGTCTTCCAGCGTTCTTCCTGGAAGTTGGACCAGCTGACGCCGATGGTCTTGCCTTCGGCAAGTGCGGTAGATGTGAGGCCCGCAACCATGATGGCCGCAAGCACGAGTGCTTTACGCATTGAAAAATACCTCCCGGTTTGAGACGCTTCTCCGGAGCGTCACGGCAACACGCCGATTTTCGAAACATGCCATGTTAAATTCATTTGTCAAAATTAATTTGACGATTTCCTGCGCTTTCGGATAGGTTTTTGCAGGGAGGACGGTCGATTTCGGCCATTGATAGCGGAAGAGGACCGCTTTCGATGCGCTTTTAGATCGACCCTTGAATTAAATGCTCAACAAAACGGCAATGAGTGATGGACAACCTGCCGGCGATACGCCGGGCTGCGGTCCGTTGACCTCGCCCATGGCGACGAGCAGCGGCAAGCCGCTGCGCCAGCAGGTGTTCGAGGCGATCCGTGCTGCCGGAAGTCTGGCGCGGATCGATATTGCCAAGGTTGTCGGCATCAGCCCCGGCTCGGTATCGGCGATCACCTCGGAACTGATCGAAGCCGGCCTGATCATGGAAACCGGGCAACCGGCCCGCGACACCGATGCAAGTCGCGGACGTCCGCCCGTTGCGCTGTGCGTACGCCCGCAAGCGCGCCATGTCGCCGGCATCAAGTTGTCGTCGCCCGCGCACTCGGCGGTGATCGTCGATTTTGCAGGAAACCGCATCGCCGAGGCATCGATGCCGCGCCGTCACGCCCGCCATTCGACCGCGGATATCCTGTCGGAAACCGAAGCAATTCTCGATGAGGTGATCGCCGGAAGCGGCCTGACGCGTGACGACATCAGCGCCATCGGCCTTGGTGTTCCCGGCTTCGTCGATGCCGACATGGGCATGGTCAGCTGGTGCCCGATCATGGCCGAACGCGATGTGCCGCTGCGCGATCTGCTGGAGCGTCGGCTCGGGATCACCGTTGCCATCGACAACGATGCCAATCTTCTGACGATGGCCGAACTCTGGTTTGGCGCAGGCCGCCGCCTGGCGGATTTTGCCGTAGTGACCATCGAACACGGCATCGGCATGGGGCTTGTCATCAATCACGCGCTCTATCGCGGTGCCAACGGCATGGGCATGGAGCTTGGCCACACCAAGGTGCAACTCGACGGAGCACTATGCCGCTGCGGCCAGCGCGGATGCCTTGAAGCCTATGTCGCCGATTATGCGTTGGTTCGCGAAGCCTCGACCGCGCTGAACTGGAACTCGCCTGCCGAAGAGCCGCTGCATGTCCTTGAAAGCCTTTATTCGCATGCCAAGGCCGGCAATGCCGCCGCGCGCTCGATCTTCCACCGCGCGGGGCGATACCTGGCGCTCGGCCTGTCCAATGTGGTGACGTTGTTTGATCCGTCACTGATCATCCTGTCGGGCGAGCGCATGCGCTATGACTACCTCTATGCGCAGGATGTGCTTGCGGAAATGGGAATCATGTCGCCTGATACGGGCGGCGGTCATGGCCCGAAGGTCGAAATCCATGCCTGGGGCAACATGGTTTGGGCGCAGGGTGCAGCTGCCCTCGCCCTCGACCACGTGACCAACGAACTTGTGGCAAACAATACGTCCGGTCGCGCCGCATGACACCGGGGAGAGTACCGATGCTTCGCTTACAGGTTTTGCCGTCGGCCGTGACAGCCCTCGCTCTGCTCGCACCCCATGGTCCCGCTTCAGCAGCTTCCGGGCCACGCTTTGTGGACCGGTCGGGTTCGATGCCGGTTGCATCATCCCGGTAATTTGTCTCAGCGATCAACGGGTAGGCCGCTTGGCACCGTTTCAGGAACGCCGAGCCGACCGGACAACGCCGCCTCGTCGGTGAGCGCCCCTAGGAACGCAATCAGCGCATCGATTTCGCCCGCCATCAGCGCAACCGGCGTCACCTTCACCGCTGCCGCAATCGCTGTGACCTCCTCGGAGGCGTCGAGGATCGCGTGGTCGACCGCATTCGGCAATGGCGGCAGCACTGCATTCGTGCGGTCATAGGCAAAAAGCCCGGCAACCGGATCGGCGTGCTGGGCAATGAATGCCGCCATGTCCGAATAGGCGCCCGAATGGCCCCAGGGCCCGGTCTTCAGGATGTTGCGCAGGCTGGGCGTGCGAAAAGCATAGGCATCCGCCGGATCATTGGTCACGCGCATGCGCCCGACGTCGCGATCATGCTTTTCAAACCGCTCGGCCTTGCCGGGGCCGATCTGCGGCTGGCCCATGGCATGGAATTTGTGGTCGGTCAGGAACGGACCGGCGTGGCACGTCGCACAGTCCGCCTCGCCGTAGAACAGTTTCATCCCGTCCGCAGCAGCACCCGCAAGTTCAGTTTCGCCACGCAGTGCCGCATCGAACGGGCTGGTATCAGAGCGGAACTCGGTGGCCAAAAAGGATGCGATCGCGTTGGTAATGTCGGTGAAGGCGATCGGCCGGCCGGCCGCGATTTCGGGATACGCCATGGCAAACGCGTCGCGGTAGTCCGGAACCGCCTCGATACGCTTGGCTATCCGACCAAAGGCACCGTTCTCGCCGGTCAGACGGCCAAGCCGGACCGCGAGCGCAATCTCGTTTTCCTTGTAGTGGCCGGCCATTTCATTGGGCGACAGCATGGGGAACATGGACTGCGCCGACAGGAGATTGGCAAAGCCGATCTCCATGTCCTCTTCCAATGGCGTGCGCAGACCGGAAACGCGCGACGGATCGACCTCCACCCGCCCATCATGGAAGAGCACCGTGAATTCCTTGGCGCCGAGGTTCCAGAGCGCCGGTGCATTGCGCGGGATGCGCTGTTCCGGCGTGTTCACCGTATCGGCGACACGGTCCGGGCCGAGCCCCTTGCCGCCTTCGCCAAGGCCGAGCGACAGGCCGTCTGCGGAGCCATGGCGCGGATGGTGGCAGGTCGCACAGGCAATGTTTCGGTTGCCAGACAGCAGCGGGTCATAAAACAGGTCGCGGCCAAGGCGCACTTCAGCCTCGCCGAACGCCAGATAGACTTCATCGGTGACGGGTGCAGGTAGCGCCATGCCCCCGCCATCGGTTGCTGCCAAGGGTGTTGTCGCCATCACAGCGGCAAGGAAAATCGCGGGGCCGGTGCCTTTTCTGGTCACGCCTTCAAAAACCTTGCGCATTCTGGTCTCGCGGTAGCGGCAACCGCTCCACCTGCAATCTGACACGTACCGGACTGCCACAGAACTGTGATCTTGCAGGCCTAGTGTGCGGCGCAGCACGGGGGTCGCTCATGTTTTCGCTGAATGGCAAGAAAGCACTGATTGTCGGCGTTGCCAATGCCGACTCGATCGCTTGGGGCTGCGCGAAGGCCCTCAAGGCGCAAGGCGCCGACCTTGCCATCACCTACCTCAACGCCAAGGCCGAGCCGCATGTGCGCCCGCTGGCCGAAGAGATCGGCGCCACAATCATCGCGCCGCTCGATGTCACCCATGACGATCAACTCGACGCGCTGTTTGAAACGATCGGCGAAAAATGGAGCAAGCTCGACATCTTGCTTCACTCCATCGCGTTCTGCCCGAAGGATGACCTGCACGGTCGCGTCATTGATTGCTCGCGCGAAGGGTTCGGCATCGCCATGGACATCTCGGTCCATTCATTCCTTCGTATGGTCCGCAAGGCTGAGCCGATGATGGCAGCCGGCGGCACCTGCATGACGGTCACCTTCTACGGTTCGGAAAAGGTCGTCGAGAACTACAACGTCATGGGTCCGGTCAAGGCAGCGCTCGAATCGGTGGTGCGCTATGCCGCCGCTGAACTCGGACCGAAGGGCATTTCCGTCCACGCGCTGTCACCCGGCCCGCTCCAGACGCGCGCCGCCTCCGGCATAGCTCATTTCGACGACCTGATGGATCGCAACCGCGACCGCGCGCCGACGCATACGCTCGCAACCATCGACGATGTTGGTGCCTATGCGGCGTTTCTGGCTTCTGACGAAGCGCGCAACGTCACCGGCTCGATCCATCCGATCGACGGCGGCTATCACGTAACGGGCTGACGCCCAAAGGACCTGTCATGAACATGCAAGGCTTCAATCCGATGGACTGGATGGCGTTCAACGCCGAGAACGCCCGCCACTTCGCGCAGCCTGCCAACGGCGAACTGAAGCAGCATGAGATGCTTCGGGAAGCGATCGAGAAGCACTACACCCGAAGCCACCACGAATACCGCGAGGCCGGTGATCGCATGGGCGCAAAGGTCGATGGCCTGACCGAAGCACTGCGCGCCATGAGCCAGCCGAATGAGTTGATGCAGGCCTTTGGCGAATACTGGCGAGACGCCGCAGAACGTTCAGTGCTGGTCACCGACATCCTGCGCCAGCGCGGCGACATCTTCCTGGAGCATGAAGCTGCCGGTGCTCCACCCGTCCTGATCTACGATTACGAGATCGTCGTCGATGCGCGCACGCTGCGCCGCCCCTGCAATTACATGCTGCTGCATATCCTGCCGAAGGGTGGCGAAACCCTCGCCTTCAAGCGCCCCTATGTGATCATCGACCCGCGCGCCGGTCACGGCCCCGGCATTGGCGGCTTCAAGAAGGACAGCCAGGTCGGCGTTGCGCTGGCAGATGGGCATCCGGTCTATTTCGTGGCCTTCCGTCCGCAGCCGGAGCCCGGCCAGACCATTGCCGACGTGACCTACGCAGAAGCCGAATTCCTGCGCGAGATCCGCCGCCGCCATCCCGATGCGCCCAAGCCCATCGTCATCGGCAATTGCCAGGGCGGCTGGGCAACCGCCATTCTTGCAGCAACCAATCCGGATCTCGCCGGCCCGATCGTCCTGAACGGCGCGCCGATGTCCTATTGGTCCGGCCGCCTCGGCCAGGACCCGATGCGCTACACCGGCGGCATCGTCGGCGGCGTTCTGCCGGCAATCCTGATGTCGGACCTTGGCGGCGGCGTGTTCGATGGCGCCGATCTGGTCCAGAATTTCGAGATGCTGAACCCGGGCCGTACCTGGTTCCGCAAATACTATGACCTCTACACCCAGGCTGACGAAGACCCGGCCCGCTTCCTCGAATTTGAAAAGTGGTGGGGCGGCCTGTTCCTGATGAACGGCGACGAAATCCGCTGGATCGTCGAAAACCTGTTTGTCGGCAACAAGCTTGGCAAGAACGAAGCGCGCCTTGAAACGGGCCGCGGTATCGACCTGAAGGCCATTCGCGCACCGGTGATCGTGTTCGCCTCCTACGGCGACAACATCACCCCGCCACAGCAGGCGCTGAACTGGATCATCGACACCTATGCAGACGAGCGCGAGATCGAAGTGCTCGGCCAGCGGATCATCTACATGATCCACGAGGAAGTCGGGCATCTCGGTATTTTCGTGTCGTCGTCGGTGGCGAAAAAAGAGCACAGCCAGATGGCCTCGACCCTGAAGACCATCGAGGCGCTGCCGCCCGGTCTCTATGAAATGGTCATCACCGATGTGCATGGCGACGGGATCGAACGCAGCTACGCCGTCGATTTCAACAAGCGCAAGATGGCTGACCTTGCCTTGATCGACGATTTGCGCGGCGAGGAAATGGCGTTTGCCGCCGTCTCGCGCCTGTCCTCGCAACTGGCGGAAACCTACGAGACAACGGCGCGGCCGTTTGTCCAGGCCATGGTCAACCCGGCCATGGGCGCCGCCAAGCGGCAGATGCATCCGATGCGGATGCAACGCTCCATGATGGCCTCGACCAACCCGATGATGGCACAGGTTCCGGCCATGGCGGACCAGGTGCGCGCCAACCGGAACCCGGTCGCCGAGAACAACCCGTTCCGCATCATGGAAAGCATTGCCGCCGACATGATGGAACTGTCCTGGGACATGTTCCGCGACATGCGCGCCACCTACCACGAGACTCTGTTCCTGACACTTTACGCCAACCCGCTGGCGCTCTGGTATGGCCGCCCGCACGCCAAGTCCCGCACGCTGAAGCATCCGGACGAACTGAAAACGCTGGACGTCGTCCAGTCGGCGCTGGAGCGGATCAGCCTTGGCGGCACGGCGGAAGCCGTCATCCGCATTCTGGTTCTGCTTGCATCGACGCGCGGCGATGTCCGCCGTGACCGGCTCGAGCGGTCATCGGAAGTGCTGACGGAACGCGAGCCGTTCGCCTCACTCGGTGCTACAACGCGCAGCCGCCTGATCCACGACCAGACCCTGATCGTGCAATTTGCGCATGACGAAGCGTTGGCAACACTGCCGCATTTGCTGGCGACAACGGCAGAACGTGACCACGCGATGGAAATCGTCGATTATATCGTCGGTGCAGTCGAAGATATGGAGCCGCACACCATCGAACGCATGAACGAAATCCGCGCGCTGCTTGATCTGTCACCCGTCGCCGTCAACTGAGTCAAAGGGCCGACCATGACCACCTATGCCAACACGCCCTACGACCGCATCGAAGTGGGGATGGAAGCGACGGCGCGTCGGCTTTGCCGCGCCGACGACTTCTTCGTTTTCGCTTCTTCGTCCGGCAACCACAATCCGGCGCACTTGCCCAAGCACGATCACGATGGCGACGGCATTGCCGACGAGCCGGTGGCGCCGTCGATGTGGGTTGCCTCGCTGATATCGTCCGTGCTCGGCAACCAGATGCCTGGACCGGGCACGCTCTACCATAGCCAGGAATTGAACTTCCTCGGCCGGGCCCACGCGGGCGACGAACTCGTCATCAAGGTCAAGGTCACCGAAAAAGCCGAAGGTCGGGTCGTCCTGCTTGACACGTCGGTGGAAAAACTGGATGGCACGCGCATTGTCGAGGGCAAGGCGCGGGTCATTGCCCCCGAGCGCGATGTCTCGTTCGTGGCCGAGGACCTGCCCGGTCTGACCGTGCAGCGCCATGTGCACTTCGATCGGCTGCTGGAACTGGCCGAACCGCTGGAAGCACTGCCGACCGCCGTTGTCGCGCCTGAAGAAGAAAACTCGCTTGGCGGCGCGCTTCTCGCCCACCACCACACCCTCATCCGCCCGATCCTGATCGGCAGCCGCGCCAAGATCATGGCCGCAGCACAGACGCTCGGCGCTGATCTGTCGCCGTTCGAGCTGATCGATATCGACGATCACGCAGCCGCCGCCGCTTACGGCGTCAAGCTGGTCAATGATGGTGCCGCAGGCGCGCTGATGAAGGGCCATTTGCATACCGACGACTTGCTGCGCGCCGTCGTCAAATCCGAGGGCGGCCTTCGCACTCGCCGCCGTCTGAGCCATGTCTTTGCCATGGATGTGCCGGGGCTGAGCCGCCTGTTGATGATCACGGACGCGGCGATCAACATCGCGCCGGACCTCTCGGAAAAGGTCGATATCATCCAGAACGCCATCGATCTGGCACGTGCGCTGGGCGTCGAAATACCGAAAGTCGGCGTTCTGTCGGCAGTCGAAAACGTCAACCCGAAGATCCCGTCGACAGTCGAAGCCGCAGCCCTGTCCAAGATGGCAGAACGCGGCCAGATCACCGGCGGCATCGTCGATGGTCCGCTGGCGATGGACAACGCCATCGATGTGGGCGCCGCCCGCACCAAGGGCATTGTCTCGCCGGTTGCCGGCCATGCCGACATCCTGCTCGCCCCGAACCTCGAGGCCGGCAACATGATCGCCAAGCAGTTGACCTATCTGGCTCACGCCGAAGCCGCAGGCATCGTGCTCGGCGCCAAGTGCCCGATCATCCTGACCAGCCGGGCCGATGACGACAAGGCGCGTCTCGCCTCCTGCGCCGTCGCAGCGCTCTATCACGAGTGGCAGAAGCGGCAGTGACAATGACGAACCACGCGTCCGAACACGTGATCCTGACCGTCAACGCCGGCTCGTCCTCGGTGAAGTTTTCGCTTTACGAGAACGGCACCGGCCTTCGCGAAACGGTCAGCGGTCAGGTCGACGGGCTTGGCGCCTCGCGCCAGACCGTGCTGGTCCTGAAGGATCTGGCAACTGGCGAGAAATCCACCCGCGACATCGCGGCAAACGACCACGCCGGTGCACTGGCGGAGATCCTTGCCAGCCTGCAGCCGCATCTGGCGGGTCGCCCAGTGGCGGGCGTCGGCCATCGCATCGTCCATGGCGGCACCGAGCACGATCGGCCTGTAATCCTGACCGGCGATGTGCTGGAAGAACTGGCGCAACTCGAACCGCTTGCGCCACTGCACCAGCCGCACAATCTGGCGGGCGTGCGCGCGGCCATTGAAGCCTTTCCGGCCGCAACACAGGTCGGCTGTTTCGACACCGCCTTCCACCGTGCCCAGCCTTGGGTCAACGAGACCTTTGCGCTGCCGCGCGTCTGGTACGACAAGGGTGTGCGCCGATACGGCTTTCACGGCCTGTCCTACGACTACATCTCCGGCGAATTGGCACGCAGCGAACCGGTACTGGCCGCCGGGCGAATCGTTGTCGCTCATTTGGGCAATGGCGCTTCGATGTGCGCCATGCGGGATGGCAAGTCGGTCGGCTCAAGCATGGGTTTTACAGCCCTTGACGGCCTTGCGATGGGAACCCGCTGCGGCCAGATCGATCCCGGTGTCCTGCTCTATCTGATGGACCACGAGGGCATGGACGCCGCGGCCATCTCCGATTTGCTCTACAAGGAAAGCGGCCTGCTCGGCCTGTCGGGAATTTCCAACGACATGCGGACCCTCGAGCAGAGTGACCATCCGCATGCGGCCGAAGCGATCGATTATTTTGTTGCCCGCATCCGCCGCGAAATCGGCGCCATGGCAACTGTGCTCGGCGGCCTGGATGGTCTCGTCTTCTGCGGCGGCATAGGCGAGAATTCCGTTCTCGTTCGCAACCGCATTTGCCGGGACCTCGACTGGATGGGCATCACCATCGACAAGGTTGCAAACGCCGAAAGCCGCCGCGACATCGGCACGGGTAAAACCCGCGTGCTCGTCATTGAAACCGACGAGGAAGTGGTGATCGCACGGGCTGTCGCCTCGGCACTAGTCGCCTGAAGCCGGATGTTCCGGTCAGCGCAGGCTGCGGTACCAGTCGACGATCGCTGCCCGTTCCGTCGCCTCAATGTAGGACACATTGGCCGGCGGCATGGCATGCGTCACGCCGGCCTGCACGAAAATCGCCCTTGCATGGCGCGCGATATCGGCGTCGGTTTCCAGCATCACGCCCTTCGGCGGCCAGGCGATGCCATCCCAAACCGGTTCCACCGCATGGCACATGGCGCAGCGGCCTTTGACGATTTCCGCGACCTCGGCAAAACCTTCGGACGCGACAATTCGCTCCTCGCGCGGTGACAATATCTGCGCCGCGTCCTCACTGGCGCGATCGCCAAAAAGCGGCACCATCGAGAGCCCGACGATGATCAGAAACAACACGGCGGTAGCCACCCATGTCCAACGTGGCGCGCCCTTCTTGGCATGCATGGTGTTGAAATAGTGCCGGATCGTCACGCCCATCAGGAAAACCAGCGAGGCGATGAGCCAGTTGTATGGGCTCGCAAACGCCAGCGGATAATGGTTCGACAGCATGAAGAAGATGACCGGCAGGGTCAGGTAGTTGTTGTGCATCGAGCGGAGCTTGGCGATCTTGCCATACTTCGCGTCAGGCACCCGTCCGGCCTTCAAATCGGCAACGACGATCCGCTGGTTCGGGATGATGATCATCAGGACATTGGCCGACATGATCGTCGCGGTGAAGACACCCATATGCAACAGCGCGGCGCGACCGGAAAACACCTGGGTGTAGGCATAGGCCATTGCTGTCAGCAGAACGAACAGCAGCACCATCAGCGTGGTCGGCGCATCGCCCAGCTTCGATTTGCAAAGGAAATCGTAGGCAATCCAGCCAAAGACGATGGACGCCAGCGAGATCGCGATGGCCTGCCAGATGGCGATGTCGGCAACATTCGGATCAACCAGATAGATGTCTGCGCCAAGGTAGTAGACCAGAACCAGCAGCGCAAAGCCGGATAGCCAGGTCCAGTAGCTCTCCCACTTGAACCAGACCAGATGCTCCGGCAGCCGCTCGGGCGCCACCAGGTATTTCTGGATATGGTAGAACCCGCCTCCATGCACCTGCCATTCCTCGCCATCGGCGGGGCCGGGAATGTTGCGGTTGAGCCCTAGGTCGAGCGCGATGAAATAGAAAGATGAGCCGATCCACGCGATGGCCGTGATCACGTGCAGCCAGCGCACGGCAAACTCGATCCACTCCATGAAAATGGTCACAAAAGCCATGACGGATCAGCTTCCCCGGTAGGTGGAATAGCCATGCGGCGAGAGCAGCAGCGGCACGTGGTAATGCACCTCGGGATCACTCATGCCGAACCGGATCGGGATCTCGTCGAGAAACAGCGGTTCTGCACGCGCAAGGCCGTTGCGGCGCAAGTAATCTCCTGCGCAGAACACCAGTTCGTAGGTCCCTGCGGCGAACTTTTCACGCGGCAAGATCGGCGCATCGGTGCGCCCGTCGGCGTTGGTCACCGTGGTTGCGATCTTTTTGTGCGAATTGCCGGTGACGCGGTAGAGCATGATGGTGATGCCGTCAGCGGGGCATCCCCGCGCGGTATCGAGCACATGCGTTGTCAAAAACCCGTTGACGGCCATCAATCAGTGACCTTGCCTCTTTGTTGCACCGCAACTACTGTCGCAGGCTTGGCGTCGCTGTCAAGGGCGGCATCTGTGCGTGGGGGAGAGGATGAACCGCTATCTGCGCGACATGTCGGGCCATGGACCGACACCACCAGATCCGCAATGGCCGGGCGGTGCACGCATCGCTGTCCAGATCGTCCTCAACTACGAGGAAGGCGGCGAAAACTGCATCCTGCATGGCGATGCGGCCTCCGAAGCCTTCCTGTCGGAAATCGTCGGCGCCGCCGCCTGGCCGGGCCAGCGCCACTGGAACATGGAATCGATCTACGAATATGGCGCCCGCGCCGGGTTCTGGCGGCTGCATCGCCTGTTTGAACAGCACAGCATTCCGGTCACGGTCTATGGCGTTGCGACAGCCCTCGCCCGCTCGCCAGACCAGGTCGCCGCGATGAAGCAGGCGGGCTGGGAAATCGCCAGCCACGGCCTCAAATGGATCGACTATCGCGACATCGACCGTCAGACCGAAGCCGCACACATGGCGGAAGCGGTCCGCCTCCACGCGGAAGTGACCGGCGAGCGGCCGCGCGGTTGGTACACCGGCCGCACCTCGGTCAACACCGTGGACATTGCGACCGAAGAGGGTGGCTTTGCCTATGTCGCCGACAGCTATGCCGACGACCTGCCCTATTGGCGCCGCCATGGCGGCCGCGACCAGCTGATCGTGCCCTATACGCTCGATGCCAACGACATGCGGTTCGCGACCCCGCAGGGCTTCAATGCGGGCGACCAGTTCGAAGCCTATCTGCGCGACACCTTCGATTGCCTTTACGCCGAGGGCGTGGCCGGCGCAGCAAAGATGATGTCGATCGGCCTGCATTGCCGTCTCGTCGGCCGTCCCGGCCGCCTGTTGGCATTGCAGCGCTTTCTCGACCATGCGCTGGCCCATGAGGGCGTCTGGTTTGCGCGCCGCATCGATATCGCCGAGCATTGGGCGGCGAAATTCCCGCCGCGCGATCCGGCGCTGATCGCAGCGCCCGACATGGATCGTGAAACGTTCGTCGCAACTTACGGGTCGATCTACGAGCACTCGCCGTGGATCGCCGATCGCGCGTTCGAGCTGGAGCTGGGGCCGGCCCACGCTTCTGTTGAAGGCGTCGCCAGTGCCTTGGCGCGCATCTTCCGGTCCGCCTCAGAGGCCGAGCGGCTCGGCGTCCTGACAGCCCACCCGGACCTTGCCGGAAAGCTCGCCGCGGCCAAACGTCTGACCGCCGACTCCACCGCCGAACAGGCCTCCGCCGGGCTTGATGCGCTGACCGACGACGAGCGCGGCGAATTCACGGCACTGAACCAGGCCTATCAGGCGCGATTTGCCTTTCCTTTCATCATCGCCGTGCGTGACAACACAAAGGCGTCGATCCTTGATGCGTTCCGCCGCCGCCTGAGCCATGATCGCGACAGCGAATTTGCCGAGGCCTGCCGGCAAGTCGAGCGCATCGCTTTCCACCGCATCACGGCGCTGCACGCAAAGCGCGACCAGTAGTAACGGACAAAAGACCATGCCATTTTACCAAACCGCGCCCGGCGGGCTGCCGCCGCAGACTGATCTCCTGACCGGGCGTGCCGTGTTCAAGACCGCCTATGCGGTCATTCCCAAAGGCGTGATGCGCGACATCGTCACCAGCCAATTTCCCGGCTTTTCCAGCACGCGCGCGTGGATTCTGGCGCGCCCGATGACCGGCTTTGCCGAAACCTTCGCTCAGTACATCGTTGAAATCGCATCCGGTGGCGGCGCGGCGCATCCGGAGCCCGATCCTCGCGCGCAGGCCGTGCTGTTTGTCACACATGGTGCGTTGACGCTTACCTATCAGGGTGCATCGCAGGTGCTGGCGCCCGGCGGCTACGCATATCTTCCTGCAGGGCTTGAATGGTCACTCGCCAATGACGGCGCAGAGCCTTCACGGTTCCACTGGATCCGCAAGATCTGGCAGGGCGCCGCGGGTGTTGAAAAGCCGGACCCGTTCGTCACAAGCGACTCAGATGTCCTGCCGACGGCCATGCCCGGCACCGACGGCCGCTGGGCGACGACGCGGTTCGTGTCGCCAGATGACCTTCGCCACGACATGCACGTCAACATCGTCACGTTCGAGCCGGGCGGCATCATCCCGTTTGCCGAAACCCATGTGATGGAACACGGCCTTTATGTGCTGGAGGGCCAGGCCGTGTACCGGCTGAACGACGACTGGGTCGAGGTCGAAGCGGGCGACTTCATGTGGCTGCGCGCTTTCTGTCCGCAGGCCTGTTACGCGGGCGGCCCCGGCCGGTTCCGCTATCTTCTGTACAAGGACGTCAATCGCCATCCGGCGCTCGATCTCATGGTCCGGCCATGACCATCAGGACCGGGCGCGCGATCATCGCCGCGCCGTTGACGGCAGAAGCGTTTGCGCCCTTCGGCGATGTTCTCGACACCGCCGGAGAGCCGGACCGGATCATCAATCAGGGCTTCTGTGGCCGCTGGCACGACCGCGCGAAGATAGACATCGCAGATGGCCGTACCGGCATCAGCCTGTTTGACGCACAGCCCCGCGCGTTGCCCTATCTGCTCGATATGGTCGAGCGCCATCCGCTGGGCAGCCAGGCGTTCATCCCGATGACGATGACATCGTTTCTGGTGTGCGTTGCGCCTGATGAAAACGGGAAGCCCGGTCGCCCCGTTGCCTTTGTCACGGCACCCGGACAGGCGATCAACATTGGTCGCAATGTCTGGCATGGCGTGCTGACGCCGCTTACGGTGCCGGGACTGTTTGCGGTAGTCGACCGTATCGGCGAAGGCGCCAATGTCGAAGAGCATCCCTATGCCGACCCTTGGACGGTTCTTGCGCCGACTTAGGCGGCCAGTGCCTCTTCGACCCTGCGAAGCGCGTCCGGTGCATCCATGGCGATGATGTCGACACCCCAATCCTGATAGATGGTCGGGTTCTGGCGAACGGCCGGACCACCGACACAGACCAGCACCGACGAATTGGCCGATACGGCGCGGCTGCGCTCCACGATGATGCGATCTTCCTGCGCATGACCGCTGGTCATGCCAAGGGCGACGACTGCAAATTCCCGGCGCGCGAGGCGGTCGAAGAAATGATTGTCGGCGCCTTGGTGCGCACCGCCTTCGACATCCCATCCGGCATCGCGGAAAAACGCCTCAACAAGGCTGATGCCCAGATCGTGGCCAGCGCCATGGGCGTCGGCGACAATGATGCTGCGACGCGGATCATACTCGCGATGTGCGGCCGTCTTGCGCTGCAACTCGACGAACCGGTTGAGCATCATGCGCATGCGCATCGACAGGATCTCGACCATCACGAAATTGATTTCGTCGTCGCACCACATCTCGCCCATGCGCTCGGCGACAGGCACCAGAATGGCGCGGTGAAACAGGTCGAGCGAAACGTCGTGCGAAACCAGCGTCGCGACGACCTCGCCAATCAGCGACGTGTCCGTCGCGAGCAACGCGTCCAGAACCAGGTGCGGGAGAACGCCGCCGACAGCGCCACTGCGCTCGCGTTCGGCATCAACCATGTGGGAAGCGACCTGGGACCGGATGGCTCGCTGCAAGGCGTCGGCATCAACCGACCGGCAGGGTACGAGCGAACGGCGCAGGTTCTCCGGTATCGTTCCTTGCCTGGTCATCCTCACTCCCCGTTGCCGATCTCTTGCGTCCCGGCCCATTTACCCTACGCCCGCTTGGGCATGCAGGCGAGACCAACGGACCGGATTTGGGGCCATTTGCGGGTACAAACCCGCTGATTGAGGTTAGCCTGCCTTGAAAAACATTGCGATTTCAGAGCCTTGAGCCGCGTTACCAATTGTGGCGAAAAGATGGAGATTTATTATGTCGTTTTCGTAAACAATCGCACTGCACACAAAAACGGCGCAACCTCTGGGGGTCGCGCCGTTCTATGGAGTCACCGGAGCTATGGGATCAGTTTGTCGTTGCTTCCGGCGAGAAGGTCGTCAGGTAGGCGATGACGTTGGCGATTTCATCGTCCTTCTTCAGACCGGCAAATGCCATCTTGTTCTTCGGCACGAAGCCCTTCGGATCCTTGAGGTAGGCCGAAATCGTTTCGGCGTTCCAGACCAGACCGCCTTCACCGGCGGCAATCATCGCGGGCGAGTATTTGAAACCCTCGACGGTACCGGCGGTGCGACCGATGAGACCGTTCATCAGCGGGCCGACCTTGTTCTTGGCATTCTCGCCAACTGCATGGCAGGCGGCGCACTTCTTGAATACGGCCTCGCCCGCAACCGCGTCGCCATCCATGGCAAAAGCGGGTGCAGAAATGACAGCCATGATGGCTGCAGTTGCGAGTGTTTTGGCAATGGTCACGAGCATTCCTCCGTTATTACGCCCTTCGGGAGGACATGTAGCACTGTTGCCAAACGCGTCAACCGGCAAGCCGTGGCATCGCTTTTTCCGGTTTCCAATTCGATATCATCTTGTCGGTGCACTGGCGAAAAATTGATTGACGTGTCATATTGTAAATATAAGTTGACACTCACTGTTTTTGACGAGGTTTTTCGATGTCTGCACCGTTTCCGTTCTCCGCCATCGTTGGGCAACAGGAGATGAAGCAGGCGCTGCTCTTGGCAGCCACGGACCCCCTGCTTGGCGGGGTTTTGGTGTTCGGAGATCGCGGCACCGGCAAGTCGACGGCCGTGCGTGCGCTCGCCGCCCTGTTGCCACCGATCGAGACCCGCGCCGGTTGCCGCTACAATTGCGAACCGGCAAAGCCGTTGGACATCTGCCCGGTTTGCAGCGCCGCAGAGCCTGCCCCTGTGAAGAGTGTTGCGACACCGGTGGTCGATCTGCCGCTCGGTGCGACCGAAGATCGCGTCTGCGGCGCGCTCGACATCGAAAAAGCGCTGCTTTCGGGCGAAAAATCGTTCGAGCCCGGGCTTCTCGCCCGCGCAAACCGCGGCTTTCTTTATATCGATGAAGTCAACCTGCTCGAAGATCACCTTGTCGACCTGCTGCTCGACGTGGCCGCCTCCGGCATCAACCTTGTCGAGCGCGAAGGCCTGTCGGTGCGCCACCCGGCCCGTTTCGTGCTGATCGGCTCCGGCAATCCGGAAGAAGGCGAACTGCGCCCGCAATTGCTCGACCGGTTCGGCCTTTCCGTCGATATCGCCTCGCCCGATACGCTGGCCGACCGGGTCACCGTCGTCAAACGTCGCGAAGCCTATGAACGCGACCGCGACGGCTTCACCGGCCAGTGGGCCGAGGCTGACACCGCCACCAGCGATGCGATCCTTGCGGCGCGCGCGCGCCTGCCACAGACCACCGTTGAGGACGCGGTGCTGGAATTGGCCGCGCGCATCTGCATGAAACTCGGCGTCGACGGCCTGCGCGGTGAATTGACGTTGATGCGTGCGGCGCGCGCTGTTGCCGCCCTCGACGAGCGCACGGTCGTGACCAAATCCGATCTCCTCGCCATTGCGCCGATGGCGCTGCGCCATCGCCTGCGGCGCGATCCGCTGGACGAGGCTGGCTCATCCGTCCGTGTGGAGCGCGCTCTGGACGAGGTGACCGGCGAGACCGCCGGACATGCGTGAGGACTTGCCCGAGCAATGGCCGGAAAACTGGCCCGAACAGATACCGGTCGAGCTGGGTGACACGGGGCTCGCCGACGCCGCGAGCGCTGCGCCAAAACCCCATGTGAACGACAGGACACCAGCTGAAGACGCCTGGTCGGACGCGCTGATTGCCGCCGCGATCTTTGCCATCGATCCTGCCGCCGCATGCCTGTCGGTCACCGCGCGTGCCGGTCCGGTTCGTGAGCGCTGGCTGGCCTGCATTTCCGCGATGAGCCAAGCGCCGATGCGCCGCATCACGCCGGCGCT
>JBGSWL010000139.1:0-11251 GCA_041752455.1 Roseitalea sp. | reverse complement strand
GCTGGCGGCAAATCCCGGCAAACTTGCCGCCATGGCAGCGGCTGCACGGCAGGCGGGACGGCCCGATGCCGCTGCCTTGCTTGCCGACCTGACCGAGGCTATGGCAGCACGAACGGGCGTTGCCGCCTTCAAGGCGGCCCGCTGAACGAGATCATCCGCAGACAGTACGGGACATCGCCCCATGAAAATGCCGCAGAACATCGGAACCGTCCATTTTGTCGGGATCGGCGGCATCGGCATGAGCGGGATCGCGGAAGTGCTGCACAATCTCGGCCATGATGTGCAGGGCTCGGACCAGGCCGACAGCGCCAATGTGCAGCGGCTGCGCGACAAGGGCATTCGCGTCTTTGTCGGCCACGATGCGGCCCATCTGGGCGATGCTTCGGTGATCGTCGTTTCCACCGCAATCAAGCGTGACAATCCGGAACTGGTTGCCGCGCGCGAACGGCTGCTGCCGGTGGTGCGGCGCGCTGAAATGCTGGCCGAGATCATGCGCTTTCGTAATGCGATCGCCATTGGCGGGACCCATGGCAAGACGACGACCACGTCGATGGTGGCGACGCTGCTGGACGCGGGCGGGCTCGATCCGACGGTCATCAACGGCGGCATCATCAATGCCTACGGGACCAATGCGCGCATGGGGGCCGGTGACTGGATGGTGGTGGAAGCCGACGAAAGCGACGGCACCTTCCTGAAGTTGCCGGCCGATATCGCCATCATCACCAACATCGATCCCGAGCATCTCGATCACTACAAGTCGTTTGACGCGGTGCGCGAAGCCTTCCGCCAGTTTGTCGAGAACGTGCCTTTCTACGGCTTCGGCGTCTGCTGCATCGACCATCCGGAAGTCCAGGCGCTGGTCAGTCGCATCACCGACCGGCGGGTCGTTACCTATGGGCAGAACCCGCAGGCCGATGTGCGCTTTACCGCGCGCGGCATGGATGGCTCGACCTCGCTGTTCGACGTGGAAATCCGCGACCGCAAGGGCGGCGCAATCACCACGCTGACCGATCTGCGCCTGCCGATGCCGGGCCTGCACAACGTTTCCAATGCGACGGCGGCGATTGCCGTGGCGCATGAACTGGGGCTGAAGCCGGAAGCGCTGCGCAAGGGGCTGTCGGCATTCGGCGGGGTCAAGCGCCGCTTCACGCTGACCGGGACCTGGAACGGCGTGCGCATTTATGACGACTACGGCCATCACCCGGTCGAGATCCGCGCCGTGCTTTCGGCCGCGCGGCTTGCCGCTGGCGGAGGCAGGGTGTTTGCGGTGATGCAGCCGCACCGTTTCACGCGGCTTTCCGACCTGCTCGATGACTTTGCCGCCTGCTTCAACGAGGCCGACACGGTGATGGTTGCGCCGGTCTATGCGGCTGGCGAAACGCCGATCGAGGGTGTGCATTCGGCCGAACTGGTCTCGCGGATCAAGGCCGGTGGTCATCGCGATGCGCGGCTGATCGAAGGCGCCGGCGATGTTCCCGGCGCAATCGCAGCGGAAGCCAAGGCCGGCGACTACGTGATCTATCTTGGCGCCGGCAACATCACCCAGTGGGCCTATGCCCTGCCGCAGGAACTCGGCGGCGAGGCCGCTTCAGGATGATGACGGCGGCGGGCCGGGGCGCGGCGCTGTCTCATCGGCTTGAACCGCTGCTGTCTGCCGTGCGCGGGCGTGTTGCCATCGATGCGCCGATGAGTGCGGTCACCTGGTTCCGCACCGGCGGACCGGCCGACATCCTGTTTCAGCCGGCCGATGCCGACGATCTGGCGCTGTTTCTTTCCGGGCTGCCGGGCGATGTGCCGGTCATGGTGGTTGGTGTCGGCTCCAACCTGATGGTGCGCGATGGCGGCATTGCCGGTGTCGTCATCCGCCTGTCAGCCAAAGGCTTCGGGACAATCGAAACCGACGGCCTGCGGATCACGGCCGGCGCTGCGGTGCCCGACAAAATGGTTGCGGCAGCGGCGCGCGATGCGGGGATCGGCGGGTTCCATTTCTACCATGGCATTCCCGGCGCCATCGGCGGCGCCTTGCGGATGAATGCCGGTGCCAACGGGGTCGAGACACGCGAGCGGGTGGTCGAAGTCCATGCCATCGATCGCAAGGGCGCACGCCATGTGCTGACCAATGCCGAGATGGGATATGCCTATCGCCATGCGGATGCGCCGGCGGACCTGATTTTCACCGACGCGGTTTTCGAAGGATACAAGGAAGACAAGGCGGCGATCCAGGCGGCGATGGATGCGGTCCAGCACCACCGGGAGACGACGCAACCGGTCAAGGAAAAGACCGGCGGCTCAACCTTCAAGAACCCGGAAGGCACCTCTGCCTGGAAGGAAATCGACCGGGCCGGTTGCCGCGGGTTGATGATCGGCGCGGCGCAGATGAGCCCGATGCACTGCAATTTCATGATCAATACCGGCGGCGCGACCAGCCACGATCTGGAAACGCTGGGCGAGACGGTGCGTACCCGCGTGCTCGACACATCCGGCATAAGGCTTGAGTGGGAAATCAAGCGGATCGGGCAATTTGCCGAAAGTGAAGAACCGGTGCAGGAGTTCATGGGCCGGTTGTTGTGAGGGAATTGTCCGAAGCGGATCGCTCGCTTGCCGACACGATCACTGCGGCCGAATCAGCTGCCGATGCCAACGCCACGTTTGAACAGCTGCGAGACCTGAGGGACACGCTTTCCAAAAACAGGACGCAGCGTCAATTTGCATCGCTGTTTCGGCGCATACACAATGACCAGCAGGCAATTGATGACCTTCATGATGACTTGATGGCGGCTTCCCAACGGATCAGTGACCGGATTCTCGAGCTTGAAAGTCTTGTCCGACACTACAATGTTCTCGGGGTGGGTGGTGGCTCGAGCGTTGCCGCCAGCGCCATGGTGGCAGCCGCGACGACCACCGCTCCGCTTCTGGCGTTGGTTCTGGTTCCGGTGGGAGGCTATGTCGCTTTCCGCGGTCTTGGCGAGATCAGGCAATTGCGAGGGAGGATTTTCGCATTGCAGGAAATCCGTGCTAAACTGATCGATATTGCGGGCCAACGAGAGAAGGAGAGCTGATGTGACGGACGTACCGGTTGGCATTGCCGTTCTCTATCTGATCGTGGCTTCATTGCTGCCAGTCTGGTACTGGCTTTTCTTCGTCGCTGGCCGTTCCCATGTGGACAGCACCTCGCGGGTGAAAGTTTCCATGCGCCGCTATTTCCAGCCGCGCACTCTTGATGCCACCCCGGCCGAATAGTTCGGCAAAAGCGACGTTCCACTTCGTTTCCTGATATCGACAAAACCGACATTCCGCCGTCCGATCCCGTGATTGCAATGGGAGTGGACGCGCATGGACATCGGGCAATCCTTCACCTCGTCCAACCGCAAGATCGACCCGGCGCGGCGGCGGGCAACGCAGCTCTTCCGCCCCGATGGTTCACCCGCCGACCCGGACCGGGTGGAGATCGGGCCGACCGACATTGCCTTTGCCGAATGGGCAGAACGCGGCATCAGCACGCCGGATCTTGATCGGATGCGCGCAACGCGGCTTGGCCGGACGGTGGCCGAGATCAACAGGCGCGGACTTGCCGGCGTGTTGCTGTTTGATCCGCTCAACATCCGCTACGCAACAGACTCGTCGAACATGCAGTTGTGGATCGCGCACAACATGTCGCGCGCCGTCTTTGTCGGTGCTGACGGACATGTGGTGCTGTGGGACTATGCACGCTGCGAGTTCATGTCGGCGCATCTGCCGCTGATCCGCGAGATCCGATCCGGCGCAGGCATGTTCTATTTCGTTGCCGGCGACCGGGAAGGGGACATCGCCCGCGACTTTGCCCGCCAGATCGCCGATCTCGTGCGGGTCCATGGCAATGGCTCGAAAACCATCGCCATCGACAAGATGGAATTGCACGGCGCCTTTGCCGTTCAAAACGAGGGGCTGACCATTGTCTCCGGCCAGGCGGTGATGGAGCATGCGCGGCTGATCAAGTCGGACGACGAGATCAACGCGATGCGCTGCGCAGTGGCGACTTGCGAAATCGCGATTGCGGCGATGGAAGCCGAATGCCGGCCGGGCATTGCAGAGACGGAACTCTGGGCAGTGCTGCACAAGGAGAACATTGCGCGCGGCGGCGAATGGATCGAAACGCGCATTCTCGCATCCGGGCCGCGCACCAATCCGTGGTTCCATGAAGCCGGGCCGCGGCGGCTGCAAGACGGCGATCTGCTCGCCTTCGACACGGACCTGATCGGACCCTACGGCATGTGCTGTGACATGAGCCGGACCTGGCTGGTCGGCGACAGCGCAGCAACGGCAGAGCAGAAGGAAGCGTTCGCTGTTGCTTACGATCATGTGATGAGCAACATGCAACTGCTGAAGCCGGGCGTCACGTTCTCGGAGCTGACGCATCTGGCAAAGCCCCTGCCGGAGGCGTATCGCGCGCAGCGCTATGGCGTCGTGATGCACGGCGTCGGCCTGTGCGATGAATTTCCTTCGATCTACTATCCGGACGATTTCATCGAAGGCGCCTTCGACTACCCGCTGGAGCCCGGCATGGTGATTTGCGTGGAATGCTACGCGGGCAAGGTCGGCGGGCGCGATGGCGTCAAGCTGGAAGACCAGGTGCTGATCACCGAAACCGGGTTCGAAAACCTCTGCACCTATCCCTATGATGCAAGGCTGATGGCCTGATCATTTCATCAGCGGTCCAGCTGTTGCCTTTGGGTGCTTGTCGGCTTGACCGCCACAGCCTAAACGGCGGCCATGGCAAGCGTCACAGCCCATAGCGATCCGATGATCCCTGATCATCGACCCGTCGGCCCGGCCGGTTGGGGCGCGCATGTGCGCGCCACGCTGTCGCTCGGCCTGCCGTTGGTCGGCTCGCAGCTTGGCGGCATGCTGATGAACACCACCGACACGGTGATGCTCGGCTGGTACGGCATTACCGAATTGGCAGCGGGGGCGATCGCGACGCAACTGCTCTACACGGTGATGCTGTTCGGCGCCGGGTTTGCCTTTGCGGTCGTGCCGATGGCGGCGGATGCAGAAGGGCGCGGCGACACACGGCAGGTGCGACGCTGCGTGCGCATGGGCCTTTGGGTGGCAGCGATGTTCTGCGTCGTCGCCATGGTGCCGCTGTGGTTCACGCAGGACATCTTTCTGGCGCTCGGTCAGGATGCCGATGTGGCGCGGCTGGCCGGTGACTACATGGCCATCGCCCAGTGGTCGGTATTTCCGCTGCTGCTGTGGTGGACGATGCGCGGCTTCTACACGGCAATTGCGCGCACAGGTTTTGTGCTGATGGCAACGGCGGCCGGCGTCCTGCTCAATGTGCTGCTCAACTGGATCCTGATCTTCGGCAATTGGGGTGCGCCGGAACTCGGCATTCGCGGCGCGGCCATGGCGACCCTCGGCACGCAGACGCTGGTGCTGGTCATCCTCGTCGCCGGCGCGATCCTGATGGAACGGGCGCGGCCCTATACGCTGTTCGTGCGGTTCTGGCGGCCGGACTGGCAGGCATTTGCCTCGGTCTTCAAGCTCGGTCTGCCGATCGGGCTGATGATCACCGCCGAGACCGGCATGTTCATCTTTGCATCGATCTTCATGGGGCAGGTGAGCGTGACGGCGCTGGCCGCGCACGGCATCGTACTGCAACTGGCCTCCATCGCCTTCATGGTGCCGATGGGCATGGCGCAGGCGGCGACCGCAAGGGTCGGGCAGTTCAAGGGGCAGAACGATCCGGCCAATCTGGGGCGCGCGGCGGCGACCGTGCTCGTCATGTGCCTTGCCTTCGCGCTGCTCAGCGCGGCGCTGTTCTTTGGCATCCCCGAACCGCTGATCCGGCTGTTCCTTGATGCCGGCAAGCCGGAGGCAAATGCTGTTGCGGCCTATGCGGTGCCGCTGCTGTTCATCGCCGCCTGCTTCCAGTTGGCCGATACGGCGCAGGCGATCGGTGCGGCGAACCTGCGCGGTCTGCAGGATACGCGGGTGCCGATGATCATCGCAATCATGTCCTATTGGCCGATCGGCGTGGCGCTGTCGTGGGTGTTGGCGTTCCCGGTCGGCCTTGGCGGAGCCGGGGTCTGGATCGGTCTTGCGGTCGGGCTGGCGGTTGCAGCCGTGGCGCTCAACTGGCGGTTTGCGGCAAAAAGGCCGCGGGCAGAGTTTTCACTCGCAGCGTAGCGTGACGGTCGCCCGGTAGTCGCCGTTGGCAAAGGATGTGCGCGGTGCCTTGCGGGCCTCCATGCGCACGCTGATGTCGGAACGCCCAAGGTTGAGGTTTCGCTGGCCGTTCGTCCAACCGAACGAGGTGGCACGGCTGCTGCGCATGCCGGCGGTAAAGGTTTCCGGCGAACCGGCATCGTCGGACGGTTCGTCGTCAAAAGCTGTCGGTGCTTCGACGGCCAAGGTGTAACCGTAACCGGTTGTCGTCACCTGCGCCCGGCCAACGCGGCCGCCACGAACCGACGAGGCAAGACGGCGTGCGCCAGCGGCCTGGGCGAGAAGACCGTTCTGCGTGACAAGTATCGCGCAGGACGTCGATACCACGCCGCTCATCTCAACGTTTCCGCTTTGTGCATTGGCCGGGGCAGCAAAAAACCCGGCAGCGATGATCGCCGCACAGCAGGCACTGCCGATGTTCCTGATTTTGGTCACGCTCGCCCCCGAACTTTTGCGCGAACTACGTCACGCTTGCGATGCATACTGGCATACGGACGTTTGAAACTCGTATGTTCACTACCTCGGATTTTCTTAAAATTGTCTGATTGCAAGTCGGCCACTTTCGCGTGCACTGCCGCTCTTGCCAGCGAATCGCGAGTCTGATTCAGTCGGATCATTCAGGTGTAGCTTTGAGTCGGGCCCCCGCCCTTGCTGTTCGCGTGTGTGTCAAACCGGCACGGGCGGAGCCCGGCTTTTGCACTGCCGGTCTGACAGAGGGGATCATCGAAAGTGAACAAGAACAAGCACATTGCCGTCCTGATGGGGGGCTTTTCCTCGGAGCGTCCGGTTAGCCTGATGTCAGGCACGGCCTGCGCTGACGAACTGGAACGCATGGGTTACCGGGTCAGCCGCATCGATGTCGGTCGCGACGTGGCGCAGGTGCTCGCCGAATTGCGGCCCGATGTGGCCTTCAATGCCCTGCACGGGCCGTTCGGCGAAGACGGAACGGTCCAGGGCGTGCTTGAATTCCTTGAAATTCCCTACACGCACTCCGGCGTTCTGGCGACGTCGGTTGCCATGGACAAGGACATGGCGAAGCGAATCGCCAAGAGCCACAACATTCCCGTCGCCGAATCAAAGGTGATGAACCGGCACGAGTTCACCTCGGCGCACCCGATGCAGCCACCCTACGTGGTCAAGCCGGTGGCGGAGGGATCTTCGTTCGGGGTGGTCATCGTGAAGGCGGATCAGGCCCATCCGCCGCAGATCGTCACCTCGCCGGAATGGGCTTACGGCGACCGGGTGATGGTCGAACGCTACGTTCACGGGCGTGAGCTGACCTGCGCCATCATGGGCGACGTGGCGCTTGGGATCACCGAAATCATCCCGCAGGGCCACCAGTTCTACGACTTTGATTCAAAATACAAACCGGGGGGCTCAAATCACGTCTGTCCGGCAGAACTTTCACCAAATATTTACCAAAAGATCACGACACTGGCACTCAAAGCTCACCGGGCCTTTGGCTGTCGGGGCGTGACGCGTTCGGACTTCCGCTACGATGACCGTTTTTCCCAGGACGGGGAAATCATCTGGCTGGAAATCAACACGCAACCGGGGATGACAGCGACCTCGCTCGTCCCCGAACTCGCGCTCCACGCAGGACACTCGTTCGGTGAACTCCTCGAATGGATGGTGGAGGACGCCTCGTGCATGCGTTGATGAAGCGGTGGGGAACAAGACGGGACGGCGCACAGCGCGCCGCATCTCCGCTTGTCCTGCCGCGTCTGATGCGCCGTCCCGTTCGCTTTGCAGCCCGTCTGTTCGGAGGCGAAATTTCGGCGCCGCGTCATGCCGAAGCGGTGGTCTTCGGCGGCACGATTTCCGCCGCGATCCTTTACGGTTCGCTCACCGGCGGCCAGTTCTTCACAACTGCCGAGACGGTCTCCGCATCGGCCGGCTTTGCGGTCAAGGAAATCGAGATCGGCGGCAACCTCTATACGCCGGTCGACCAGATCTTCGCAGCGCTCGGCCTTGATCGCGGGCGTTCGCTGATCATGATCGATCCGGCAGATGCACGCACCGCGCTCGCCGCCCTGCCATGGATTTCGGGCGCGGAAATCCGCAAGATCTATCCGTCCAAGATCGTGATCACCGTCAGTGAGCGCGCGCCGTTTGCCGTCTGGCAGACGGGCGATGCGCTTTCGGTGATCGAAAGCGATGGCAGCGTGATCGGCGGCTATGCGGCTGATCCCTCGCTGGCAGCACTGCCGCTGTTTGTCGGCAAGGGTGCGGCAACCGAAGCCAAGGCCTTCCAGGAAACGATTGCGAAATACAGCGAGATTGCGCCGCGCGTGCGCGCCCATATCCGGGTCGGCGAACGCCGCTGGGATCTGCGCATCGACAACGGCATGACGATCCGCCTGCCGGAAGACGATGTGGAACAGGCGCTGTCGCGCCTCGTTGCCATGCAGGGCGAGCATGGCGTTCTCGACCTTGATCTGGCGGCGATCGATTTGCGCATCGCCGAGCGCACGACATTTGCACTGACACAGAACGCGGCTGCTGCCCGCAGTGAAGCGGTGGAAACGCGGCTCAAGGCACTGCGCGAGAGCGCCAAGGGGAGCGCAATCTGATGACTGCACCTCGCAACGATGCCGCCAACACGACGCGCCGCCCGCGCCGCTCACCGATCGTCACCGTGCTCGACCTTGGCAGCGCCAAGACGGTCTGCGTGATTGCGCGCATGGTGCCGGGCGAAACCGGGCGCTTCCTTTCCGGGCGCACCCACATGGCCGAGGTCATCGGCCTTGGCCACGTGCGCTCGATGGGCGTCAAGTCGGGCGTCATCGTTGATCTGGATGCTGCAGAGCGGGCCATTCGCCAGGCCGTGGAAGCGGCCGAACGGATGGCGGGGCTGACCGTCGATTCGATGATCGTCAATCTTTCCGCAGGCCGCCTGAAGAGCATCGTCTGCCCCGCCTCGATCACGCTTGGCGACAAGCCGGTCGGGCAGAACGACATCGACAAGGTGCTGAAAAGCGCAATTGCGCGGGCCGGCCGGCTCGACCGCCACCTCGTCCATCTGATGCCGGTCGACTACCGGCTCGACGGCGAGAAGGGCATTCTTGATCCGCGCGGCATGATCGGCTCCGACCTGTCGTTGAACATGCACCTTCTTTCGGCAGACGCGGCGCCGGTGCGCAATCTGGAATTGGCGGTCAACCGGGCGCATCTGTCGGTCGAGGCGATGGTGGCGACACCCTATGCCAGCGGGCTTGCGACGCTCGTCGATGATGAACTTGAAATCGGTTGCGCCTGCGTCGATCTCGGCGCCGGAACGACCTCGATTTCGGTCTTCGCCGACCGGCGGTTCGTCCATGCCGATGTCATTCCCGTTGGCGGGCACCACGTGACGATGGACATCGCCCGTGGCCTCAACTGCCGCCTCGACGATGCCGAGCGGCTGAAGGTGATGCAGGGCTCGGTGATCCCGACCTCGGTCGATGACCGCGACCTGATCCAGATCGCCTCGATGGACGAGGACGAGGGCGTTGCCAGCACGATCCCGCGCAGCCTGCTCAACCGCATCATCGCGGCGCGCGTCGAAGAGACGCTGGAAATGCTGCGCGAGCGGATCAATGCATCGGGCTATTCGTCGGTCGTCGGCAAGCGCGTCGTTCTGACCGGCGGGGCTTCGCAGTTGACCGGGATGCCGGATCTGGCGCGCAAGATCCTTGGCCGCAATGTGCGCCTTGGCCGCCCGCTCGGCGTCAAAGGTCTTCCCGCTTCGGCCAAGGGGCCGGCCTTTTCGGCCGCCATCGGCCTGATGATTTACCCGCAGGTGTCCGGCCAGGATCACGGCAATGCCGGTTTTGGCGGCGCATCGGCGGCACGACGAAACGGAACCGATGGTCCACTGGGTCGGGTACGACAATGGATCAAAGAGAGCTTCTAGACGCCGGCATCACGCCGCGCACGGATACAGCCGAGACCCGTCCGGCAGACCAAGGGGATAAGACCATGACGATCAATCTGAAAAAGCCGGACATCACGGAACTCAAGCCGCGCATCACCGTGTTCGGTGTCGGCGGCGGCGGCGGCAATGCTGTCAACAACATGATCACCGGCGGGCTGGAAGGTGTCGAGTTTGTCGTCGCCAATACCGACGCGCAGGCGCTGACGATGAACAAGGCGGAGCGGATCATCCAGCTCGGCATCGGCGTCACGGAAGGCCTTGGCGCAGGCTCGATGCCTGATGTCGGCCGGGCAGCTGCCGAGGAATGCCTCGACGAGATCAACGACCACCTCAACGGCACGCACATGTGTTTCGTGACGGCCGGCATGGGCGGCGGAACCGGAACCGGTGCAGCGCCGGTTGTTGCCCGCGCGGCGCGCCAGCGCGGCATCCTGACGGTCGGCGTCGTTACCAAGCCGTTCCATTTCGAAGGCGCACGCCGGATGCGCACCGCCGATGCGGGGATCGAGGAACTGCAGGCCAGCGTCGACACGCTGATCGTCATCCCGAACCAGAACCTGTTCCGGATCGCCAACGACAAGACCACCTTTGCCGACGCGTTCGCGATGGCGGACCAGGTGCTGTATTCGGGCGTTGCCTGCATCACCGACCTGATGGTCAAGGAAGGCCTGATCAACCTCGACTTCGCCGATGTGCGCTCGGTCATGCGTGACATGGGCAAGGCGATGATGGGCACCGGCGAAGCATCGGGCGAAGGCCGCGCCATGACCGCTGCGGAAGCAGCCATCGCCAATCCGCTGCTCGACGAAACCTCGATGAAGGGCGCCAAGGGTCTCCTGATCTCGATCACCGGCGGCCGTGACATGACGCTGTTCGAAGTGGATGAAGCGGCAACCCGTATCCGCGAGGAAGTCGATCAGGACGCCAACATCATCCTTGGCGCGACGTTCGATGAAAACCTCGAAGGCCTGATCCGCGTGTCTGTCGTTGCCACCGGCATCGACAGTGCAGCGCAGACGTCGTCGCTTGAGGGCGGTCGCTCGATCCCGCGCGCTGTCACCGGTGCTTCGACCAGCCGTCCGCCGGTCCTGACCGTTGCTCCGCGCCAGCAGGCGCCGGCATTTGCCG
>JBGSWL010000138.1:0-12207 GCA_041752455.1 Roseitalea sp. | reverse complement strand
GGCCGGCCATCGGCCGGGCTTTGTCAGTCGTGGCTATGGCGGAACCCATGTGCGCCCCCATCGCGTCGATCCGGACCGCGATACCGCCCGCGCGGTCGGTGATGAACCGCTGCTGCTCGCATCTTGCGCGCCCACCGTCATCGGCGCGAACCGCCATGCCGCAGCGGTCAAGCTGGTCGACGATGGCGCAACCTTCATCATCATGGATGACGGCTTCCAGAGCCGCTCGCTTGGCTACGATCTGGCTGTGCTCGTTCTCGACATGCGGCGCGGCATCGGCAATGGCGCTGTCATTCCCGCCGGACCGCTGCGCGCGCCGCTGCTCGACCAGTTGCGCCGCTCCGACATGCTCCTGGCCGTCGGCGACGGCAAGGCCGGCGATCCGGTGATCCGGGCGGCTTCGCGCGCCGGAAAGCCCTGCCTGCAGGCATCACTGGTTCCTCAGGTCGATCCTGTGCTGACCAATCGGCCGCTGCTCGCCTATTGCGGCATCGGCGATCCGGCAAAATTCCATGACACGATCACGCGCGCCGGCCTGCATCTGGCCGCCGTGCACAGCTTCGGCGACCACCATGCCTTTTCGGAAAGCGACGCGGAAATGCTGCTCGCCAAGGCGCGCAGCGAGCGACTGACGCTGGTCACGACACAAAAGGACCATGTCCGCCTGTCGCACCGGCAAGGGCCGCTGGCAGAACTTCGTGAGCAAAGTCTGGTTCTGCCGGTCACGATGGTGTTTGACCCGCCTTCAGCGGCCAACGACCTTGTCGTTGCAACGGAGCGCAAGCATGACGAGCGTCGTATCAAGCGCCGCAAGGCCTGACGTGTCGTTCGTTGTTCAGCCGCGCAATGCCCCGGCGCGCCGCTCGGCTTCCAGCGAGGCATGCACATCCACATAGGCTTCCTGCCGGGCAACAGACCAGTATTTGAGCTCATCAACCGGGATCGGCTTGCCGGTGATCGCGCAGCGCACGAACGTGCCGGGCGTCAGCACCCGGAAGTCGGCATCCAGATACCGCACCCGGGCCTCGTTGGACGGCGGCATGTCATGAATGTTCATCGGTCCTCTCCCTGCGGCTGTCCGCGTCCGACACCTGGCGCCGGCCGAACAGTCGCTCGATATCATCGAGACGCAGTTCGATAAAGGTCGGCCGTCCATGATTGCAGGTGCCGGACCCCGGCGTTGCCTCCATCTGGCGCAGCAGTGCGTTCATGTCCTCGACGCCAAGCCGGCGCCCGGCGCGAACCGAACCATGGCATGCGATGCGCGATGCCACCGCATCGATGCGCTCGCCGACAAGCCGCACCGCGTCGTCCGCGCCGAGCGCGTCGGGCATGTCGTCGAGTGCATCGGCAAGATCACGCACGATCGCGCCTGCATCAGCCTTGCCGAGAATGGCAGGCGTTGCACGCACCGCGATGCCGCCGGGACCAAAGGCTTCGATCATGAGGCCGAGCCGATCGAGTGCCGGGGCAAAGCTGGCCAGGCGTTCGGCCTTGTCGGGATCGAGATCGATGATTTCCGGCACCAGCAACAATTGCGAGGGCAGGGCCTCGCGCCGCGCAAATCCGGCCTTGAGCGCTTCGAGGACCAGCCGTTCATGGGCGGCATGCTGATCGACGATGACGATGCCGTCCGCAGTCTGCGCCACGATGTAGGTGTCGTGAATTTGAGCGCGCGCGGCACCGAGGCGCTGGTCGAAATCGGCCGTCTCGCTGACGTCCGATGGTTGCTCGACCCGCGCGGAAGGCGCCCATCCGGACAACACGGCCTGTGCAGCTTCGCCAAAACCGATTGGGGTTCCCCGGCTCTGAAGCGGCGCCTGCCAACCCGCCGGCGCTTGCGCTTGCGAGAACGGTTTTGCGCTGCCGGGCCGGAACGCGGCAGCAAGGCCGGCGGCATCGCGTGTCGACCCACGAAAGCCGTGTTCGGCTATCGCCCGCCGGATCGCGCTGATCAGCAGCGCACGCACCAGCCCCGGATCGCGAAATCGGACGTCCGCCTTGGCTGGATGCACGTTGACATCCACCAGCGCCGGATCCACGTCGATGAAGATAGCCGCAACGGGATGGCGGCTCTTCACCAGCGTATCGGCATAGGCTGCGCGCAAGGCACCGAGGATTTGCCGGTCGCGCACCGGGCGGCCATTGACATAGGCGAACTGGTGGGTCGCCGCGCCGCGGTGAAACGACGGTAGGCCTGCAAGGCCCGACAGCGTGACGCCTTCCTTTTGCGCCAGGAACGGGATTGCATTTTCGACGAAATCGCGCCCGGCGACATCGGCAAGCCGCGCTGCCAAGCCCTCGGCATCATCGCTGCGACTGGCAAGATCGATCGTCGCCCGGTCCGGTCCCGAAAGCACGAAACGGATCGCTGGAAAGGCCAGCGCGACCCGCCTTACGACATCGCTGATCGCCGCGTTTTCGGCCTGCTCGCTCTTCATGAACTTCAGCCGCGCCGGTGTCGCGTGGAAGAGGTCACGTACCTCGACGACGGTTCCGATGTTGGCGGGCGCCGGGCGTGGACCGCTGATCTGACCGCCATCGACCGCAATCTCGGCGCCGCCTTCGGCAAAAGCCGTGCGCGAGCGAAGCGTCAGCCGCGCCACCGAGCCGATCGAGGGCAGTGCCTCGCCGCGAAACCCGAGGGTGGCAATGGCATCGAGCCCGCCTTCAAGCTTGGAGGTGCAATGGCGCAGGATCGCGAGGCGAAGGTCATCGGCAGACATGCCGCAGCCATTGTCGATGACCCGGATCAGCGATTTGCCGCCGCCGACGGTTGCGATTTCGATGCGGGTAGCGCCCGCATCGATGGCGTTTTCGATGAGCTCTTTCACGACAGAAGCCGGCCGCTCGACGACTTCGCCGGCGGCAATCTGGTTGACGGTCGTCTCATCGAGGCGGCGAATGATCATCGGCGCATCCTAAGGTGTCGTCGGCGGCGTTTGAATGCCCGCATCGCGATTATGCACCGGCTTGCTTGCCGCTCACGTGCCGCAGAAGGTCTGGTGCACCACTTCATCGGGCTTTGGCGGAAGCGTCAGGCGATCGCCCGCCAGCCGGTCGGCAAACGGCTGTTGCAAGGCTTCGGTCAGCGCATGGAAGGCCGCAAGGTCACCGGAATTTGCCGCGACGATCGCCTGCTCGATGCGATGGTTGCGCGGAACAATAGTCGGGTTGACGCCCTTCATCGATGCAATGCGGGCATCGTCGGCAAGCGCTTCGCGCGCAAGACGAAGCCGCCAGCGGGCCAGCCAGTCGGCAACCGGCGTCGCCTGCGCGAACTCGCCAAGGAAAGCCGCATCGCCATCGTTTGGCTCGCGCGCCAAAGATGACAGCGCCCGGAACGTGTTGGTCATGTCGGCACTTTGTTCGGCCATCAGCGTCAGCAAGTCTTGCGCCAGCGCGAGGTCGCCATCATCGGAAAAGTGAAGGCCAAGCTTGGCGCGCAGCACCCTTTCGTAAGCGGTAGTAAACAGATCGGGGAACCGTTCGATAGCGCCCTGCGCCAGACCAACGGCAGCCTCTTGCGTCTCCGCGATCAGCGGCAGCAGCGATTGCGCCAGTTGCGCAAGGTTCCACTGGGCAATCGGCGCCTGGTTTGCAAAGGCGTATCGGCCGAACTGGTCGATCGAGGAATAGACCGTGTTCGGATGATAGGCGTCCATGAAAGCGCAAGGGCCATAATCGATGGTCTCGCCAGAAATCAGCATGTTATCGGTGTTCATCACGCCATGGATGAAGCCGACGCCAAGCCAGCGGGCAATGAGATCGGCCTGCGCCGCGATCACCGCTTCGAGCAGCGCGAGCGCCGGGTTTTCGGCGGCGCGCGCATCCGGCCAGTGGCGGTCGATCACATGGTCGCAGAGCAACCGCAGCGCCTCGACATCCTTGCGCGCATAGAAATACTGGAACGTTCCGACGCGCACATGGCTGGAGGCCACCCGCGCCAGCACGGCGCCGGGCACGCGGGCTTCACGGATCACCATGGTGCCGGTCATGACCGCCCCAAGCGCGCGGGTTGTCGGGATGCCGAATGCATGCATGGCTTCCGAGACGATGTATTCGCGCAGCACCGGGCCAAGCGCCGCGCGGCCATCGCCACTGCGCGACCATGGTGTCGGGCCGGAGCCCTTGAGTTGAATGTCGCGGCGCTTGCCGATCCGGTCGATGACCTCGCCAACGAGAAGCGCGCGCCCGTCACCGAGTTGCGGCACGAAATTGCCGAACTGGTGGCCGGCATAGGCCTGCGCGATAGGCTTTGCGCCCGCCGGAAACGCATTGCCCGCCAACATGGCAAGTCCCGGCCCGCTCGCCAGCCAGTCGGCGTCAAGGCCGAGTTCGGTGGCAAGGTCAGTGTTGATACGGATCAGGCGCGGGCCCGGCACCGGCGCCGGCGACCAGGGCGCATGGAACCGGTCGGGCAGGCGGGCATAGGAATTGTCGAAAGCGATGGTGTTCAGCATGAGCAAGATGTGGCCTGCATGGCTGGCTCTTGCAAGACCCGGCTCTTGCAAGACCCGGCTGTTGCAAGACGCCCGTCCCTTGAAGCCTGCCGAACATGAAAAGAGCCGCCCCGTTGCCGGAGCGGCTCTTTCCGTTTCAATCAGTGCCTCAGCCAGCGGCAGTGACGGCGCGCTTGGCCATGACCTTGATCAGGTGGGCGCGGTACTCGGCCGAGGCGTGGATGTCGGACAGAAGGCCGTCGGAATCCACCTCGATGCCGTCGAGGGCGTCCGGCGACCAATGGGCGGCGAGTGCATCTTCCATGGCTTCATGGCGGAAGACGCCGTTTTCGCCAGCGCCGGTGACCGCGACCCGCACCATGCCATCGCCGGTTTGCGCAACATAGACACCGGTCATCGCGTAGCGCGAAGCCGGATTGCGGAACTTGGCGTAGGCGGACTTCGCCGGCGCGGCAAACGACACCGACATCACCATTTCGCCCGGCTCCAGCGCCGTATCGAACATGCCTGTGAAATAGTCATCGGCAGCAATCGTGCGCTGGTTGGTCGTGATGTGGGCGTTGAGCGCAATCATCGCCGAAGGATAGTCAGCAGCCGGATCGTTGTTGGCAATCGAACCGCCGATCGTGCCCATATGGCGCACTGCCGGATCACCGATGCCTGCGGCAAGATTGGCAAGTCCGGGGCAGACCGCGCGAAGTTCTTTCGACGAGGCAACGGCCGCATGGGTTGTTGCTGCGCCGATGGTCACCTGACGGCCGGCAATGGAAATGCCGACCATCCCGGGAATGCCCCGCACATCGATCAGCGCCGTCGGCGCCGCAAGGTGCTGCTTCATGGTCGGAAGCAGCGTCTGGCCACCGGAAAGGTACTTGGCTTCGTCAGCGCCTGCGATGGCGGCAACAGCTGCCTCAGCGGAAGAAGGCTTGTGATAGGTCGTTGCGTACATGGGTCAGTCCTTCCTTACTCAGCCGCTTTGGCAAAGCCGGTTTCGCGCAGCGCCATCCAGATCTTCTGCGCCGTGGCCGGCATCGACAGGTTGTTGTTGCCGATGGCATCCGTGATCGCGTTGATCACCGCAGGGGGAGAGCCGATCGCCCCGGCCTCGCCGCAACCCTTGATGCCGAGCGGGTTGTTCGGGCAGACCGTCGTGTTGTGCTCCAGCGTGTAGGACGGCACATCGTCGGCGCGCGGCATGACATAATCCATGTACGAACCGGTCAGAAGCTGGCCGTCATCGGTGTAGACGACGTTTTCCAGCATCGCCTGACCGATGCCCTGCGCCACGCCGCCATGCACCTGGCCCTCGACGATCATCGGGTTGATGATCGTGCCGAAATCGTCGGCCGCCGTGAAGCGGACAACGTCCGTCACGCCGGTTTCCGGATCGACTTCCACTTCGCAGATATAGGTGCCCGCCGGGAAGGTGAAGTTGACCGGATCGTAGAACGCGCCCTCCTTCAGGCCCGGCTCCATGCCCGCAGGCAGGTTGTGGGCGAGATAGGCGGCAAGGCCGACCTCGTGCCAGGCCATCTTCTTGTCGGTGCCGGCAACCTTCACCTCGCCACCTTCGATGATGATGTCGTCTTCCGAGGCTTCCAGCGTATGGGCGGCGATCTTCTTGATCTTGGCCTCGACCTTGTCCATCGCCTTGACGATGGCGCTCATGCCGACCGCGCCGGAGCGCGAGCCATAGGTGCCCATGCCGAACTGGACCTTGTCGGTATCGCCATGAACGATCGAGACGTTCTCGATCGGAATGCCGAAGCGATCCGACACGATCTGCGCAAAGGTCGTCTCATGGCCCTGACCATGGCTGTGCGAGCCGGTCAGGATTTCCACTGTGCCGACCGGATTGACGCGCACTTCCGCCGATTCCCAGAGGCCGACGCCGGCGCCAAGCGACCCGACCGCCTGCGACGGGGCAATGCCGCAGGCTTCGATGTAGCAGGAATAGCCGAGGCCGCGCAGCTTGCCGCGACGCGCTGCTTCCGCCTTGCGGGCCGGAAAGCCTGCCACATCGGCAGCAGCCATCGCCTTGTCGAGATTGCCGTCGAAGTCACCGGCGTCATAGGCCATGATGACCGGCGTCTGGTGCGGGAACGACCGGATGAAGCTCCGGCGGCGCAGGTCTGCCGGATCAAGGCCGAACTGGCGCGCCGACGTCTCCATGATCCGTTCGTTCAGGTAGCAGGCTTCCGGCCGTCCGGCGCCGCGATATGCATCGACCGGCACCGTGTTGGTGTAGACCGCACGCACATTGCAGTGAACATTGGCGAAGTTGTACTGGCCCGACAGCAGCGTCGCGTAGAGATAGGTCGGCACCGCCGACGAGAACAGCGACATGTAGGCGCCGAAGTTGGCGATCGTGTCGACCTTCAGCGCGGTGACCTTGTAATCGGCATCAAAGCCGATGGTTGCGGTCGAGACATGGTCGCGGCCATGGGCATCGGTCATGAAGGCTTCGGAGCGGTCCGAGGTCCATTTGACCGAACGGCCGGTTTTCATAGAGGCCCAGAGGCAGGTGATTTCTTCCGGGTAGATGTAGATTTTCGAGCCGAAGCCGCCGCCGACATCGGGCGCAACGACCCGCAGCTTGTGTTCCGGGGCGACATTGTAGAAGGCCGAAAGGACAAGCCGCGCCACATGCGGGTTCTGGCTGGTCGTATAAAGCGTGTAGTGATCTTCCGCCGCATCGTGGATGGCGACAGCGGAGCGCGGCTCCATCGGGTTCGGCGACAGGCGGTTGTTTGTGATGTCCATCGTCACCGTGTGTGCCGAGGCTGCAAGGGCGGCATCGGTTGCTGACTGGTCGCCGATCTCCCAATCATAGATCAGGTTTCCAGGCGCATTGTCATGGATCTGCGGCGCGCCGGCCATCAGCGCCTTTTCGGCCGATGCGACCGCCGGCAGCTCTTCATAGTCGACGACCACGCTTTCGGCGGCGATGCGCGCCAGCTGCTGGGTCTCGGCGATAACCACCGCAATCGCATCCCCGACATAGCGCACCCGGTCGGTGGCGAGCGCCGACCAAGGCCCCATGTTCATCGGCGAGCCATCCTTGGAATGGATCATCCAGCCGCAGATGATGTTGCCGATGCCGTCGCCGGTCAGCTGCTTGCCGTTGAGCACCGCGATCACGCCATCCATCGCTTCCGCGGCGCTTGTGTCGAGGCCTTTGATCCGGGCATGGGCGTGCGGCGAGCGCACGAAGGCCGCATAGGCCTGGTTTTCCATGCGGATATCGTCGGTGTAGCGTCCCTTGCCGGTGATGAAACGCTTGTCTTCCTTGCGCTTGACCGATGCGCCGATGCCTGTGCCTGTCATGTTCTCAACTCCTCCCGTTCATGTGCAATCACATCTCGGCCGCGGCCTGGCGGATTGCCTTGACGATGTTGTGGTAGCCGGTGCACCGGCAGATATTGCCTTCCAGTTCGTGGCGGATCGCCTCTTCGGTCAGTTCCGCACCGGACGCCTTGTAACGCTGCACCATGTCGACGCCACTCATGATCATGCCCGGGGTGCAGAAGCCGCACTGCAGGCCGTGATTGTCGTTGAACGCCTTCTGCATCGGATGCAGTTCGCCATTGGCAAGGCCCTCGATCGTCATCACCGACGAACCGTCGAGTGATGCGGCGAGCACCGTGCAGGACTTGACCGACCGGCCATCGATGAGCACGACGCAGGCGCCGCACTGGCTGGTGTCGCAGCCCACATGGGTACCCGTCATGCGCAGCGTTTCACGCAGGAACTCCGACAGCAGCGTTTCGTCCGGCACGCTGCGTTTCACGGCTTTCCCGTTCACTGTCATCGACACGTCTGTCATGAATTCCTCCGGTTTCAATTGATCGGGCGCGGGGCGCCCCGTTGGTCAGGTGATCTCACGCGCTCGCCACCGACACGTCGTCGGCAAACTGGGCGTGGAAATTGGCAAAGAACTGATCGGCGAGTTTCTTGGCGGTCGAATTGACCAGACGGCTGCCGAGCTGGGCCAGCTTGCCGCCGATCATCGCATGGGCTTCGTACGTCAGGATTGTCCCGTCGCCGTCTTCGGCAAGCTGCACATCGGCAGAACCCTTGGCAAATCCGGCAATGCCGCCTTTGCCTTCGCCCTGGATCGTGTAGCTGGCCGGTGCATTGATGTTGACGAGTTCGACTTCGCCCGCAAACCGCGCCTTCACCGGACCGATCTTCTGGACAACCTTGGCGGTCATCGTCGTGTCCCAGGTCTTTTCAAGTTCCTCGCAGCCTGGAATGCAGGCGCGCAAAACCTCCGGGTCATTGAGCGCTGCCCAGACCGCATCCCGTGGTGCTGCGATACGGTATTGACCGGTCATGTCCATCTGGTTCCTCCCAAAACCTGCTGAACCGCCTGCCGCATCCTCCCAAACGCGACTGGCCTGAAAAAGAGTGTGCGCCAAGGTTGCAGCGCCCGGCAAGGCCTTTCACGATGAAAATCGTACGCCACTTGCACGGGTTGTTGACGGGTTCGAAAGCGCGCGAACCAGATCGTCGAGACTGTCGAGCGAATGGCAGGTTTTCAGGTCGTCCACATGCGGAAGCATCGCCCGGATGCCCGCAGCGCGCGGCTCGAAACCGTCAAAGCGCAGCAGCGGATTGAGCCAGACCAGCCGCTTGCACGACAAATGCAACCGTTCAATTTCGTGTGATAACAAATCCGTGTCGCCGCGTTCCAGCCCGTCGGTGATCAACAGCACCACGGCGCCTTGGCCGAGCACCCGGCGCGACCAATCCTTGTTGAAGCGCTCCAGCGCTTCGCCAATGCGCGTTCCGCCTTCCCAGTCGCGCGCATCGCGCCCGGCCGCCTCCAGCGCCCGGTCCGGGTCCTTCAAGGACAAGGCCCGCGTGACATTGGTCAGCCGTGTACCGAACGTGAACGCATACACGCGCCGCCACCCGCGCTCGGGCGCGAAGGTTGCCGCATGCAGGAAGCGCATCAGCATGCGCGAATAGACCGACATCGAACCGGAAATGTCGCAGATCGCCACCAGATCCGGCTGGCGCACGCCCGGCTTGCGCATCACGATCCGGTCGATCTCCCCGCCGCGCCGGAGCGACCGGCGGATCGTCGCGCGCAGGTCCGGTTTTGGCCCGTCGGCCGCAAGAACCGTGCGCCGTGTGACGAGTTTGGGTGCAGGCAGGCGAAAGGCGCGCACAGCCCGTTCTGCCTCCGCAATCTCGGCCGCGCTCATCTGTTCGAAGTCCATGCCGCGCAGCACTTCGCTGGCCGAAAAGCTCATCGTCGCATCGAGTTCGACTTCCGTTCGGGTTGCAGCATCAGAGGTTGGCGGCGGCGTGTCGGTCAGCGCTTCGGAAGCGCGCCGTTGGGCAGCATCCTTGCGCTTCTCTTCGTCTGTCGCTTCCCGCTGAAGCATCGGCGACATCATCCGGATCATCTGTTCGAGATATTCCGGATCACGCCAGAACATCGAGAACACCTGATGATAGACATCAAGGTGGTCGGGGCGATTGATCATCGTCGCCCGCAGCGTGTGGTAGAAATCGGTCTTGCGGGTGAAACCGGCCGCTTCCACCGCTTCGATCGCCGCCTGCACCTGGCTGGTGCCGACCTTGACACCGGCCTTGCGCAGCGCCCGCGCGAAATGGACGATGTTCTCGGTCAGGATGCCCTTGGTTTCCGGAAGGGCGCGCGGCTCAGCCATGTGTCAAACGCCTCTGGCGATCCGGTTCCGCGCCTCGTTGAGAATGCGCGAGGCTTCCGATCCGGCGATCCGGGCAATGTCATCCTGGTATTTGAGCACCGCGCCAAGCGTGTCGGAAATGATCTCCGGCGACAGCGCCACCGTGTCGAGCGCAATCAGGCAGCGCGCCAAGTCGATGGTTTCGGCAACGCCGGGGTTCTTGAACAGGTCTTCACCGCGCAGCGTCTGCACATAGGCGACGATCTCGCGCGACAGGGTTTCGGTGGCTTCCGGTACCCGCGCCCGCAGGATCTCCATCTCCCGTTCGAAGGAAGGATACTCGACCCAGTGGTAGAGGCAGCGCCGCTTCAAGGCGTCATGCACTTCGCGCGTGCGGTTCGAGGTCAGGATGACGATCGGCGGATGTTCCGCGCGGATCGTGCCAAGCTCCGGGATGGTCACCTGGAAGTCCGACAGGGCTTCGAGGAGAAACGCCTCGAACGGTTCGTCGGTCCGGTCGACTTCATCGATCAGCAGGATCGGCGGGCCTTCGACATGTGGTTCGAGCGCCTGCAGCAATGGTCGGCGGATCAAAAAGGCGTCGGAGAAAAGCTCCTCCTGCAGCCTCGCGCGGTCGGTTTCGCCGGAAGCTTCCGCAGTGCGGATAGCGATCATCTGCGCCGGAAAGTTCCACTCGTAGATCGCCGACGCGGCATCAAGCCCTTCAAAGCACTGCAGGCGGATGAGCTTGCGCCCGAGTGCAGAGGCAAGCGCCTTTGCGATCTCCGTCTTGCCGACACCGGCTTCCCCTTCGAGGAACAACGGCTTGCCGAGCCGCATCGCGAGAAAGGCAACCGTCGCCAGCGATCGTCCGCAAACGTAATTCTGCGCTGACAAAAGCGCCTGGGTATCGTCGATCGTTGCCGGATAGTCCTGCACGGTAATCCTCCCTGAAGCCGGTCTCCCTCCGGCACGATGGTTCTAACGCGGTCGCTTGCGGCCTGTCCATGCGGCGCAGCCACCCGTTGCGCAAAGGGTGTGCGGCGACATATGACGTGGACCATGAGTGTCACCGTCTTCGGATTTGGCCCCAACCGCGACCCCATCGCTGCCCTTGCAGGCGGCGCTGAAGATGGCGTGCTTGCGATCATCACCCGCACCGAGGGGCCGTCCTATCGCCCGGTCGGCGCGGTGATGGCGATCAGCGCGGGCGGCGAACGGACTGGAACTTTGTCCTCCGGCTGCATCGAGAACGATCTGGCCGACCATGCAAGGCAGGCGCTTGCAGACGGCCAGCCACGCACCGTGCTCTACGGGCGCGGTTCTCCGTTCATGGATATCCGACTGCCCTGTGGCGGGGGTCTCGAAATCCTGCTGGTGCCGCGCCCGGACCGCGCCGCGCTTGCCGAAGTCTCGGCGCTTTCCGCCGCGCGCAAGCCGGGAACGCTGGTGATCGACCGCCAGAGCGGTGCGCTTTCGGTGTCGCGCGATGACGAGGTTCCGGCGACCGATCCGGCGCACTTCATGGTGCGCTTTGTGCCGGACTTCCGGTTTCTGGTGTTCGGCAAGGGGCCGGAAGCAGCAACCTTTGCCGGCCTTGTTGCCGGTGCCCGCTATCCGACGGTGCTGCTGTCGCCCGACGATGAGACGCTTGAACTTGGTGCCATAGGCGGCGCGCAAACCCGTCACATCGCCAAGGCGTCGATACCGGCTGATGTTGCATGCGACCCGTGGACGGCGATCGTCCTGTTCTTTCACGACCATGACTGGGAACCGCCGATTCTTGCCGGTGCCGTGACCACCGATGCATTCTACATCGGCGCACAAGGCAGCCAGCGGGCGCGCGATGCCCGCATGCTGGAACTCGAAGCCATGGGCGTTGACGCGGCGCATCGCGCCCGCATCAAGGGACCGATCGGACTTGTGCCATCAGCCCGAGATGCGCGCACCTTGGCTGTGTCGGTGCTGGCCGAGGTGCTGGCGCAGGCGGCAGGAAAGGCTGGCTGAAGCATGCGCGCCGGACTTCTTCTTGCCGCCGGCTCTTCCAGGCGCTTCGGCAAGGCAGACAAGCTGCTGGCGCC
>JBGSWL010000137.1:0-7888 GCA_041752455.1 Roseitalea sp. | reverse complement strand
GCGGGAGATGGTAATCCTGCTGGGTGATGAGCCCCCACGGAAGGGCGGAGACGTCACGGCTTTCGGGCACGCCCACTTGCACGGGCGCCGCCCTCCGGCCGGGTCAGGGGAACCGGCGCGTGCAAGCGCCGATATCCCCGTACAGCCCGGTGCAGAGCCTTGGGGCCAAGAGCCCTGGGGCCAAAAGGCCGCAGCACGCGAACCGCAAGCCCGCCGGACGGGCGGCCGGATGGTCGCACACACACTACCCATCGAGCGTCCCTCCGACCGCCCGTGGTTCCAGTTCTTCACTCAAACCCGGCGCGGATGCGCGCGGGAAGGCGAACGTGTGTCCTGGCGAGGCGTTGCGGCATGGGTCCCGGATCGGCTGCGCCGTCCGGGATGACTAAGGGTGAGGGATGGTGCCCACTCTCCCCCCTTGAGGGGGAGATGCCCGAAGGGCAGAGGGGGGTGGATTGGCGCGGCATTGCCCCCCCTCTGTCTGCTGCGCAGACATCTCCCCCTCAAGGGGGGAGAGTTGCACTCAATAGCCACCCCCCCCAACCCATGCACCACGCGCATGGCTGCTGCCCGCAATCGGCGCTTGCACGTCATATTGCAGCGCACAATATTTTGGAAGGAAACGAAGCAGACGATGGAAAGGATACATCCATGAACATCTTCAAGACGCTCTTTGCGCCCGCCCCGGCCCGCCGCGACATGGAGCGCGCCTATCTCAACCGTTCAGTCTCGATGGCCGATCTGGAACGGCGCCAGCGCGAAATCGACAGCGGCAAGTTCAACCGCTATTGAACGGTCCGTTACGGGTTGGTCACCGTATCGTGAACACTATGTCGCGCCCCCTTGTGCCGATTGCCATCATCTGATCCCATTGCCGGTGCGTAAGATGATCAGAACACAACAGGAGGCAAGACGATGAATACGCGTTCCAATACCGCATTCGATCTCGCGGCCATGATGATCAAGCAGGCCAAGATGCTCAAGAAAGCCGGGCTTGTGTCCGAGGCCCGGGCGCTTGCCCGCCGCGCGCTCGATTGGCACGCCTTTGGCCAGGTCGATCTTCGCCCCGTGCCGGTCAAGGTGCGCAGCAACCGCCGCTGAGGCAGAAAACAGCCGGTCGGGCTTCACAAAGCCCGGCCCAGCCCCGAACTAACCCTCCTCCAGGGTCTCCTTGACCTTGGTGACGAGTTGCTTGAGCGAGAACGGCTTGGGCAGGAACCCGAACTGCGCGCCTTCCGGCAGGTTTTTCGCAAACGCGTCCTCGGCATAGCCGGAGACGAAGATGAACTTGATATCCGGATAATCCTTGCGCACTTCGCGCAGCAGCGTCGGCCCGTCCATTTCCGGCATCACGACATCCGAGACCACGATGTCGATCGCCTTGCCGAGTTGGCCGAGGATTTCCATCGCCTCGACGCCGTCGGCAGCTTCATGCACCGTGTATCCGCGCGATGTCAGCGCGCGCATCCCGCCCATGCGCACCGCATCCTCGTCCTCGACCAGCAGTACGGTCGCGGTGCCTGACAGGTCGCGCTTGCGAACATCCTCGACCGGCGCGGCAATGCGCGGGGCATTAGCTTCCGCAGGGTCCGGCACATGGCGCGGCAAGAGGATGGTGAAGGTCGTGCCCTTGCCGACTTCCGACGTCGCATAGATGCCGCCGCCGGTCTGCTTGACGATGCCGTAGACCATCGACAGGCCAAGGCCGGTGCCCTTGCCGACTTCCTTGGTGGTGAAGAATGGCTCGAAGATCTTTTCGATGATCTCCGGCTCGATCCCGGTGCCGTTATCCTCGACCTCGATCGCCACATGGTCGCCCGGCTCGATACCGCGCGCGCCGTAGGTGGCAACCTCGTCGGCAGCCATGTTGCGGGTGCGGATCACCAGTTGCCCGCCGCCGGGCATCGCATCGCGCGCATTCACCGTCAGGTTGACGATCACCTGTTCGAACTGGCCAAGGTCGGCCTTGACCGGCCACAGTTCGCGGCCATGGTCGATGGTCAGCTTGATCTCGTTGCCGATCAGTCGCGACAGCAGCATGCGAAGGTCGGCCAGCACATCGGTGAGGCTGAGGACTTCCGGCCGCAGCGTCTGCCGGCGCGAGAATGCCAGAAGCTGGCGCACCAGCGAGGCGGCGCGGTTGGCATTCTGCTTGATGTTCATGATGTCCGGGAACGACGGGTCGGACGGACGATGATTGGCCAGCAGGAGGTCCGACGCCATGATGATGGCGGTCAGGACGTTGTTGAAGTCATGCGCAATGCCGCCGGCAAGCTGGCCGACAGCCTGCATCTTCTGGCTCTGCGCCATCTGCGCTTCCAGCGCGCGCTGCTCGGTCGTGTCCATCGCGTGCACGATGGCCGCTTCCTCTGCCGTTCCGTCCGGCACCGGATGGGCGACCGCATTGACATAAACGCGGATGTGGCGCTCGCCGTCGGCGCCCTCGATCACCGTGTCGAACGGTTCGATCTTGGCAAGGTTGGCGCTTGCCGCGGCAAACGCCTTGTGGAACCGGTCCCGGTCGCGGCCATGGATGATCGTCTCGAAGCGCACCTTGCGCTCGATCGCCTCGCGGTCGGCAAGCCGTCCGAACAGCCCGGCAAACGACGCGTTGGTGCGCAGGATCCGCCCCTCATTGTCGAGCGCGGCGATCGCCATCGGCGTCGAGTTGAAGAAGCGGTTGAAGCGCACTTCGGCGAGGCGAAGGTCCTGCGTCCCCTCCTCGCCAAGATTGCGGTTGAGCACGATGGTGCGCATCGGACCCGGCGTCCCGTCGCGGCTGGTCTGCACCCGGTGCATGATCTGGACCGGCAGGATCTCGCCATTGCGCTTGGCAAGATCGACGTCGAGCAGCGCGGAACGCACCGTGCCCGGTTCGGCGCGAACCGCCAGCAACAGCGACACGCCCTCGCCGACCACCATGTCCTGGATCGACAATTGGCCCGGCACGAAGGCTGTCAGGTCAAGCCCCAGCCATTCGGCAAGCGTCGCGTTGACATACTGGATCTGGCCGCCCGCATCAGCGGCAAAGAAGCCGGCAGGCGCGCGGTCAAGGTGATCGATGGCCTTTTGCAGTTCGAGAAAATACCGCTCGTGGCTTTCGCGCTCGCCGGTGATGTCCGACAACTGCCACGCCTTGAGCGATTTGCCGGCGCCGGAACCGCCGACGATGTGCACACCGGCGCGATACCAGCGCGGCTCGCTCGTTCGCCCGTCGATACCGGAGAGCAGGCGGAATTCCTCGTCGCCATCAAGCCCGCGCGCGGCATTGTTGGCCAGCCGGTAAAGCGCATTGGCCGCATCATCATGACGTGAAAGAACCGACTCCATCGTTTGCAACTCGACATCGCTGCCCGCACCGATCAGGCGCGCATAGGCGCCATTGGAATAGACGATCGCGTCCTTCTCGTCGGTGATGCAGACGCCTTCCGGCACGCTTTCCAGGAAGCGGTCCACGACATCGCCGTCGCGTCGTGCGCGGCCGAACTCGACCAGCCCGATCAACGAAGCAAAAAGATAGAACACGCCGACCATCGCCAGAAGGCCGAGCATGACCAGCAGAAAGCCTTCGTCCAATCCGTCGCGATAGAGAAAGAGGAAGCCCGCAACCCCGAGCGAGACAAGCCCGACGAGGATCAGCCGGGTGGAGGTCGACATCGCTGAGGCGTCAAAACCTTCGCGTCGTGTTGGCGTTTTCGCGGTTTTGACCATCGACAATGTCCCGCAATGCTCCGCCACGACCCTGCCCGACTTGAATCACAAAGTGTGCATGCGCGAAAGACCCGATGCCGAAAAATTTGTCACTCACGCGAGCAACTGTTAGCTAGGACGGAAGAAACCGGGATAGTGCCATGGAAATGATCAACTCGCTCTTTGCCGGCCTGTCATCGGGGCCAGTTTTTTGGGCTCTACTTGCGATTGTCGCGATCCTGCTCGTGCTGGCAGCGTTCGCACTGTTTCGCTCGATGCGCAGCGGCGTCTTCATCGCCGGCGGCAAGGGTCGCCGCCAACGCCTTGCGGTGGTTGATGCAACGGCTGTCGACAACAAGCGGCGGTTGGTTCTGGTGCGCAGGGATGGCGTCGAACACCTTATCCTGATTGGTGGCCACAATGATGTCGTCGTTGAAAGCGGCATCGCGGTCGTCAGCCAGACGTCCGGTGAACGCCAGAGCCGGGCAGCGAAAATCGAAGCGGAGGAACCAGTCCCGCCTTCCGCTCCTGAACCTGCGCCACGCCCGGAACGCCCGCCACAGGCGAGACCGGAAACGGTTCGCCAACCGGTGCCGGCAAGACCGGCACAGGCAGCAGCCGAGCCGCCACGCGCCGCAATGAGCCCCGGACAACAGGCCCCTTCAGCACCAAGGCAACCGCAAGCACCGGCGCCGTCGCATGTTGTTTCGGCGGTGCAGCCGCCGAGAGCAGCAACACCACCGGTTGCCGCTACCGTGGTTACGCGCGATCCGGCACCGACACCTGTCAGGACGCCTGAGCCCGCTCCGGCGGCTGCTTTCCCCGAAGTATCGGTGCGACCAGAGCCTGAGATCACCGCAAAGTCGTCAGAAGAGATGCATGTGCCGGAGGACTTCGAGATCATCACGCCAGTCGGGCGCAGTGAGCCGGAACAACGACGCGAACCCGCGCCGCGGCAGGAGCCCGAGATCATGGTTCGGCCGCCCGTGATGGAGCGCACCGCGACACCCGTCCGCTCGGACATGGTTGCCTCAATAGCGAGGCCCGCAGCGGCATTGGCAACGCTGCCTCAAGAGGCGGGGGACGTCCGCCGTGAGCCAAGGGTGGCGCCGATCGAGCCGGTCGCGGACGACATTGGCATGGACGCGATGAGCCTCGACTTCATGGAAGAAGAACTGGCGCTGGCCTTTGCCAAGGATGCCGGCACCGCTGAGAGCACGCAAAGCCAAAGGCCAGATACGGCGCATGCATCCACTCACGAACCGGAGACAGACCCGGGCCTTGAGGAAGAAATGGAGCGACTGCTCAGCCAGCTTTCGGCCACCCGCACCTGACAACCGCCTGAACAGGCATGCAACCAACGAAAAAAAGCCGCTCCTTGCAGAGCGGCTTTTTTTGATGGCTTCAGTCCGTCAACGGCTCATTCGTCGCGGTAGACCTTCTCGCGGCGCTCATGGCGCTCCTGGGCTTCCAGCGACAGGGTTGCGATTGGCCGCGCATCCAGCCGCTTGACGCCGATCGGCTCGCCGGTCTCTTCACAATAGCCATAGGTGCCATCGTCGATGCGCTTGATCGCCATGTCGATCTTGTTGATCAACTTGCGCTGCCGGTCACGCGCCCGCAACTCGATCGCGCGATCGGTTTCGGATGTCGCGCGGTCGGCGATATCGGGATGGTTTGAATTTTCCAGCTGCAGGTTTTCGAGCGTCTCGCGCGACTCGCGCAGGAGTTCATTCTTCCACGCAACGAGCTTCTCGCGGAAATACGCCCGCATCCGCTCGCTCATGAAAGGCTCGCTCTCGTCTGGCCTGTAGCCTGCGATGATGATCTCGTCAGACATGGTCGACCCCGCTTTCACGTTGGCCGCTGTATAGTCGCGCCGACCATGCGCGGCAAGGCGCAAATCAACGGAATTCCGGGCAATCCCGAACTTGTGAGCCGGGAGGATTCCGGCAGTCCTGAAGCGGTGCTGTGGATTGCACCGCCCCGCGCGGCACGATATGCCCTGCGGCGAAGTTCAGGTCTGGAGTTTCAAATGGGGCGTCTTTTTCTCTTGCGGCATGCCAAGGCTGAATGGGCAGAGCCCGGCCAGCGCGACTATGATCGCAACCTTGCGCCGTCGGGTATCGTCGATGCGCACGCGATCGGTGCCGCAATGCGCGAACGGGGCCTGAACCCGGACCGGATCATCTGCTCGGGCGCTGCGCGCGCGCGCCAGACGCTCGATGCGCTGCTGGAGACGGCCGATCTCGATGCGACGCCGACCTTCGATGAAAATCTCTATGCAACCGATGCGCCCGGATATCTTGAAGTCGCTTCGACCAGTGGCGCCACCGGCGACCTGATGCTGGTCGGCCACAATCCGATGCTCGAAGATGTGGCGATCGCACTGGCGCGCCGCGGCGACCCGGCACTTGTCGATGCGATCCAACTGGGCTTTGCCACCGCCGGCCTTGCCGTGATTGCCTTTGACGGTCCCCATGCGGGCATCGAGCACAAAGAGGGCACGCTGGAGTTCTACATCACGCCGGCCGATCTCGGCCACACAAGCTGAGCACAACCGCGCCCTTTCGCCGGACGGCTGCCGGTCCTATATCCGCAACACTTGATGAGACGCGGGACACGGCGCCATGGCACGACTGACGACCCTCGGCGACGAGGCGCTGATCGCCCTCGACACGGCGGCGGGCCGTGCCGTGTCGATCTTCCAGCCGAACCTCCGGCTTGGCGTCACCGGACTGTCACGCGCGGGAAAATCGGTCTTCATCACATCGCTGATCCACAATCTGGTGCATGGCGGGCGCCTGCCACTGTTTGATGCGGCCAGTTCCAACCGCATCGCCAAGGCCCGGCTCGAACACCAGCCGGACGATTCGGTACCGCGCTTTGCTTACGAAGATCATGTGCGTGATCTGGTGGAAAAGCGCGTCTGGCCCGAATCAACCCGCTCGATCAGCCAGGTTCGGCTGACCGTCGACTATGAGAGCGCATCGGGCTGGAATCGTCTGTTCTCCGCCGGGCGGCTGCATCTCGACATCATCGATTACCCCGGCGAATGGCTGCTCGATCTGCCGCTTCTGGCCAAGGACTACGACACCTTTGCGCGCGAAGCGGTGATGCTCGCGAAGGCAGGGCAACGCTCGACCGTCGCCAAGACCTGGCTGGCGCTTGCCGAAACGATCGACCCGGATGCCCCTGCCGACGAGCCCGCGATCCGTGCACTGTTTGAAGCGTTCCGCGATTACCTTCGCGACTGCCGCGCCGACGGGCTGGCGCTGTCCACGCTGCCACCCGGCCGTTTCCTGATGCCCGGCGACATGGAAGGCTCGCCCGCGCTGACCTTTGCACCACTCGTCAATCTGTCGGACCGGGCCAAGCCCGGCTCGATACAGGCGGTGATGGCGCGCCGCTATGGCGCCTACAAGAACCTCGTCATCCGCCCGTTCTTTCGCAACCACATCACCGGGCTTGACCGGCAGATCGTCCTTGTCGATGCGCTGCAGGCGATCAATGCCGGCACCGAGGCCGTCGCCGACCTTGAACGGGCGCTGACCGAAATCCTCGCCTGTTTCCGCCCCGGTGCCGGCAATCTGTTGACCGCGTTGTGGCAGCGCCGGATCGACCGCATCCTGATTGCGGCGACCAAAGCCGACCATCTGCACCATGAAAGCCATGACAAACTGGAAGCGCTGGTTGGCCGCCTTGTCGAAAAAGCGACCACGCGGGCCGGGCTGTCGGGTGCTTCGGTCAAGACAATTGCGCTGGCCGCCGTTCGCGCGACCCGCGAGGCCACTGTGCGCCAGAAAGGCGAGATATTGCCGGTTGTCGTCGGCACGCCGATCAAGGGCGAAATGATCGGCCGCGACACCTTCGACGGCGAGACCGAAACGGCGATCTTTCCGGGCGATCTGCCCGACAGGCCCGATGCCATGCTTGGCGCGGCTTCCGACAACGCGCTCGTGCAGCACTTTGTCCGGATGCGCCCGCCGCGCCTCGAACAGTCTGCGGAGGGATTGACCCTGTCACTGCCGCATATCCGCCTCGACAAGGCGCTGCAGTTCCTGATCGGAGACAAACTCCAATGACATCGACAGGCAAACCGCGCGCGCCGCGCGCCTTCAAGGTCGAAGACGGTGACGAACCGGCTGAGGCCATGGCGGCAAAGGCTTCGGCGCCCGCCGACGCGCCGCGCCCGTCC